>NZ_JARXYR010000002.1:1524988-1834983 GCF_029893635.1 Variovorax sp. TBS-050B | reverse complement strand
CATTCGGCGCACCACGGAAAGGCCTCGGCGAGCACGCGTTCGAGCGGCGCGCGCGTGTTGACGCAGCGCGAATAGATCGACAGGCAGGTGCCCTTGCGCGGGAAGCGGTTCACGGTCGACGAGAGGCCGAGCTCGTGGCGCACCAGGCCCATCAGGTCCTCGGCGTCGCCGCGGTCGTGGATCGTGAAGTGCTCGTCCAGGCCGATGTGGGCCGCGTATTCGCGCAGCAGCCGCGCGCCGATGCCGTGAAAGGTGCCGGCCCAGGGCAGCGCCGGCGGCCTTTCGGACTGCAGGCCGAGCACGCGCGCGAGCACCTGGCCGGCGCGGCGCTCCATTTCCTGCGCGGCACGGCGCGAGAAGGTCAGAAGCAGCAGGCGCTGCGGATCGACGCCGTCGGCGATCAGCCGTGCCACCCGATGCGCGAGCGTGCTCGTCTTGCCCGAGCCGGCGCCCGCGATCACGAGCAGCGGGCGCTCGTCGCGCTCGCCCGTCAGCGCGCCCACGCCGTGCTCGACCGCGGCGCGCTGCGCGTCGTTGAGCGCCGACAGGGCCGCGGCGAGGCGGTCGGCCTGGGTGGCGCCGGCGGCAGGATGGACGGGGAGCGCAGCGGTCTGCATGGGGCGCCACTTTACTGTATGTCCATCCAGATCGATGCCCGGGCGGTCACATGCCCGATGACATAATCGCGCCTCGCTGCAACTGGAGACCGCATCATGGAAACCGCCCCGTCTCGGCAGCTTTCAACTCCCGCCTTCTGACGCCGGAAAACGCAGGCGCCGGGCCCGGGAATTGAAAGCGCCCCCTCCCTCGCCCCATCGCCAAAGCCTTTTCACGGGAGTGAGCCAATGCTCAATATCTTCACGCTTGCCAACGGCCGCCTTGTCCAGGAAGAGATCGAGGCCCTCGAGGAGCTCTCCAAGTTCCAGCCGATCTGGGTCGACCTGGAATCGCCCACGCTCGAGGAAAAGCGCTGGATCAAGCAGTACTACGGCCTGTCGATTCCCGAAGACGCGATGGACGAGGACATCGAGGAATCGGCGCGCTTCTACGAGGAAGACAACGGCGAGCTGCACATCCGCTCCGACTTCCTGATCGACGACGACGAGGACCCGCGCTCGGTGCGCGTGGCCTTCATCCTGAACCAGCACAACACCGAACTGCGCAGCCGCGGCGTGCTGTTCTCGATCCACGACGAGGACGTGCCGGTGTTCCGCCTGCTGCGCATGCGCGCACGCCGGGCGCCGGGCCTGATCGAGGACGCGAAGGAAGTGCTGCTGAAGCTCTTCGACGCCGACGCCGAATACTCCGCCGACACGCTCGAGAACATCTACGACGAACTCGAGATCGCGGGCAAGAAGGTGCTCGAAGGCAACGTCAGCGACGAGCTCGCGGGCGAGGTGCTCGGCGCCATCGCGCGCCAGGAAGACCTGAACGGCCGCATCCGCCGCAACGTGATGGACACGCGCCGCGCGGTGAGCTTCATGATGCGCAGCCGCATGCTCAACGCCGAGCAGTTCGAGGAAGCGCGGCAGATCCTGCGCGATATCGAATCGCTGGACAACCACACGGCCTTCCTGTTCGACAAGATCAACTTCCTGATGGATGCGACCGTCGGTTTCATCAACATCAACCAGAACAAGACGATCAAGATCTTCTCGGTGGCAAGCGTGGCGCTGCTGCCGCCCACGCTGATCGCGAGCATCTACGGCATGAACTTCAAGTTCATGCCCGAGCTCGACTGGTCGCTCGGCTACCCCTATGCGCTCGCGCTGATGGCGGCGAGCGCGCTGGGGCCGATGTGGTACTTCCGCCGGCGCGGCTGGCTCAAGTAGCCGCAGGCTCACCGGCGGCGGGCTGCGCCGCCAGCCAAGCGCCGATCAGCGCCAGGCTGTAGCGGCTCGCGACCTCGGCCACGAAGCGCGCGAAGTCGCCATGCGCCGCATCGTCGGCGCGGTCGGAGATGGTGCGCACCGCGGCGAACGGCACGCCGTAGTCGTGGCAGACCTGCGCCATCGCGGCGCCTTCCATCTCCACCGCCAGGGCGTCGGGCAGGTCGCGCCGCAGGGCGTCGCTCTCGGCGCTCGTCGCCACGAAGCGGTCGCCGCTCACGAGCAGGCCGCGATGGATCCGCGGCGACGCAAGGCCGAACGCATCGACCGCCGCCCGGCCGACCAGCGCCACGGGGTCGCGCAGCGCGAGCGCCGCGGCCGCGGCGAGGCCCTCGCCGATCGCGCGGTCGGCCGCAAAGCGCGACAGGCCCATCAGCGGCACTTCGTACTTCGGAAAGATCGGGGAGGCGTCGAGGTCATGCTGCAGCAGCTCGGTCGCGACCACCACGTCGCCAACGCGCACCGCTGGCGCGAGTCCGCCCGCGACGCCGGTGAACACGATCGCACGCACGCGGAAGCGCTCCAGCAGCACCGCGGCAGTGACGGCGGCCGCGACCTTGCCGATGCGCGACAGCACCGCCACCACCGGCTGGCCGTGCAGATGGCCGAGCCAGAAATCGCGGCCGGCCACGCGCACGCGCTGCTCGTCGGGCATCTGCGCGAGCACGGCCGCGAGTTCCTCGTGCATCGCCGCGACGATGGCGACGGGCGCGGGCGGCGCGGCGTGCACGGGCGGCGGCCTGCCTACTTCTTCGCGTCGCGCAGTTCGCGCCGCAGGATCTTGCCGACCGGCGTCTTCGGCAGGTCGGTGCGGAACTCGATGATGCGCGGCTGCTTGTAGCCCGTGAGGTTGGCGCGGCAGTATTCCTTCACCTGGGCCTCGGTCAGCGCCGGGTCCTTCCTGACGATCACGAGCTTCACGGCCTCGCCGGTCTTCTCGTCGGCGACGCCCACCGCCGCGCATTCGAGCACGCCCGGGATCTGCGCCACCACGTCCTCGACCTCGTTGGGATAGACGTTGAAGCCCGAGACCAGGATCATGTCCTTCTTGCGATCGACCACCTTGAAGTAGCCGCGCTCGTCGACCACGCCGATGTCGCCGCTCTTGAAGTAGCCGTCGGGCGTCATGACCTTGGCGGTCTCGTCGGGCCGCTGCCAGTAGCCGGCCATCACCTGCGGGCCCTTGATCGCGATCTCGCCCGCCTGGCCCGGCGCCACCTCGCGGCCCTCGTCGTCGAGCAGCTTGAGCCAGGTGCTCGGCAGCGGCAGGCCGATGGTGCCGGTGTAGGCCTTGCTGTCGGTCGGGTTGCAGGTGGCCGAGGGCGAGGTCTCGGACAGGCCGTAGCCTTCGCAGATCGGGCAGCCGGTCTTCTCGAGCCAGAGCTTCGCGACCGCGGCCTGCACCGCCATGCCGCCGCCCACCGAGACCTTGAGGTTCTTCCAGTCGACGGTGTGGAAGTCGGGGTGGTTGGCCAGCCCGTTGAACAGCGTGTTGACCGCCGGGAAGCTGTGGATCGTGTGCTTCGAGAGTTCCTTGAGCACGCCCGCGAGGTCGCGCGGGTTGGGGATCAGGATCAGCTTGCCGCCCGTGCGCATGCTCAGCATCATGCCCACGGTGAACGCGAAGATGTGATAGAGCGGCAGCGCGCAGACGCCCGTGGGCTGCTCGCCGGCCGGCACCTGCGCCATCACGGGCTCGTTCCAGGCCTCGGACTGCAGCACGTTGGCGATCACGTTGCGATGCAGCAGCACCGCGCCCTTCGACACGCCCGTGGTGCCGCCGGTGTACTGCAGCACCGCCACGTCGTCGGGGCCGATGACCGGCGCCTGCAGCGTGCGGCTCGCGCCCTGGTCCAGCGCGTCGTTGAAGCGCACCGCGCCCGGCAGGCTGTAGTGCGGCACCAGCTTCTTCACGTTGCGCACCACGTAGTTGACGATCGCGCCCTTCAGGAAGCCGAGCCGGTCGCCCATGGCCGCGAGCACGATGTGGCGCACCGGCGTGGCCGCGATGCACTGCTGCAGCGTGGTGCCGAAGTTCTCCATGATCACGATGGCCTTCGAGCCCGAGTCCTTGAGCTGGTGCTCGAGCTCGCGCGGCGTGTAGAGCGGATTCACGTTGACCAGGATCAGGCCCGCGCGCAGGATCGCCGCCACCGCGACGGGATACTGCGGGCAGTTGGGCATCATCACCGCCACGCGGTCGCCCTTGGCGAGGCCGAGCCCCTGCAGGTAGGCCGCGAAATGCTTGCTCAGCCGGTCGGTCTCGGCGTAGCTGACGTCCTTGCCCATGAAGCTGTAGGCCGTGCGGTCGGCGTACTTGGTGAAGCTCTCTTCCATGAGCGCCACCAGCGAAGGGTACTGCGAAGGATCGATATCCGCGGGCACACCCTGCGGATAACTGCTGAGCCAGGGACGGTCGGACATGGACGTGTCTCCTCCAAATCGAGTTATTTGAAAACGAAAACGGCGCACTGTGGCGCCGCAACGAACGGCCCCGCGCTGCGCGGGGGCGGACCTTGAGCCTATTCGATGGCCTTGCCCATATCTTCCACTACTTTCTTCGCATCCCCAAAGACCATCATGGTCTTGTCCATGTAGAAGAGTTCGTTGTCCAGGCCCGCGTACCCGGCAGCCATCGAGCGCTTGTTCACGATCACGGTCTTGGCCTTGTAGGCCTCGAGGATCGGCATGCCGTAGATCGGGCTGCCCTTGGTGTGGGCCGCCGGGTTCACCACGTCGTTGGCGCCGAGGATGATGGCCACGTCGGCCTGGCCGAACTCGCCGTTGATGTCCTCCATCTCGAACACCTGGTCGTAGGGCACCTCGGCCTCGGCCAGCAGCACGTTCATGTGGCCGGGCATGCGGCCCGCGACCGGATGGATCGCGTACTTCACGGTGATGCCCTTCTCGACCAGCTTCTGCGCGAGCTCCTTCACCGCATGCTGCGCGCGCGCCACGGCCAGGCCGTAGCCCGGCACGATCACCACCGTCTCGGCATTGCCGAGCACGAAGGCCGCGTCGTCGGCGCTGCCGCTCTTGACCGGCCGCTGCTCCTTCGCGCCGCCGGTCGCGGCCGTGGCGTCGCCGCCGAAGCCGCCCAGGATCACGTTGAAGAACGAGCGGTTCATCGCCTTGCACATGATGTAGCTCAGGATCGCGCCCGAGGAGCCCACGAGCGAACCCGCCACGATCAGCATCGCGTTGTTCAGGCTGAAGCCGATGCCCGCGGCCGCCCAGCCCGAATAGCTGTTGAGCATCGACACCACCACCGGCATGTCGGCGCCGCCGATCGGGATGATGATCAGCACGCCCATCACGAAGGCCAGCGCGAGCATCGCGAAGAACGCGGCCCAGTTCTCGGTGGCCATGAACACCAGCCCGAGGCCGATCGTCGTGAGGCCCAGCACCAGGTTCAGCATGTGCTGGCCCGCGAACTGCACCGGCGCGCCCTGGAACAGGCGGAACTTGTACTTGCCCGAGAGCTTGCCGAAGGCGATGACCGAGCCGCTGAAGGTGATCGCGCCGATGGCCGCGCCCAGGAACAGTTCGAGCCGGTTGCCCGCGGGGATCGGCGTGCCCCTGGGCGCGATGCCGAAGGCGTGCGGCTCGGCCACGGCCGCCACCGCGATGAACACCGCCGCCAGGCCGATCATGCTGTGCATGAAGGCGACCAGCTCGGGCATCTTGGTCATCTCGACCTTGTTCGCCATGTAGGCGCCCAGGCCGCCGCCGACGACCAGCGCCACCAGCACGTAGGCCAGGCCGTTCAGGCTGCCGCCCGCGAGCTTGTAGATCAGCGCCCCGGTGGTCAGCACGGCGATCGCCATGCCGGTCATGCCGAAGACGTTGCCGCGGATCGAGGTGGTGGGATGCGACAGGCCCTTCAGGGCCTGGATGAAGCAGATGCTGGCGACGAGGTACAGCAGCGTGACGAGGTTCATGCTCACTTGGCGGCTCCCTCTTGCGCCGCCGGAGCGGCCTTCTTTTCCTTCTTCTTGAACATCTCGAGCATGCGCCGGGTGACGAGGAAGCCGCCGAAGACGTTCACCGCCGCGAGCGCCACGGCCAGCACGCCCATGGTCTTGCCGAGCGTGGTCTCGGTCAGCGCGGCCGCGAGCATCGCGCCCACGATCACGATCGCCGAGATCGCGTTGGTCACGGCCATGAGCGGCGTGTGCAGCGCGGGCGTGACGGTCCAGACCACGTGGTAGCCCACGTAGATCGCGAGCACGAAGATGATCAGGTTGATGACGGTATGGGAAACGATGTCCATGGGCTTCTCCGGGGCTGGCGTTACTTCTTCGTGACCTGGCCGTCCTGCGCGACGCGGCAGGCGGCGACGATGTCGTCCTCGAGGTCGATCTTGAGCGCGCCCTCCTTGGTGACGATCAGCTTGAGGAAATCGAGCACGTTGCGCGCATAGAGCGCCGACGCGTCGGCCGCCACCAGCGCGGGGAGATTGGTTTCGCCCACGATCGTGACGCCGTGCTTCACGACCGTGCGGTCGGCCTCCGACAGCGGGCAGTTGCCGCCTACGCCGTCCGGCCCCTTGCCGGCCGCGATGTCGACGATCACCGAGCCGGGCTTCATCGAACGCACCATGTCCTCGGTGATCAGCGTGGGCGCGGCGCGGCCGGGAATGAGCGCGGTGCTGATGACCACGTCGGCCAGCGCCACGCGCTTGGCGACCTCGGCCTGCTGGCGCGCGAGCCAGCTCGCGGGCATGGGCCGCGCGTAGCCGCCGACGCCCTCGGCCGCGTCCTTTTCTTCCTGGGTCTCGTAGGGCACCTCGATGAACTTGCCGCCGAGCGACTCGATCTGCTCCTTGACGCTCGGGCGCACGTCGGAGGCCTCGATCACCGCGCCCAGGCGCTTGGCCGTGGCGATGGCCTGCAGGCCCGCCACGCCCACGCCGAGGATCACCACGCGCGCCGCCTTCACGGTGCCCGCGGCCGTCATCAGCATCGGGAAAAAGCGCTGGTACTTGTCGGCCGCGATCATCACCGCCTTGTAGCCGGCGATGTTGGCCTGCGAGCTCAGCACGTCCATGCTCTGGGCGCGCGTGGTGCGCGGCGCCGCCTCGAGCGCGAAGGCCGTGAGGCCGGCGGCGGCCAGGCGCTGCAGGCCGGCCGCGTCGAAGGGATTGAGCATGCCGATCACCACGGTGCCGGCCTTCATGAGCGCGGTTTCCTCCTCGCTCGGCGTGCGGACCTTGAGCACCATGTCGGCCCCGAACGCGGCGGCCCGGTCGACGATCTCGGCGCCGGCGGCCTGGTAGGCCGCGTCGGTGACGCTAGCCGCCACCCCCGCCCCCGACTGCACCCGCAGGGTGTGCCCCGAGGCGACTAGTTTCTTCACCGTCTCGGGCGTAACGGCCACGCGGGTTTCGCCGGCCGTCGTTTCGGCTGGCACGCCTATCAGCATAGAGATCTCCTCAGGGCAGGGGGCAATACGGAACGCGGGCAGAGCTTACAGCAAGATTACGCCGATCACTGTGGCTTAAATCCAGCGTCTGTTCGCGTGTTGATGACCGCAGTCATTGCGTTTGCAGCTACATAAATGCTAGCGAACGGCGCGCGATTCCGGCCGGCGCAGCCACCCCGGCAGCCGCCATGCGGGGGTGCCTTCCCGAAACTCGCGCGCCCGCCTCCCACGGCGCTGCCCGCACGGCCCGGCAGGCAGCCATGGCATCCGCAAAATCCTCCTTTCGTTTTCATTTGTTTCTAACTAAGGCCTTTTCTACTAAAAACGTGGCTGTTTTGTGTATTAATTGCTTCGTCCTCACTTCTGCCATGGAAGCAGATAGATACACTTCTTTCGGCTGACAGCGCACGAGAGAAACCGTAAAAAAGGGGATGGAATGCGTATTGCAGTGCTCGATCACGCGTCGGATCAGCGCCAGCTGGTCCACCAGGCCGTTCTGGGCCTGGGTCACGAATGCCACATCTACACCGAGGGGCAGCACCTGCTCCAGGCGCTCCGGCGGCAGAGCTACGATCTGCTGATCCTCGAACGGACGCTGCCGGACATGTGCGGCCTCGAGGTCGTCCGGACCACGCGCGACGAAATCAAGAGCCGCGTCCCCATCCTGGTCATCACCCCCCCATGCCAGCGAAGCCGAGGTGGTGGAAGCGCTCAACGCCGGCGCGGACGATGTCATCCTCGAGCCGGTCCGGGCCGGCGAACTCGAGGCACGGGTCTCCGCCCTGCTGCGCCGCTCCTACCCGGCGAAGCACGAACAGGAACTGGTGTTCGGCCCCTACCACTTCTATCCGCCCTCGCGCACCCTCAAGGTCAGGGGCCAGCCCGTCAGGCTCAAGAACCGCGAATACGAACTCGCGCTGTTCCTGTTCCAGAACCTCGGTCGCCTGCTCTCGCGCGAATACCTGCACGAGGCGGTCTGGGGCGTGGGCGTGGAGGCGCTCTCCCGCTCGCTCGACACCCACATCTCGCGCCTGCGGAGCAAGCTGGGGCTGCGTCCCGCAAGCGGCTTCCTGCTGCTCGCGATCTACGGGCTCGGCTACCGGCTCGAAGTGGTCGACGCCAGGGCGCTTTCCGACAATCTCGCGCACTGAGCGCGCACGGCGCGCAGGCGCGGCGCCGGCGGCGGAATCTTCCCGGCCGGATCGGTTCCAATCGGCCTTGGCCATCGTGGCCCGACCAAGGAACGAAGCTGATGAACCCTTTGACCAGGCTGCTGTCGATCGCCGCCGTATTTTTCGCCGTCGCGGGCCCGGCGGCCGCGCAGGACGTGGAACCCAGCGACATGGTGCGCGGCGGCATGCAGGCGATCCAGATGATCGACCAGGGCAAGGCCGGTGAACTCTGGGACGGCGCCACGGCCGTCGCCCGCAAGCGCGTTTCGCGCAGCGATTTCGCCGCTTCCGTGACCCGCAACCGCGCCTCGCTCGGCACCCCCACCCAACGCACCTGGGTCGGCGTGAACCGGCAGGTGGTCACGGATCCCGATCCCGAGACGGCCGGCCAGTACGTCAGCGTCGAGTACGAGACCCGCTTCAGCAGCCAACCCGCCGGCATCCAGCGCGAACTCGTCAGCTTCCGCCTCGACAACGACCGCGTCTGGCGCTTCAGCGGCTATGTGCTGCGCCAACCGCCCGCGGCCAAGTGACGTGAACGGCGCGCGCTGGAAACCCAACGTCACCGTCGCCGCGGTGATCGAGCAGGACGGCCGCTTTCTGCTGGTCGAGGAACACACCGAAGCGGGCCTGCGGCTCAACACGCCGGCCGGGCACCTCGACCCCGGCGAATCGCCCGCCGAGGGCTGCGCGCGCGAGACGCTGGAGGAAACCGCGCATGCCTTCACGCCGACCGCGCTGATCGGCATCTACATGGCGCGCTCGCGGCATGCGCCCGACGGGGAAGACGTGACCTACATGCGCTTCGCGTTCGCCGGCACGCTGGGCGCGCGCGAAGCGGGCCGTGCGCTCGACGAAGGCATCGTGCGCACCGTGTGGATGAGCGCCGACGAGATCCGCGCCAGCGTGGCGCGCCATCGCAGCCCGCTGCTGCTGCAGTGCGTGGAAGACTACCTGGCCGGCCGGCGCCATCCGCTCGACCTGATCCACGTCGACGCCTCGGTGCGCTGACGGCGGTCCGTCAGACGATCACCCCGCCGCCGAGGCAGCGCTCGCCGTCGTAGAGCACCGCCGACTGGCCGGGCGTGACCGCCCATTGCGGCTGCGCGAAACGCAGGCTGAAGCCCGCTGCGTCGCCACCGGCCGCGAGTTCGCAGGCCGCATCGGCCTGCCGGTAGCGCGCCTTGGCGCCGTAGCCGCCCGGCGCGGGCGCCTCGCCGGCGACCCAGCTCGCGTCGCCGGCCGCGAGCGCGGTCGACAGCAGCCATGGATGGTCGTGGCCCTGCACCACCCAGAGCGTGTTCTTCTCGACGTCCTTGCGCGCGACGAACCATGGCGAATGGTCGCCCGCGCCGCGCTGCGCGCCCTTTTCCTTCACGCCGCCGATGCCCAGCCCCTGCCGCTGCCCCAGCGTGTAGAAGCTCAGGCCCTGGTGCTCGCCGAGCTTGCGGCCGCGGTCGTCCTTGATCGGGCCGGGCTCCTTCGAGATGTAGCGGTTGAGGAACTCGCGGAACGGCCGCTCGCCGATGAAGCAGATGCCGGTGGAGTCCTTCTTCTTCGCATTCGGCAGGCCGATCTCCTCGGCGATGCGGCGCACCTCGGTCTTGTGCAGCTCGCCCACGGGAAACATCGTCTTCGAGAGCTGGGCCTGATTCAGGCGGTGCAGGAAATAGCTCTGGTCCTTCGACGGATCGAGCCCCTTGAGCAGCTCGTGCCGGCCCGAGGCCGCATCGAAGCGCACGCGCGCATAGTGGCCGGTAGCGATCTTCTCGGCGCCCAGGCGCATCGCATGGTCGAGGAAGGCCTTGAACTTGATCTCGGCATTGCACAGCACGTCGGGGTTGGGCGTGCGCCCGGCCTTGTACTCGCGCAGGAACTCGGCGAACACGCGGTCCTTGTAGTCGGCCGCGAAGTTGACGTGCTCGATCTCGATGCCCAGCACGTCGGCCACGCTCGCGGCGTCGACGAAGTCGATGTTCGAGGAGCAGTACTCGCTGTCGTCGTCGTCTTCCCAGTTCTTCATGAAGATGCCGACGACCTCGTGCCCCTGCTGCTTGAGCAGGTGCGCCGTGACGGCGGAGTCCACCCCGCCGCTGAGTCCCACCACGATGCGTTGCTTTGCTTCTGCTGCTGCCATAAGCCCGCCATTGTCCCAGCCCCGGCCCGGGGCCGCGGGCGTGGGGGAAAGAATCAGCCCTGGCCGCGCAGCCCAGCCAGCAGCTCGTAGGAGCGCAGCCGCGCCGCATGGTCGAAGACCTGCGAGGTGATCATCAGCTCGTCGGCGCCGGTGCGCTCGACGAAGGCGCGCACGCCCGCGCGCACCGTCTCGGGCGCGCCCACGGCCGAGCACGAGAGCACCGAGTCGAGCAGCGCGTTCTCGGCAGGCCCCACCTTCTGCCGGTAGCCCTCGACCGGCGGCGGCAGGCGCCCCGGGCGCCCGCTGCGCAGGTTCACGAAGGCCTGCTGCCACGAAGAGGCGCGGAACTCGGCCTCCTCGTCGGTGTCGGCCACGAACACGTTGAAGCCCAGCATCACGTAGGGCTTCTGCAGCTGCGCCGAAGGCTTGAAGGTCTCGCGGTAGATCTGGATCGCCTGCATCATCTGCTGCGGCGCGAAGTGCGAGGCGAAGGCATAGGGCAGCCCGAGGTGCGCCGCGAGCTGCGCGCCGAAGGTGCTCGAGCCGAGGATCCACACCGGCACCTCGAGCCCCGCGCCCGGCACCGCGCGCACCGCCTGCTGCGGGTTCTTCGACATGAAGTCCATCAGCTCGACCACGTCCTGCGGGAACTGGTCGGCATCGGATTCGAGGTTGCGCCGCAGTGCGCGCGCGGTGCGCTGGTCGGAGCCCGGCGCACGGCCCAGGCCGAGGTCGATGCGCCCCGGGTACAGCGACTCCAGCGTGCCGAACTGCTCGGCGATCACCAGCGGCGAATGGTTCGGCAGCATCACGCCGCCGGCGCCGATGCGGATGGTCGAGGTGCCCGCCCCGATGTGCGCCAGCAGCACCGCCGTGGCCGCGCTCGCGATGCCCGGCATGCCGTGGTGCTCGGCGAGCCAGTAGCGCTGGTAGCCGAGCGCCTCGCCGTGCCGGGCCAGCGAGAGCGAGTTGCGGAACGACTGCGCGGCGTCGCTGCCTTCGGTGATCGGCGAGAGGTCGAGGATCGAGAACGGAATCATGGCGCCGATGATCGCGCGAACGCGCGACCCTTGCCGAAGCAGGCCAATCGGGGCTCTGCTAGGGCCCGCCGTCCAGCCACGCGCCCAGTCCGTCGCGGCGCAGGCACTCGGCGAGCGCGAGCTGCAGCAGCGCACCCTGCTGCAGGTCCTCTTCCGTGGTCTCGTAGTGCATCTGCTGCAGCGCCGCGACCGCGGCCTCGTCCGCGCCGTGGAGCGCGGCCACGCGGCCCGCGAGGTCGGCGGTCTCCTGCGGCTTGAGGCGCGTGAAGGCCTGGCGCAGGTCCGGCAGGTGCGCGACGAAGGCTTCGGCGTCCCAGCCCCGCACCAGGCCGTCGAGGCCTTCGAGCAGCGCCGGCAGGCGCAGCAGCAGCTCGGGCGCGGCGGCCATCACGCCGTTGAGAAAGCGCACCGCCTCGCGCGGCTCGGCGCCGGCGCCGAAGCGCTGCCGCACCACGGTGTCGAGGGCGTGCTCGTCCCAGTGGCCGTCGAGGTAGAGCAGCGCCGACGCCGCGCCCGCCACGCCGGGCGCGACCGGCGCGCCGGTCGCGAAGCGCTCGAACTGCGCGCGCAGCAGGCCGGGATCGACCGCCTCGCCGGCGCCGCCATCCTCGCCCTCGCCCTGCGCGATCTCGTGCTGCAGCGCATCGAGCAGCCGCCCGAGTTCGCGCAGCGAGAGCAGCTGCTTCACCGCGTCGGCCTCGGCGTCCTCGCCGCAGGGGCCGATGTCGGGCAGCAGGAACAGCGCCGCGGGCCAGACGCGCCCGAGCAGGTGGCGCAGTTGCGGATGCTGCTGCACGCCCAGCGGCTCGCGCGCACGCCAGAGCGTGACGAGCCGATGCCCGCAGTCGACCACCGAGCCCAGCGCCGCATCCTCGTCGAGATGGGTCGAGAGCATCGCGAGCAGCTGCGGCAGCCGCGGCTGAAGCCCGATCAGGCAGGCGCGCAGCAGCAGCGTGACCGCGGCGCTCGCGCTGCGTCCGCGGCCCTCGGCCGCGAGCGCGGCCTCCTCCTTGCGCAGCCTGGCCATGCACACCGCCTCCACGCTCGCGCCCTCGGCCGCGAGCTCGATGAGCCGCGCCTCCACCAGCGGCGACCATGCGGCGCGCCATTCCTCGAACAGCAGGTTGAGCCGGCTGTTGCCGATGAAGTCCGGCCCGGCGAGCCAGGCGGCCAGGCCGGCGTCGAGGTACGCCATCGCGTGGAAGAAGCGGCTGCGCTCGCGGTGCGAGGGCTTGCGGTAGAGGTCGAGCCGCGCCACGCGCGCGGTGCTGTCGTCGAGCCGCACGCCGGCGCGGCGCGCCAGGCGGCGCGCGTCCTCGATCAGCGGCGGCGAACCGGCCGAGGGCGGCACGTCGCCGATGCGCGTGCCGCTCAGGAACTGCCGCAGGTCGGCCGTGAAGCCGCGCGTGCCTTCGTCGATCGCGCCCTTGACGAAGCAGGAGCGGATCGCATCGAGCAGGTCCTGCCGGCCCGGGCCCGCGTTGCCGCGCAGCGCCGCGAGCCGCATGGCCTGCGCCGCGGCCGCCTGCACCAGCGCGGTCGAGACCGCGTCGGCATGGTCCTGCGCCCGCGTGCGGCGCGCGAAGCGCACGAGACTGTCGAGCGCCACGGCGGCGAACGGATCGGCATCGCCCGCGTCGAGGCGCTCCCAGACCTGCTGGTAGTAGCCGGGCGAGGGCATGCCCGCGGCATAGCCGTTGAGCGCATCGAGCCGCTCGAAGCTGTAGCGGATCAGCCAGGCCTCGGCGGCGCCGTCCTTGCTGCCGGCGGCCTTCGAAGGCTTGGCGTCGCGCCACCGCGCGAGCAGCTCGGGCGTGTGGAAGCCGCCGGTCACCACCACGATCGGGCCCTTCACCGCGTCGCGCCAGCGGCGGACGTGGGCCGCCATGTGGCGCTCGCGCGGCAGGCTCAGCTCGGCCTCGAGCACCTCGGGCTCGTAGTCGAGCCGGGCCATCGCGCACCAGCTGAACACGTCGCGGAAGAAGCTTCGCCAGTCGGCGAGCGCCGCGCTGCCGCGCAGCTCGAACAGCCGGTCCCAGAGCTCCTGGTGGTCGACGCAGCCGAGCTGCGCGGCCATGGCGTTCAGGTAGCGGCTGTGCGCGAAGTGGCGCTCTTCCATCAGGCTGCGCGCGGCATCGCGTGCATCGCCGGCGTCCTCGTCCCGCTCGTCGTCGTCGCGCTGCCAGGCCTTGTCGCGCCAGGGCAGGTCGATCAGCGCCACTTGCGCGCCGAGCGCCGCGCCCTCGCGCACCGCGATCCATTCGGGGCTGTAGTCGCAGAAGGGGAAGAAGGAGGAACGCGATTCGGTACGGGTCTTCTCGTCCGCGTCGGGGTCGTCCTGCGGCACCTGGCGCGTGCTGTGGCACAGCCATGCGACCGGTGCGCGCGTGCGCTCGTCGCCAAGCAGCGGCAGCAGCGCGCCCAGGTCGTCGGGCCCCTCGATCAGCACCGCCGCGGGCCGGAGTTCGCGCAGCAGGGCACGCAGCGCGAATGCGCAGGCGGGGCTGTGGTGCCGCACCGGCACGAAGAACACCTCGTCCTCGCCGAACAGCCGGCCGCGCGCGGCCTCGACGCCGGGCGGCAGGGACCGGACGCCGTCCTCGGTGCCTGCTACTGCCACAGCGCGCGCGCCGCGTCGTGGAAGTTCTTCCACTGCGCGTCGCGCTTGCCGCGCTCGCGCACCACGGTGTCGAAGTAGTGGCGCACGCGCCTGGCGTCGTCGCTGCTGTCCTTCTGCACCACCCCGTGCAGCTGGCCCGCGATCTCGCGCTCGGTGAGCCGGCCGCCGTTGAAATGCCGCGCCTGCAGCGCCGCGGCATAGGCCACGTTCACCGCCTCGGCGGTGGACATGACGGCATCGAGCCCCTTGATCGCTGTGCCGTCCTGCGTCTGCCCCGCGCGCAGCTCCTGGAAGGTGGTGACGAGCAGCGCCACCACGTCGCGCGGCACCTCGACGGGCGCCTCGCCGCCGCTCGCGAGTTCGCGCTGCAACTGCGACATCACGAGTTCGACCTCGAAGGCATGGTCGCGGATCGGCCGGACGGTCTCGAAGTTGAAGCGCCGCTTGAGTGCCGAGGACATCTCGTGCACGCCGCGGTCGCGCAGGTTGGCGGTGGCGATGATGTTGAAGCCGCGCTGCGCGTAGAGCCGCGCGTCGTCGCCGAGCTCGGGGATCATCAGCTGCTTGTCGCTCATGAGCGAGATCAGCACGTCCTGGATCTCGGGCGGACAGCGCGTGATCTCCTCGAAGCGCACCAGCTTGCCGGCGCGCATCGCCTGGTAGAGCGCCGAAGGCACGAGCGCGCGCTGGCTCGGCCCCTCGGCCAGCAGCAGCGCGTAGTTCCAGCTGTACTTGATGTGGTCCTCGGTGGTGCCGGCGGTGCCCTGCACCGTGAGGCCCGAGTCGCCGCTGATGGCCGCCGCGAGCAGTTCCGACAGCAGCGACTTGGCGGTGCCGGGCTCGCCCACCAGCATCAGCCCCTGGTGGCCCATGAGCGTGACGATCGCCCGGTCGACCAGCGGATCGTCGCCGTAGAACTTGCGGCTCACCTGCAGCTTCTCGTCGCCGAGGATGAAGCGCCGCACTGCGCGCGGCGAGAGCTTCCAGCCCGGCGGTCGCGCATCGCCGTCGGCGGCCTGCAGCCGCGCGAGTTCGTCGGCGAAGCGCGCCTCGGGCGCGAGGCGCACGGCCTGGCCGGCGGATGGGGAAGAGGGAATGGACGGTGAAGTGCTCATGAGGGTCGGATGGCTTCGGTGGCTGGCGCGCCGGCGATCGTAGCCCGCGGCGCGGACGGCAGCGCCTGCAGCAGCGCGGCGCGCAGGCCCGCCACGTCGCCCGGCGCGACCTCTTGGACGCCCGCGAGCCCCGAGAGGCCGCAGGCGGTCGAGGCCACGACCGGCACGCCCGCGGCGAGCGCACGCAGCAGCGCGCGCGGCGCATGCTCGACGTGGGCCGGCAGCACGGCCACCGCCGCGCCCTGCAGCAGCCGCTCGCCGCGCCAGTGCATGTGCTCGACCTGCGCCAGGCCCTGCCACAGCCTGGCGTCCTCTGGCGGGCTGCCGAGCACGCGCAGCCGGCAGCGCAGGCCCTGCAGCGCCGCGGCCAGTTCGCGCGCACCCTTGCGTGCGAGCGCGCTGGCGGCGAAGACGACCAGCGGCGGCTCGTCGCGAGCCGCGGGCGCGGCGGCGGCCTCGGGCCGATGCCATTCGAGCCGCTGCAGCGCCGCCTGCGGTGCCACGCGCGCCAGGTGGCGCAGCACCTCCGCATGCGGCGTGACGATCGCCTCCGCCCGCGCGAGCGCGAGCGCCTCGGCTTGCACCAGCGCGGCATCGGCGCGGAAGTCGCGCAGCGTCGGATCGGCGGGCCAGCGCCGCGCCGCCGCGTCGAGCCGCCGTTCGATCTCGGCCATCGGCAGCGCAGCGGCCAGCACGGTGAGCCGGCGGCCGTCGAGGGCGCCGATGCGCTGCAGGTGCGGCAGCAGCGCCTGGTCGACCACCAGGTGCGTGTGGTCCGGCGCCAGCCGCGCGGCCAGGGCGTGCGCGATCCAGCGCTGGCCGTCGATCAGGCTGGCCTGGCGGCGGCCGCCCGCATGGCGCGCCCAGAGCCGCTGCCAGAGTGCGCGGCGCACACGGGCCAGGCGCGGCGCCTGCACGGTCGATGCGGCCGCGTCGCGCGGCCCGCTGCCGCCCGGCGCAGAGCGCCAGAACGCGAGGCGCACGGGCGTGGCGAGCAAGCGGTCGGCGCGCGCATGGTGGGTCTCGAGGTAGCGCGCGAACTCGGGCGTGGAGGCCGTGTCGAGCAGCACGGCGGTGCGCCCGGCCTGCGCCGCGTCCGCCGGCGCGCGGTGGCGAAAGCAGTCCGTCTGCGCGCAGCTCAGGCAGCCGCGCGCCACCGGCGGCATCGGGTCCGCGGCGCCGTGCCGCCGCAGCGGCCGCGGTCGCTGCGGCTGCTGCGGCGGCAGGCGCCCGCGAATGCGCAGCACGAGCTCCGTGGAGCTCAGCGCCACTTCGAGGCGCCAGGCCTGCGGTGCGCGGATCTTCAGGTCGACGTAGTTCCAGAACACCGTCGCATCGACGGCGTCGCTCTCGGACGGCGCGGCCTGCTCGATGCGCGCGGTGTGCCCGTGGCGCTCCACGAGTTCGAAGCCGGCACGCGCCGCCACCGTGGCCAGTGCGTTCGACAGCTGGCACAGGCCGCCCGCGCGCGTCGGCACCACGCAGCCCCCGCGCAGCTCGCGGCCTTCGACGAAGCCGCGCGACGCGCTCGGCCGCCCGAGCTGGCGCCAGAAGCTCATCAGCTCGCCCGCCGGCACCTCGACCGCATCGAAGGCGCGGCGCGCCACGCGCAGGTTCTGCACCTTGCCGGCGACGAGAGGGAATTCATCCGCGCGCCCGTCGGACCAGAGCGGGCTGCGGTGCTGCGCGAGCACGGGTGCATCGGCCAGCGATGCCTGCGCGCCGGCGGGCCAGCGCCGCGCGGAGGGACCGAGCGCCTCGCGCAGCGCATGGGCGGTGGCCAGCAGCCGGGCGCGGAGCCAGAAATCGATCGCATCGATCCGGCGCGGCGGCTGCCAGGCCCGGGCGCTCACACCGAGGGGCCTCGCTTGCGCCACTGGCCGAGGTCGGCCTCGATGCGCTCGTTGATGTTGCCGCTCCAGTTGGCCTCGAAGCCGGCCGCGCGCAGCAGCTCGACGATGCGCCGGCCGACCGCGACGGTGTTGGCTTCGCGCTGCTCGATCTCGGGGATCATGCCGCCGCTGAACGCGAGGTAGAGCCGGCCGGTGCGCACCGCCGCGTCGAGGTCCTGCGAATGGTAGAAGCAGCAGCCGCGGATGCCCGATTCCATGCGGCCGGCGGCGCGCCATTGCTCGCGCACGTCGTCATGGCCGTCGGCGAGCGTGTTGCCCGCGCGGTGCAGGGCGATGATCTTCTCGCTGCGCAGCTGCGCGAACACCGCCTCGAGCCGGTCGTACTCGGTCTGCGCGGGCCATGCCGCCTCGGCCGCGCGCTTCGCGGCACAGGCCTGCGCCGCCTCGGCCTTGATCCACGCGCGGTCCTCGGCCGTGAGTTCGTCGGGATCGAGGTACTCGTCGGCGATCATCCACTCGACATCGGCGTCGGGATGGAAGCCGCACCACACGAGGTCGTGGATGCGCGCGCGCGTGTCTTCGGGGTCGAGAGTGAGGGCCATGCGTATAGCGTCGTCGCCTGAGCGGTGACGGATCATGCTTTCTTTTTTCGTGGCGGAAAGGCGCCTGCATTTTCGCGCGGACGCGGCGCCACGGCCCTGTAATGCGAAAGCATGACTACCAGGGCATCTTCTTTTCCCATCCCGCATCGAAGCCCGCGCAGGCCTCGGCCACCGCGAGATAGTCGGCGTAGGCCTCGGCCAGCAGCACCGGCGGCACCTTGGCGAGCGGCAGCGCGCGGTTGTCGTAGCCGCGCGCCTTCGTGTCCTCGAAGCTCAACGTCTTGAGCGCGGCGGGCACGTTCTCCTCGGGCAGCGTGTTGCCCGAGAACTCGATCGCCACGCGCACGCCGGCCGACGCGAAGTCCTTGGTGTACTGGTAGAAGAAGCCGCCGTCCTCGGCCTGCGCGCGCTGGTAGCCGAGCTTCGCGAAGCTGCCGCGCAGCGTGAAGCTGTCGCTGACCCAGCCGAGGCGGTCGCTGATCTCGGTCACGGCGCGGCCCTTGTCGTCGGTGAAGGCCACCGCCGGCGGCTGGCGCGTCATCTGCGCGAACAGCGGCGCGAGCTTGTAGTCCTTGAAGTGGCGGTTCCAGGCCGCGGCCGCGTCGGCATCGACCAGCGAGGCATGGCCGAGGCGCAGCAGGCTGTCGCCGGCCGGTTCGACCTCGTCGTCCTGCGTGTCGATCAGGCTGCCGTCCTCGGTCGGCCGGAAGCTGCGGCGCACCGCGCCCTCGGCATCGAGTTCGAGCCACACCAGCCGCTGGACCAGCCGGCCGGCGATGGGGTGCCGGTGCAGGTACTCGCGCCATTCGGCCTGCGGCCAGGTGCGGCCGGTGCACATGGCCTCGAACAGGCGCGCGGCCTGCATGTCGATGACCTGCTTGAGCTCCTTCCTGCTCGTGGCGAACTGCGCCTTGGCTTCCTTGATGAGCGCGGGATCGTCGTTCTGCCGCGGCTCGGGCAGCGCCTTCACGACCTTGCCCTCGGGGTTGCGCAGCTCGGGCTTCATCGCGGCGTCGAGCACCATGGTGAAGATGCGCTCGCCGTATGCGAGCTCGAGCCGGCCGCCGTCGTCCAGGCCGGCGGTGGGAATGGTGCGGTCGGCGAGCTGGTCCTGCGTCCAGCCGTTGCGGTCGGCGATCTGCTGCACCAGCTGGCGCGCCTTCTCCTGCACGGAGGCGGTGCGGTAGCGCCGCGAGACGCCGAGCAGCAGCTGGATCACCACCGGGTCGTTGCCCGCGGCCACGCCTTCGAGCATGGCCTCGATCTGCGCGCGGCGCTGGTAGTGGTCGCGCATGTACTGCTGCAGCAGCGCCACCACCTCGTGGCCCGGCGCATGGGCGGCGAGCGCGAGGATGCCCTTCTCGCCGATCGCGCTGCCGAGGTATTCGCCCATCTTCTCGCGCTTGCATTCCTCGAAGACCTGTTCCTGGGTCTTCTGGAAGTCGGTCTCGTAGTACTGCCTGTGCTCGGGCTTGGCGTTCTGGTAGCGCTGCTGGTTGCCCTGGTAGCGCTGCGGCGCCACCGCGTTGGCATGCGCGATGCCTTCGTCGAGCGAGGGATGGCGCGTGTCCTGCGCGATGAACTGGCGCAGCACCAGGCTGCCGAGCGCCTGCCGGCTCGCGGCGTCGAGCAGGCCGAGGTAGCGCGTGAGCAGCCCGTTGCCGCCGGGTTCCTTGAGCTTGCAGGCGAGCACCACCCACCAGCGCAGGATCTCGGGCTCGACCGCGCTGCCGTCCTGCCAGCGGCAGGCGGGCAGCGCATCGAGCGCGAACCATGCCAGCCCCGCCGGGGGCCTGGCCTTCAGGCCCTTCTTCGCCTCGGCCAGCAGGATCGCGGGCGCGAGCCGCGGCGAGATGTCGTCGCCGAGCGCCTCGAGCGCGGTGAGGTAGGCGGCGCGCACCGGCTCGCGGGTTTCCTTCTCGAGCGCCTGGGTGAGCGCGGGAAGCGCCTCGGCATGCTTCAGATCGACGAGCCAGTTGGCGGCCTCGATGCGCACCTCGCTCCTGGTCGAGGCGAGCGACTCCACCACGCGCCGGCCGATGTCGGGCAATCGCGCGAGCGCCTTCTGCGCCGCCGCGCGGTGGGTCTTGCCCTCGCCGAGCGCGAGCTCCATCACGCGCGGCAGCCAGCGCGCCTGCACGGTCGGAAAGACGGCGATCGTGCGCAGCGTTTCGCCGAGGTCGAGCGCGCTGCGCCGGCCCTCGCGCTTCGGCGGCGCCGCGAGGCCCAGGCCCTCGTCGATGTATTCCGGATGCTCGGCGAAGAAGGGCCAGACGCGGTCGGCCGGCAGCAGGTCGACGGCCGAGGGGCGGTTCCAGTACTGCACGAGCGCGCTGTACGCCACGTCGTCGATCGGCATGCCCGAGCGCTGCAGCAGCTCGGCGATCGCGCGCAGGTCGACCGCGCCCGCGGGCTGCCGGCCGAGCCACTTGTGGAAGCCGTCGTCGAACCAGAAGCTGTGCCAGTGGCGCGAGAGCGCGAGCCAGCGCAGCAGGTGCGTGATGCCGAACGCCGGATGCGCATGGAGCCGCCCGCCGTAGGCGACGGTCTGCTGCAGCTCGCCGCTGCGCACGCGGTTGTGGTCGTGCTTGCTGCCCTCGCCGTTGAGCACGCGCAGCGCGATGCGCATGTCGTCGTCGCCGAGCTTCCGGTGGCGCGCATAACTCTGCTGGCGCCAGTTGTACTTGTGCTTGCCGGTCTTGTTCTCCTCGATCTCGGCTTCGGCCTCGAGCCGGTATTTCTCGAGCAGTTCGACGCGGTTCGCGATCAGCAGCTGCAGCACCTCGTCGCCGAGCGCCACGTCCTCGAAGGCCTGCCAGGCCGGCGGCTCGGGCAGTTCGAGCGCACCTGCGTCGCCGGCCGCATCGAGCCGCGAAAGCGCCGCGCGGATCGCCTGCTGCACCGCCTTGCTCGTCTCCGATTCGAGCGCCCCGGCCAGCAGCGCGCGTGCCGCATCGCCGGGCAGCCGCGCGATCAGTTCCGCGGCCTGGGTGCGCTGGGTGCCGTCGCCCTGCCGGAGCGACTGCGCGAGCAGTTCGAGGCGGCGCGCCTCCTCGATGCCCTCCAGGTGCGGCGCGGCCTCGGCGCGCACCGTCTTGCCGCCGTCGAGCGCGAGTCGCACGAACAGCGGCGCGAAGTCGTTCTGCAGCGCGCGGTCGGTGCCGAGCCGCTTCGCGAGCAGCACGCGGCCCGCGGCCGAGAGCTGCGCGGGCAGGGCTTCGGCCGCCGCGGGCCGCTCGCGCATGTACGCGCCCACGGCCTCGGCCTTGAGCACGCCGTCGAGGCGGTCGTGGTACCAGCTGTCGAGGTTCTTGCGTTCGAACACGAGCTGCAGCGCGAGGTCGGGGTCGAGCCCCTCGTGCGCGAGCAGCGCCGCGAACAGCCGCACCGTCCACGCGGGACGCTCCCTGGCCAGGTCGATCTCCTTGCCGTGGCCCTGGTTGAAGCTCGCGTACACCGCGTCGTTGACGAGGTACTGCAGCCAGTCCGGCATGGGCGCACCGGGGTGCTCGAGCGACTGGCCGCCATCGGCCGCCGCGAGCAGCTTGCCGAGCCGCACCAGCACGTCGAGCGGCGGCGCCTTGGCGTCGATGCTGGCGTAGAACTGCGCACGCGCCTTGAGGCTCGCCTCGCCGGTCTTCTGCAGCGGCTTGTTCTGGTAGTTGCTGAAGGCCCAGCGCAGCCGGCCCGGGTTGCCGAGCAGCTGGCCCGGCTCGAAGGCCTGGGCGCCCTGCAGGTCGAGCAGCACCGTCTCCTGCGTGCCTTCGATGACGAAGGCGGCGGCCTTCTCGGGCAGTTCCTTGCCCGCCTTCTCGAAGCCCTCGAACGCCTGCCGCAGAAACTGCGCCTGCTCGCGCGTGAGTCCGCTCGCGGCGGTGCCTGCATGGCCGGTGACGGCCCCCAAGATCCTGTCCAGAAAACCCATGCTTCTCTCTCCTGAAAGCGAGCGGCGATTGTGTCAGCGCAGCGTGACGTTCTTCACGCTCATGCGGCCTGCGGTGTGCGGCGCTCCGGCAGGCCGTCGAGCTCGGCGAGCAGCTCGCACAGATAGCCCAGCCGCAGCAGCGCACCGGGCGCGGGGGCCGCGAGGTGCGCGCGCAGTGCCTGCGCGAGCGCATCGAGGCCGACCGAGGCGGCGCGGTCCAGCGCCTCCTGCAGGCGCTGCCGCTGCGGCAGCGTGAGCGCCATGCGGCCGGTGGCGGCCTGGGCCTCGGCCACGTCGGCCACGGGACCGAGCAGCCGCGCGAGCAGCGAGGGCGCGGCCGCCGGCGGCGCCTGGCGCTGCTGCTGGCGCGCCTCGAACAGCCGCAGGATGCGGTTCGCGAGCGAGGTGGCGGCGCGCGGCTCGTCGGCGAAGTCGAGCGACACCACCTGCAGCCGCCCGCCGGCGCCGCTGCCGAGCACGGCGACCGGCATCAGCTCGGTGCGCGCGGCCGAGCGCTCGATGCGCACCAGCACCGCATGCACCGGCGCGCGCCGCGCGGCGAAGCGGTCGAGGTTCTCGATGCGCTGGCGGTGTTCGGGCCCCACGGGAATGCCGAGCCGCAGCCACTGGCCGTCGCCGTCCTGCAGCCACCAGTCGAGCCGCTGCCGCACCTCGTCGAGCACCGGCGCGCGCGTGTCGGCGGGCCGCAGCAGCACCGCGTCAAAGGTTTCGGCGGCCAGGCCGGTGGCGTCGCGCAGGCGCTCGCCCAACTCGGCCCAGCGGCCGCAGCCGAGCCGCGCGAGCCGCGCATCGCCGGCCGCCCACATCGGCAGCGGCTGCGCGCGCGTGGCACCCGCGAGCGCGAGGCGGCCGTCGTCGGCGAGCCGCGGCCCGTCGAGCCGCAGGGCGCCGGCGCAGACCTGCTGGGCCGTGCCGACGCCGGGCCAGAGCGAATGCGCGGTCCAGGCGCCCTGGCGCGTGAAGCTCGCGTCGCTGCCGTCGGGCCGGGCGAGCGTGGCCTGCAGCAGGCGCTCGCCCGCCACGTCCCAGAACGCGAGCGTGAGGCCGCGCGCGCCGCCGCGGGTCTGCCACCAGTGGGCGCCGAGCGGCAGCAGTTCGAGCGCGGCCGATGCGTCGAAGTCGCGCCGCAGGCGGCCGCGCAGGGCCGCGGCCAGTTCACCCTGCGCCGTGCCCAGTGCCGCGCACAGGGCGTGGATGCGGGCCATCTGCGCGAAGGCATCGCGCTCTTCCGCGCGGTGGTCGCGCCGCACCAGCAGGTCGACCGTGCCGCCGAGGTTGCGCAGCAGCGCCGCGAGCCGCGGCAGGCCTTCGCCGCGCGCCGACATGTTGAGCGCGAGCAGCCGCGCCGAGGTCAGCTCGCTGACGTGCGAGAGACCGCCCGACAGCAGCTCGTCGAGCATCGATTCGACCTGGCGCAGGAACGCGCGCTCGCGCTCGCCGAGGCGCGCGCCGTCTTCCGGCACCGGCGCGGGACGCGCGGCCTCGGGCCAGTCGAGCGGCCGGCCCTGCGCACGCCGCAGCGCGGCGATGGCCATGAGATGCACCGCCTTGCGCTCCGCGGCCGCCACCTCGGACACCATGCCCGCAAAGCCCGCGCCCGCCACCCAGCGGCAGGCCGCGCCGAGCTCGGGCAGTTCCATCACCAGCGCCGCGCCCTGCAGCCGCCACTCGATCGCGTCGGTGGAAGCGGCCGCCGCGCGGCGCACCGCGGCCACGCCCGCGGCCTTGAAGAGCGCCGCCGCGTCGAGCGCGAGGATCTCGGCCAGCGGGTCGGGCGCCGCGGCGGCCGGCGCCGGGTCCGCCTCCGCGGTCCCGGCCGCTGCCGCGGGCGGCAGCGCACGCAGCCACAGCGCCGCGCCGAGGATGTGCTTGCAGATGCCGGGCGCGGGACAGTCGCAGCGCGCCTGCTGCGGCCCGCGCGCATCGAGCTGCACGCGCTGGCCGTCGGCCGCGATCACGCCGCCGTCGGCGCCCTGCTCGGCCCATGCGAGCTTGCCGGCTTCCACGTCCTTGGCCGCGCGGCGCAGCAGGCCGGGGTTCGCGAGCGCGGCGAGCGTGTCGTCGTCGTAGGCACGGTAGCCGTCGTGCCAGGCCATCAGTTCATGACCTCGGCGAGCCAGTGCGCGAAATGCGTGGGCGTGAGCGCCGCCACGTGCATGCCGTGGTTCGCGAGCCGCTGCGCCATCTGGCGGTCGTAGACGGGGTTGGCCGACTCGTCGAGCGCGGCCAGCCCGAGCAGCGTGACGCGCGCCTGTGCCATGCGCTGCACCGCGGCCACGAGCGGCCCGGGCGCGGCGCCTTCCATGAAGTCGCTGATGAGCGCGAACACCGTGCGCTGCGGATTGCCGACCAGCGACTCGCAGTACGCGACCGCGCGGCCGATGTCGGTGCCGCCGCCGAGCTGCACCGTCAGCAGCACCTCGACCGGGTCGTGCGCGAGGTGCGTGAGGTCGACCACGCTGGTGTCGAACACCACCAGCTTCACGCGCACCGCGGGCAGCGAACTCATGATGCCGGCGATGACCGCGCTGTAGATCACCGAATCCATCATCGAGCCGCTCTGGTCCACGCACAGCACCACGTCCCAGGGCAGGTTGCGCTTCACGCGCGCGTTGAAGCGCGGGCGCTCGATCACCAGCTGGCCGCGCGAGACGTCGTAGTGCCGCAGGTTGGCCGCGATGGTGGCGCGCGCGTCGAAGTTCTGCGCGCTGCGGATGTGGGAACGCCGCATGCGGTTGCGCCGGCCGACGAGCGCGTTGACGAAATCGTTCCGGAGCTTGCGCGTGATCTCGTCCACCGTCTTCTGGATCACCTCGCGCACCGCGTCGCGCATCTGGCCCGAGAGCCGCCCGCGCATGCCGAGCAGCGCCTTGGCGAGCCCGGGCGTGGCGTCGAGCGAGCGCAGCACCGCCGGATCGGCGAGCAGTTCGGTGAGCTGGTAGCGGTCGATGGCCTGCGTCTGCATGCGCTCGAACACCTCCTGCGGAAACAGCTTGCGCGAGCGGTTGAGCCAGTCCACCGCGCGCAGCTGGCTCGGATCGAGCGAGCCGGGGCCGCCGGCCGGCCTGGCGAGGCCGCGGCCTTCGTATTCGCGGCCGTAGAGGTATTCGAGCGCCTGGTCGAGCTTCCAGTCGTTCGGCGAGAACGGCGTCTGCGCGAGCGGCTGCGCTGCATAGCGGCCGAGGATCAGGCGCCAGCGGCGCAGGGTTTCTTCGGACGACATGCGCGATGCGTGGGCGAGGACAGGTGGAAGGACCGGGTCGACGGGCGAGGCGCGGGCAGCTTATCAGACGGCTGCGCAGGCAACGAAAAAGGCCGGCCCCGCTTTCGCAGGGCCGGCCTTCGGGGCCGGAGCGTGCCGACGATTACAGCGGCAGCGCGTCGCCGCGGGCGGCTGCGCGGGCAGCGGCACGGACCGTGGCGCGGTCCACCGTGCTCGCGACCAGGGGCTGCACGCCGGCCGAGGCGCCTTCGGCATACGGGTCGGCGCTGCGTGCGGCGGCCACGGCTTCGGCGCGGACGGCGTCGCGGCTGGTGGCCGAGACGAAGGCGCGGGCCGGGCCGGCATTGGCACCGGTGGCGTACGGGTTGGCGCTGTGCGCGGCCACCACGGCTTCGCTGGCGACATCGGCGCGGCTTGCGGCCGAGGTCAGCGAATGCACGCCTTCATAGGTTTCGGCGTGGGCGGCACCGGCAACGGCCATGAGGGCAACGGCAACGGCGGAGAGGAGCTTCGAGGCGGTCATTTTGGTTTCCTTCAATTCAAGTTCAGTTTCATTGGATGATTCGAACCGGTCTTGGGTGGGTCACTGCCTCTTCGGGGGCAGCCACCTCGCTCGGGGGCCTTGTTCATCCGGATCGGCCTGGGGGCCGGTCCGTGAGATGAATTGTGCGCCGCAATCTAAGTAAAAACCCTCATCGAAAGGAACCGCGGCGTTCACGGAAAGGAAACAATCCGGGCGAAGGGCGCGGGTCATCGGGCCCGGCGTAGAGTGCGCGCATGGAATCCGCCGCGCCCACACCGGACCAGGTCTTCGACCACCTCGAAGGCCGGTGGCGGCTCGACCGCACGATTCCGGGCCAGGCCACGATGCGCGGCGAGGCCGAATTCCGCCGCCTGCCGGACGGCCGGCTCGCGTACCGCGAGCAAGGGCGGGTCGAGCTTGCCAACGGCCAGGCCTTCGACGGGCACCGCGACTACGTGTTCGCGCACAGCGACGGCGGGTTCTCGGTGTACTTCGCCGAGGCGCCGCCGCGGCTCTTCCACCGCATCGCGCTCGCGCGCGAGGGCGACGCGCTCGAAGGATCGGCCGGGCATCTCTGCGCGGCCGACCAGTACCACAGCCGCTACCGCTTCCTGGCCGACGGCAGGTTCGTGGTCGAGCACCGCGTGAGCGGACCGCGCAAGGACTATCTCTCGCGCACCGTCTTCACGCGCGGTTGATCCTCAATCCCTGTCGAGCCGCCAGTGCGGCAGGCCGCGCATCACCGTCTGCACGAGCAGCGCGCACAGGCCGCACTTGACGAGGTCGCCCGGAATGAACACCAGCACCGCCAGCGCCGCCTGCGAGAGCGACATGTGGGCCACCAGCGAGAGGCCCATGATGCCGAAGGCATAGACCACGCCGATGCCGCCGACGAAAGCCGCGAGGAAGGCCGCCGCGAACAGGCCCTTGCCGGTGGCGCCGGCGAAGGCGCGCATCACGAGGCCCGCGGCGAAGGCGCCGAACATCCAGCCGAAGAGGAAGCCCGAGGCCGGCGCCACGAACACCGCCAGTCCGCCGCGCCCGCCCGGCAGCAGCGGCAGGCCGAGCGCGACCGCGAGCAGGAACAGCGCAATGGCCAGGAAGCCGCGCCGCGGCCCGAGCAGGCAGCCCGCGAGCATGACGCCGAGCGACTGCAGCGTGATCGGCACGCCGAAGGGCAGGTCGACCTTCGGGATCAGGCCGAACACCGCCATCAGCGCGGCGAAGAGCGCGATGTACGACAGCGATCGGGACGAGGCGGCGGAAGCGGGATGGGTCATGGCGTAAGCCCGGGTGAAGGGTGGAAGGAAGGAACGGCAGGCGTTTCTCAGCGGCCGAGCCGCGCGGCCAGCGCATCGGCCACGCGCTCGGCGGTCTGCAGCGTGCGGATGGTCAGCGGCGCGAGCAGCCGCAGGCCGCCGCCCTGCCCCGTGCGTGCGCGGTGGGCGTCGTCGAGACGCTGCCACTGCACGTAGAAATTCTCGGCGAAGCGCAGCATCAGGCCGATGCCGAGCGCGATCCGCTCGGTCGGCACGCCGAGATGCCGCAGGGGCCGCATCAGCGCTTCGAGCACGGCCAGCAGATCCTCGAAGCGCGTGGTCAGCGTCAGCATCAGCGCGAGCACCGCGGCGCTCGCGAGCCGCAGGGCGCTGGCCACGCCGAGCGGCACCGTGCCGAGGAAGGCATGGAAGCCGACGATCAGTGCCCCCGCCACCGCGATGCCGGCGAGCATGCGCAGGCGGCGCCAGGCCACCGGCCCGAGCGATGCGAACAGCAGCAGCACCGCGGCACATGCGGCGGCCAGGTGAAGCGGCCGCTGCACCAGCACCAGCAGGGTGCCGCAGGCCGAGAGCGCCGCGAGCTTGGACCATGCGGGCAGCGCATGCATCCAGGTCGCCCGCGCTGCATAGAGGCTACGCACCGGCAGCGCTCCGCTCGGCCTGCGCGCGCCGGCGCACGTCGTCGGCATAGGCCCGGCACACCTCGGGGCCCGGGCCGTCGGCGCGCACCCGGCCCTGGTCGAGCCACAGCACGCGCTCGAAGCCTTGCACGTGGTCGAGCAGGTGCGTGGAAACGATGACCTGCTGGTCGGTGGCGTCGATCTGCGCCGCGAGCCGCGCCTGGCTCGGCAGGTCGAGGCTGGCGTAGGGCTCGTCGAGCAGCAGCGTGGCGGGCCGGCCGATCTGCAGCGCCAGCAGGCACACCTGCTGCCGCTGGCCCTGGCTCAGTTCGCCCACGGCGCGCCCGGCCCAGGCCGCGAGCCCGCGCCGCTCGAGGAAGGCATGCGCCTGCGCGCGCGCCGCCTGCCGCGTCTCGCCGCGCGCGCTCAGGCTGAAGGCGAGTTCCTCGGCCACGGTGGGGAAGATGATCTGGTCGTCGGGGTTCTGGAACAGCAGCCCCACCTCGCGCGCGAGCTGCCGGCGGTCGGCCCGGGTGTCGCAGCCATGCACCACCACGCGGCCCTGCTGCGGCGCATCGAGGCCGCCGAGCAGGCGGAACAGGCTGCTCTTGCCGGCGCCGTTGTCGCCGACGAGGCCGATGCGCGGCTCGTCGAGCGCGAGCGTGAGCCCGTGGAAGACGCGCTGGTCGCCGCGGACCAGCGTGACCGCCTCGAGGCGGATGCGGTGCGGCGCGGGGGACGGAACGGACGGGATCGGCTGCGGCAAAGGGGTGTCAATGTACCGCAACCGACGCCGCCGCCGCGGGCGCGCCGCCGTCGCGCTGCAGCGGCAGCCAGAGCGTGAACACCGTGCCCCCGGGCCCCGAGCGCCACGACACGCTGCCGCCGACCGCCTGCGCCCGCCGCATCTGGTTGCGCATGCCACGCCCGCGCGCGCCCGCGAGCGTCTGCTCGACGTCGAAGCCCTGGCCGTTGTCCTCGACCGTCACGCGCACGCCCGCGGCATCGGCGGCGGTGCCGAGGCGGACCTCGGTGGCGCGCGTGTGGCGCAGCACGTTGCCGATCGCCTCCTGGATCACGCGCAGGATGTGCAGCGCGCTCGTCGGATCGAGCCAGACGAGCGCCGGAAGCTCCTGCACGTTCCATTGCAGCGCCACGCCCGAGCTTTCGAGCCGCGGCCCGAGCCGGTAGCGCAGCGTCGCGAGCAGCAGCAGCAGGTCGTCCTCGAGCGGCTCCATGGAATCGATGGTCAGCTTCAGGTCGTCGAGGCAGCTGCGCAGCAGCTCGGAGACCTGCGGCGCGCTCATGCCGCCGCCCTCCATCGAGCGGATCGCGCTGATCAGCGAGGAGCCCAGCCCGTCGTGCATGTCCTGCATCAGCCGCTGGCGCTCCTCGCCGATGGTCTGCTGCCGCTCGGCCTCGCGCAGCCGCTGGTGGCTGAGCTCGAGCTCGGCCTCGCGCGCGTGCAGGCGCTCGGCGAGCCCGGCGCTGACGCGCTCGACCTCGTCGATGGCGTTGACGTAGCGGCGGTACATGAGCACGCCGAAGACGCTGAAGGTGACGGCGTTGGTGTAGGCGCCCATGTACCAGCCCTCGGGACTCGAGAAGTTGTTCTGCAACAGCCAGTCGGAGGCGCCGAGCAGCACGCACAGCGCGATGCCGACCGCCACCAGCCGGCCTTCGTTGGAGCGCCGCCACGCGCTGATGCCGCCCACCAGCGCGACCGCCGCGGCCATCGCACCGGCCGTGAAATAGATCAGCGGCGTGACCTGCGGCGTGTTGCGCAGGACCGCGAGGCCCGGCAGCGTGAGCACGCTGATCAGCGCGGTCACCACCACCACCGCGGCCGTGAGCCAGCGCAGCGGCCGGCCGTGCAGCTGGCGCAGCGCGAAGTGCACCACCGCCACGAGCCAGAACAGCGAGTTGACCGTGAGCCAGGCGAACCAGTCGTTCGCGATCGGCACCGCGACGTAGAAATGCAGCCCGCGCAGGAAGGAAGTGATCGCGAGGTTGAAGAACAGCAGGTAGATGGTCTCGTGGCGGCGCCCTGAACCACACGAACAGCGCGAACATGCCCACCGCCATGAAGGCCGCGTTGAGCATGGCCGGCAGGTCCTGCTGCAGCCACAGCCGCTTCTGGTAGCGCCCTTCCAGCGCCTCGACCGGCCCCGCCCAGACCGAGGAGACCGCCACCTGCGTGCGTCGCGTGTGCTCCAGGCGCAGGAGGATCTCGTCGATCGGCGCGGCGCCCGGCGTGCGGTCCAGCACCACCCACAGCGGCGTGCGCGTGCTGTTCCAGAGCGGCCCGCGCTCCTGCGCGCGGTACACCAGCCTTCCGTTGGCATAGATCGCCACGGTGCCGTCGGTCTTGATGCGCCGCGCGAAGAGCGCGATCGATCCTTCGGCCGCGGGCAGGCCGCGCAGCGAGAGGCGCAGCCACGAGACGCGGGTCGCGTCGGGCGGCGGCGCCTCGCTCGCCTGCCGCAGCAGCCCGATGCGCGGCGCGAACGGCAGCTCGACCGGCTGCCATGCGCCCGGCAGCGCCTTGCTGTCGACCGAGAAAGGCGGCTCGTGGAAACCGGGCGCCTCGACGAGCAGCCATTCCGCGCGGACGATGCGCAGCGCCGACGGTTCGTGCGCCGAAGGCTGGGCCCAGAAGTAGCCGACCATGACCACCAGCAAGGCCAGCGAGGCGACCAGCACCGCATGGGTCCAGAGCGACGCCACGCCGCGCCCCGGCAGGGCATGGGCGAGCCGCGGCGGCCGGCCGGCGCTCACCGCGGCACTCCGGCCGGGCGTGCCGGCAGGCGCAAGCGCACCTCAGGCATGGCCATGGGGCGCGGCGCCTTCTTCGGCCGCCACGCTGCGCCGCGTGACCTTGCCGATGGTCAGGCCCTGCACGAGGATGGAGAACACCACGACGCAGTAGGTGAGCGCGAGGATCGTGTCGCGTGCCGGGCCGCCCGGCAGCGACAGCGCGAGCGCCACCGAGATGCCGCCGCGCAGCCCGCCCCAGGTCAGCACCTGCGAGGCGCCCGCGGGCAGCCGGAAGAATCCGCGCAGCGTGCCCACCGGCAGTCCCACCGTGAGCCACCGCGCGAGCAGCGTGACGACGATGGCGACCGCGCCGCCGGCGATGTGGTGGTTGTCGAACGCGATCAGCAGCACTTCCATGCCGATCAGCACGAACAGCACCGCGTTGAGGATTTCGTCGAGCAGCTCCCAGAACATGTCGATGTAGCGCCGCGTGGTGTCGGACATCGCGGTCGCGCGCCCGCGGTTGCCGATGATCAGCCCCGTGACCACCATCGCCAGCGGGCCCGAGATGTGCAGATGGCTCGCGAGCGCATAGCCGCCGAGCACCGCCGCCAGCGTGAGCAGCACCTCGACGTGGTACTGGTCCACGCTCTTGAGCAGCCGGTAGAGCACGTAGCCGAGCCCCAGGCCGAAGGCGAGCCCCCCGCCCGCCTCGCGCGCGAGCAGTTCGACGGCGGCGCCCGCGCTCGGCGCGCTGCCGCTCGTCACCATGCCGAGGATCAGCGCGAAGATCACCACGCCGATGCCGTCGTTGAACAGCGACTCGCCCGCGACGACCAGCTCGAGGTTGCGCGGCGCCCCGGCCGACTTGAGGATGCCCATCACCGCGATCGGGTCGGTGGGCGAGATCAGCGCGCCGAACAGCAGGCAGTACAGCAGCGGCAGCTCCACGCCCACCCACGGAAGCACCACCGACATCGCGAAGCCCACCACCAGCGTGGAGGCGAGCGTGCCCACCAGCGCCAGCGCGCCGACCTGCCAGCGGTACGACCGCAGGTCGCTCAGGTCCACGTGCAGCGCGCCCGCGAACAGCAGCAGCGACAGCATGCCCTGCATCAGGACTTCGGAGAAATCGATCGAGCGCACGAAGGACTCCTCGTACTGCCGCAGGCCGTGGTCCAGCCCCAGCGTGTCGAGCAGCACGATGCCGAGCGACAGCACCAGCGCGATCACCATCACGCCGATGGTGGTCGGCAGCCGGATGAAGCGATGGTTCAGATAGGCGAAGAGCGCGGTGACGACCAGGCAGGTCGCGGCGATGTCGAGCATGGGCGTCGCTTTTCTTGCGGAGAAGGCCGCATTGTCGCCATCGACGGCCGCATGGCTACATGCTTCGGGCCGGCCCGGTCGGTCTGCACGGCGCGCGTTTGCGCCCTGCCCCCATGAAAAAAGGCCGGCTCCGAAGAGCCGGCCCGGCCGGTGAAGCGGCGACGAGGCTTCAGAACGGGATGTCGTCGTCCATGTCGTCGAAGCCCGACGACGACTTGGCCGGTGCCTGGCGCGGTGCGGGCGCCGGTGCGCGCGGCGCGGCTGCGGGCGCGCGCGGGGCATAGCCGCCGCCACCACCACCGCCTTGCGAGTAGCCGCCGCCACCGCCCTGCGAATAGCCGCCGTCGTCGTCGCCGCCGCCCGAGGGGCCGCCCTGGCCCTGGCGGCTGCCGAGCATCTGCATCTGGTCGGCGCGGATCTCGGTGGTGTATTTCTCGATGCCGTCCTTGTCGGTCCACTTGCGCGTGCGCAGGCTGCCTTCGATGTAGACCTGCGAACCCTTGCGCAGGTACTGGCCGGCGATCTCGGCCAGGCGGCCGTTGAACACGATGCGGTGCCATTCGGTGGCTTCGCGCATTTCGCCGCTCTGCTTGTCCTTCCAGCGATCGGTGGTGGCCACGGTGACGTTCGCGACCTGGTCGCCGCTCGGGAAGGTACGCATTTCGGGATCGCGCCCCAGATTGCCGACGACGATGACTTTGTTGACCGATGCCATATGCACTGCCCCTGATAAGTGGATGGAGGAGGAGGAAAAAAAGAACCCTGCATTGTGCCCGATGCCCGCGATCCGGGCACCGGTCGCGGCCACGCGACCGGGCGGGCCGCGGGCCGGATGCCAGAATGCACCGGCATGGATCACGAACCGGACTTCCTCGAGCATCTGCGTGCCGAGCTGTCGAGCGGCCGCGTCTGGCTCGACCGGGCGATCGTGCTCGGCTACGCCATTCTGGCCGGGCTCTTCGTGGTGGGCTTCACGCTCGCGAGCGACTGGGTCTTCGCGCGCTTCCACGGCCTCTACGCCCGATGGCCCTGGGCCGTGCTCGTCACCACGCCGCTGATCACCACGGGCATCGTCTGGTGCACGCGGCGCTTCTTCCCCGGCGCGGGCGGCTCGGGCATCCCGCAGATCAAGGCCGCGCTGCATCCGGCGCTGCCCGCGCAGCGGCGCTTCGTCTTCGCGTCGCTGCGGCTCACGCTCGCGAAGATCGGCCTGGGCGCGGCCGGTTTCGCCGCCGGGCTGTCGATCGGCCGCGAGGGGCCGTCGGTGCAGGTGGCGGCCGGCGTCATGCAGCATGCGCGGCGCTGGCTCTCGCCCAACACCGGCATCGATGCGCGGGCGCTGCTGGTGGCCGGCGGGGCCGCGGGCATCGCGGCCGCCTTCAACGCGCCGCTCGCGGGCGTGGTGTTCGCCATCGAGGAGCTCTCGGGCCGGCTCGAGGCGCGCTCCAGCGGCCTGATCATCACGGGCATCGTGCTGGCGGGCCTGGTGGCGGTGTCGGTCTTCGGCAACGTCAGCTATTTCGGCGTGATCCGCGTGCCGCGGCTCGGCTGGGACGCATTCGGCCCCGGCCTGCTGGTGGCGCTGCTGAGCGGCGTGGCCGGCGGGCTGTTCGCGCGGCTGCTGATCGCCTCGCTGACCGGCACGGCGGGCCGCTTCCAGCGCTGGCGCGCGCGTTATCCGCTGCGCTTCGCGGCCATCGTCGGGCTGGCGATCGCGGTCATCGGGCTGGTGACGGGCGGCGTCACCTTCGGCGCCGGCTCCGAGGCCGTCAAGCAGATGCTGCAGGGCCACGACGAGCTCACGCCGCTCTACACCGTTCTGAAGTTCGTCGCCACCTGGCTCACGGCCTGGACCGGCGTGCCGGGCGGCATCTTCGCGCCGTCGCTGTCGATCGGCGCCGGCATCGGCGACGCGGTGGCCGGCTTCGCGCACAGCGACCTCGGGCCCGCGCTCATCGCCATGGGCATGGCGGGCTTCCTGGCCGCGGTCACGCAGGCGCCGCTCACCGCCTTCATCATCGTGATGGAGATGGTCGACGGCCACGCGATGGTGCTGAGCCTGATGGCGGCGGCCATGCTCGCGAGCCTGATCTCGCGCATGATCAGCCGGCCGCTCTACGACACGCTGGCCGAGCACATGGTCGGCCGCGCCATCGGCAGCACCGAACCGGTGCATCCGCCGCCGCCCGAGGCGCCCCGGCCGCCACCGCCACAACCCGACCCCTCGCCATGAAATCGAGGGCGGTCTATCATGTCCGGTTGCCTTCGGACGATCGCCCCCTTGAATTCAAAAGCCACTGACACAGCAGCAGAAGCAGAGCGCGAAAGCGGACGGGACGCCTACCTCGGCGCGGTCCTCGCGCAACAGCGCATCAGCATCCGCGGCGCGCGCACGCACAACCTCAAGAACGTCGACCTCGACATCCCGCGCAACAAGCTGGTGGTGATCACCGGCCTGTCGGGCTCGGGCAAGTCGAGCCTGGCCTTCGACACGCTCTATGCTGAAGGGCAGCGGCGCTACGTCGAGAGCCTGTCGGCCTATGCTCGCCAGTTCCTGCAGCTCATGGACAAGCCCGACGTCGACGTGATCGAGGGGCTTTCGCCCGCGATCAGCATCGAGCAGAAGGCCACCAGCCACAACCCGCGCTCCACCGTGGGCACGGTGACCGAGATCCACGACTACCTGCGGCTGCTCTATGCGCGCGCCGGCACGCCCTTCTGCCCCGAGCACCACCTGCCGCTGCAGGCGCAGACGGTGTCGCAGATGGTGGATGCGACGCTCGCGCTCGGCGAGGAGCCCCGGCTCATGATCCTGGCGCCGGTCGCGCGCGAGAAGAAGGGCGAGTTCCTCGAACTCTTCGCCGAGATGCAGGCCGCGGGCTACGTGCGCTTCCGCGTCGACGGCCAGACCTTCGAATACAACGACCTGCCCAAGCTCAAGAAGACCGAGAAGCACGACATCGACGTGGTGATCGACCGGCTGCGCGCGCGCCCCGACATGCAGCAGCGCCTGGCCGAGAGCTTCGAGGCCGCGCTGCGCCTGGCCGAAGGGCGCGCGATCGTGCTCGAACTCGGCACAAGGGCGGAAGGCAGCGCCGACGGCGCTGCGGGCGCGCCCGACCGCGAGCACCTGTTCAACGCCAAGTTCGCCTGCCCGATCTGCCACTACTCGCTGTCGGAACTCGAGCCGCGGCTCTTCTCGTTCAACTCGCCCGTGGGCGCCTGCCCGAGCTGCGACGGCCTGGGCCACCGCGAGGTGTTCGATCCCACGCGCGTGGTCGCCTTCCCTTCGCTGTCGCTCGCGAGCGGCGCGATCAAGGGCTGGGACCGCCGCAACGGCTACTACTTCAGCATGATCGAGAGCGTCGCGAAGCACTACCGGTTCGACGTCGACGCGCCCTGGGAGACGCTGCCCGCCTCGGTGCAGCAGGTGCTGCTCTACGGTTCGGCGGCCGAGGAGATCAAGTTCAACTACACCATGGAGTCGGGCAACTTCGCGGGCAAGAAGCTCACGAAGAAGCATCCCTTCGAGGGGATCATCCCGAACATGACGCGGCGCTACCGCGAGACCGATTCGGCCATGGTGCGCGAGGACCTCGCGCGCTTCCGCAACCTGCAGCCCTGCCCCGACTGCGGCGGCTCGCGCCTGCGGCCCGAGGCGCGCAACGTGTTCCTGGTGGACGAGTCGAACCGGCCCGCCGACGGCGGCGAGGCGCCGCGCATGGCCATCTACGAGCTGAGCCGCCTCACGCTGCGCGATTCCTTCGCCTGGTTCCAGCATCTGAAGCTGCGCGGCGCCAAGGCCGAGATCGCCGACAAGGTGGTGCGCGAAATCGGCCTGCGGCTCAAGTTCCTCAACGACGTGGGCCTCAACTACCTGAGCCTGGACCGCAGCGCCGAGACCCTCTCGGGCGGCGAGGCGCAGCGCATCCGGCTCGCCTCGCAGATCGGCTCGGGCCTCACGGGCGTGATGTACGTGCTCGACGAACCGAGCATCGGCCTGCACCAGCGCGACAACGACCGGCTGATCGGCACCTTGAAGCATCTGCGCGACATCGGCAACAGCGTGATCGTGGTCGAGCACGACGAGGACATGATCCATGCCGCCGACCACGTGATCGACATGGGTCCGGGCGCCGGCGTGCACGGCGGGCGCGTGATGGCGCAGGGCACCTGCGCCGAGGTCTCGGCCAACCCCGGCTCGCTGACCGGCCAGTACCTTTCGGGCGCGAAGAAGATCGAGGTGCCGAAGCACCGCACGCCCTGGCTGCCGGTGGTCAAGCAGCCGGCCTTCAACGAAGGCAGGAAGGCCTCGCGCTTTCCGCCCAGCCCCGCGGCCGAACGGCGCGCGGCACGCGAGGCCGCGCACCTTGCCACGCAGACCGCGCTGCAGGAGATCCGCGTCGTCGGCGCCACCGGCAACAACCTGAAGAACGTGAGCGTGGCCTTCCCGGTCGGCCTGCTGACCTGCGTGACCGGCGTCTCGGGCTCGGGCAAGTCCACGCTCGTGAACGACACGCTCTATGCGGCGGTGGCACGCACGCTCTACCGCGCGCACGAGGAGCCGGCCGCGCACGAGGCGGTCGAGGGCATCGAGTACTTCGACAAGGTCATCAACGTCGACCAGAGCCCGATCGGCCGCACGCCGCGCAGCAACCCCGCCACCTACACCGGCCTGTTCACGCCGATCCGCGAGCTCATGGCCGAGACCAACACCGCACGCGAGCGCGGCTACGGCCCCGGGCGCTTCAGCTTCAACGTGGCGGGCGGACGCTGCGAGGCCTGCCAGGGCGATGGCGTGGTCAAGGTCGAGATGCACTTCCTGCCCGACGTGTACGTGCCCTGCGAGGTCTGCCACGGCCAGCGCTACAACCGCGAGACGCTCGAGGTGCAGTACAAGGGCAGGAACATCGCGCAGATCCTCGAGATGACGGTCGAGACCGCGCACGAGTTCCTGAAGGCCGTGCCGACCATCGAGCGCAAGCTGCGCACGCTGCTCGACGTGGGCCTCTCCTACATCAAGCTCGGCCAGTCGGCCACCACGCTCTCGGGCGGCGAGGCGCAGCGCGTGAAGCTCGCGCTCGAGCTCAGCAAGCGCGACACCGGCCGCACCCTCTACATCCTCGACGAGCCGACCACCGGCCTGCACTTCGCCGACATCGAGCTGCTGCTCAAGGTGCTGCACCAGCTGCGCGACGCGGGCAACACCATCGTGGTGATCGAGCACAACCTCGACGTCATCAAGACCGCCGACTGGCTCATCGACATGGGCCCCGAGGGCGGCGCGGGCGGCGGCACGGTGGTGAGCGAAGGCACGCCGGAGGACATCGCGGCGAACGAGGCGAGCCATACGGGGCGGTATCTGAAGCGGCTGCTGTAGCGGCTGCCTGCACGAAAGCGCACGCCGCGCCACAATCGCGGCCCATGCCTTCCTTCACGCCGCGCCAGTTCACCCTGCTCGTCCTGCTGACCCTCGCATGGGGGCTCAACTGGCCCGTGATGAAGCTGGGGGTGGCCGACTATCCGCCGCTCGCGTTCCGCGCCATCTCGATCTGGCTCGGCCTTCCGGTGCTGGCGCTCGCGCTGGTGTGGATGAAGGTGCCGTTCCGCGTGCCGCGCAGCGCCTGGCCCGAGCTGCTGTGGCTGGGCGCGACCAACATGTTCGTCTGGCACGCCTGCATCATCCTCGCGGTGAAGGCGCTCTCGGGCGGGCGGGCGGCGATCCTGGGCTACACGATGCCGGTGTTCTCGGCGGTGATCGGCGCGCTGCTGTTCTCGGCGGTGCTGACGCGGCGCGCCTGGATCGGCGTGGGTGCCTGCGCGGTCGGCGTCGGGCTGCTGCTGTGGCACGAGCTCACCGACTTCGCGGGGCGTCCCGGCTACGTGGCGCTCGCGCTGGTGGCGGCCGCGACCTGGGCGCTGGGCACGCAGCTCCTGCGCCACACGCGCATCGGGCTGCCGACGCTCACGCTCTCGTTCTGGATGACGGCGCTGACGGCCGTGGTGATGACGGTGCTGTCGCTGCTGTTCGAACGCGGCGCATGGCGCTGGCCCGGCGCGGTGAGCTGGGCATCGATCGGCTACAACGCGGTGCTGATCTTCGGCTTCGCGCATGCCGCATGGTTCTACCTCGCACGCGGCCTGCCGCCCGTGGCCTCGACGCTGAGCGTGATGTTCATTCCGGTGCTCGGCGTGTTCAGCGGCGCCGTGTGGCTCGGCGAGGTCGTGCACTGGCAGGACGGGGTCGCGGTGGCGCTGATGATGGTCGCGATCGCGTCGGTGCTGTGGCCTTCGAAGGCACACGAGCGCTGAAAATCCGGACAGCCGAACGCAGAAGAAATACAAAAGTTGCGCAGAGGTCGCAGAAGGAAGAACCAGAAGGAATTTTTTGTCTTCCTTCTGCGACCTCTGCGGAATCTTCGCGACTTCTGCGTTCGGCTGTCCGCTCCCGCCCCTCAGGTCGTCGTCTGCACGTGCAGGCGGCTCGTCTTGCAGCGATGCAGCGCGCGGTAGTGCTCGAGCGGCCGGCCGTTGGCGCCGTAGGCGATCGATTCGATGCGCAGCAGGGGCTCGGGCTGCGGCAGGTCGAGCAGGCGGCAGGTGTCGGCGTCGGGCAGCACGGCGTCGATCCAGCGCTCGGCGCGCACCAGGCGCAGGCCGTACTGGCGGCGCAGCACGTCGTAGAGCGAGCGGTCTTCCAAGCGCGTGCGGTGCAGGCCGGGCGCGAGGTCGGCGGGCACCACGGTCTCGACCAGCAGGCGCAGCTCGCCGTCGACGCTGCGCAGCCGCTTGAGCGCCACCACCTGCGCGCTCTCGTCGGCCAGGCCCAGCGAGGCCGCCTCCTGCTCGGTGGGCAGGCGCAGCTCCTGCGTGAGGATCTGCGTGCGCACCGAGCGGCCCTTGCGCTCCATCTCGTCGGAGAAGCCGAGCACGGTGGAGACGAAGTCCTCGTCGCGTTCGCGCGCCGAGACGAAGGCGCCGCGGCCCTTGATCTTGTAGATCAGGTTGTTGCGCACCAGGTCGGCCAGCGCCTCGCGCACCACGATGCGCGAGATGCCGAACTGCTCGCCGAGCTCGGCCTCCGAGGGCAGCTTGGCGCCCACGGGCAGCGCGCCCTGCAGGATCTGCATGCGCAGCGCATCGCGGAACTGCGCCCACAGCGGCGATTCGGAATTGCGGTCGAGCACGGTCGACATGTCGCGGTCGGTGATGGTGGAACTGTTCACTTCAGGACGGGCCCAGCGCGGGGCTGGGCATCAATGATGCATCGAATGGCAGGGCCTCATTCTGCGGCTCCGGTGCGGCGCCGGCCTGGAGCCGCACGCCATGCCGCTCGCGCAGCGCGGTGGCGCAGGCGTGCAGTTCGGCGCGCGCGCGTTCGGCATCCCAGCCGAGCGCCTCGGCCGCGACGCCGGCGATCTCCGCCAGCGCGGCATCGGTGACGAGGCCGCGGATCGCGAGCAGCGTGCGCCGGATCACGAGGTCGTCGAGATGCACCACGCCGGTCTCGAGGCAGAGCCACGAGAGCTCGGCCACCGAGTAGTCCGCGGCATGCAGCAGCGGCACGTCGCCCGAGGCCGCGAGCCGCTGCGCGAGCGGCAGGGCCTTGGAGCCGTAGCGCGAGAAAAGGCTCAGCGCGCGCGCGCGGCCGATGCCCGGGGCCGCCGTCATCTTCTCGATGAAGCGCTCGGTGGCCGCCGCATCGGCCGGCAGTTCGGCGCCGCCGCCGATCGGCAGCAGCTCGGTGGAGGCGGTGCGCGCGCGGCCCAGCAGCTGCAGCACCTCGTTGCTCGCTTCCTCGGCCAGCGAACGGAAGGTGGTCCACTTGCCGCCGACGAGATTCACGATGGCGACGTCGCGCGTGGCGTTCGGCGGATCGACCGCCACCGAATGGTCGCGCGAGATCTGGCCCGGCTTGTCGGCGTCGGAGCGCGCGAGCGGACGCACGCCGACGTAGGTGTAGACCACGTCGTCGCGCCCGAAGGCGAGGTTGGGAAAGACCTCGCGCAGCACGTCCATCAGGTAGTCGACCTCGGCCGGCTCGGTGGCGATCTGGTCGGGGTCCTCGACCGGGATGTCGGTGGAGCCCACGAGCACGCGGTCGAGGAAGGGATAGACGATGCACACGCGCCCGTCCACCGCCTCGAAGTAGGCCATGCGGCCGTCGAGCGCATCGCGCAGCGGCGGATGGTCGAGCACGAGGTGCGAGCCCTTGGTGCCCATCACGCGCGGGCCGGCGCCGCCGAGCACCGCCGCGCTGCGGTCGAGCCAGGCGCCGGTGGCGTTGACCACCGTGTCGGCGGTCACGCGCACCAGTGCGCCGGTGATCTCGTCGCGCAGCGTGAGGATGTTGCCCGCGCAGCCGGTCACGCGGCAGTAGTTGGCGGCGGCGGAGCGCGGCTGGTCGCGGCAGGCATCGGCGATGAGTTCCAGGATCAGCCATTCGGGATGGCTGATCCAGGCGTCGAAGAAGGTGGCGGTCCAGCGGATCGCGGCGCGGAACAGGCCGCGGTCGGCCGGCGGCACGCGGCCGATGCGGTGCCCCGGCATCACGCGCTGGCGCCGGCCCAGCAGGTCGTACAGGCGCAGGCCCAGCGCCACCGCCAGCAGCCCGCGCGTGCGCTGCGGCGGCGTTCGGCCGAAGAACTTGAGCGCGCTGCTCATCAGGCCGCCGAAGAAGCTCGCGAGCGGCACCACGGTCTTGAGCGGCCGCACCAGGTGCGCGGCGTTGCGCAGCAGCAGGTTGCGCTCGCGCGTGGCCTCGGCCACGAGCGAGAAGCTGCCGTTCTCGAGGTAGCGCAGGCCGCCGTGGATCATGCGCGACGGCGCACTGCTGGCGCCGGCGCCGAAGTCGCCCTTGTCGACGATCAGGCAGTCCACGCGCTGCAGCGAGAGGTCGCGGAACACGCCGACGCCGTTGATGCCGGCGCCCACGATCACGGTGGAGAAATGGCGCCCCGCGAGCGAGGCCGAGCGCACGAAGGGCAGCTGCCAGGCGCTCATGGGGAAACCTCCGCGCTGCGCGCTGCGGTGCGAGCGCCTTCGGGCGGCCGTGCGGCGCTCATAGAAAAACCTCCGCGCTGCGCGCTGCGGTGCGCGCGCCTTCGGGCGGCCGTGCGGCGCTCATCGCGCACCGCCGTTGGCAAGGTGGGTGAATGCAGGTGACATGCTGTCGATCAGTTGGTTGAAGTCGGCGTGGAAATCGGCGTGGGCGCGGGCCTGGGCGTCGTCGGGCTCGATGGCTTCGCAGGGCGCGAGCAGCGCGCTGCCGGGCGCGGCGTCGCCGAGGCCCTGCGACATCGCCGCATAGAGCGCGGCGCCGCGGGCGCCGGTCTCGTCGTCGGCGCAGCGCTCGACCGGCCGGCCCAGGAAGCTGGCCAGCAGGCGCACGAGGCGCGCATCGCTCGCGCCGCCGCCGAGCACCGTGAGCGCCGCGACCTCGAGCCCGCCCGCGGCGAGCCGCTGCAGGTGGCGCGCATGCAGCGCCGCCACCGCATCGACCACGGCCCGCGCCATGTCCGCGCGCGTGTGGTGGCTCTTGAGGCCGACGAAGCCTGCCGTCACGCCGCCCCCGCCATTGACGAAGGGCAGGAAGCGCAGGCCGCCGGCGCCGAGCGGCACCGTCATGGCCAGGTCGACCACCGCGCGCGCATCGGGCAGCGCGAGCACGCCCGCGAGCCATGCGATGTTGGCCATCGACGAGGGGCTGTTCTCCATGTAGAGCCGCTCGCGCGCGCGGCCGAAGTTCACGATCGCGGCGACGGCGGGCTTGGGCTCGACCACCGGGCCGATGACCGCGTTGACGCTCCAGGTGCCGAAGACCGAGACCGCACGGCCGCGCCCTTCGGCGCAGATCGCAGTCATGGAGGCGAGCAGGTCGATCGCGCCCATCGCCACCGGAATGCCCGCGGGCAGGCCGCAGCGCGCGGCTTCCTCGGCGCGCAGCCGGCCGATCACGCTGCCGCTCGGCAGGAGCGGGCCAAAGGCGCGCGCGCCGAGGTCCGCGAGGCCCGAGGCCTCGAAGGCCGCCTGCGACCAGCCGCCCGATGCGAGCGAGACCAGGCCCGCGGTGCTCGCGTCGCTGGCGTCGGTCGCGATCTCGCCGGTGAGCAGGAAGCCGAGGTAGTCCTTGGCGAAGAGCAGGCGCTGCAGCTCGCCGCGCTGCACCGCATCGGCGCCGAGCAGCTCGGCCGCGATCACGGTGGGCTGCCCCGGCCAAGGGCTGCAGCCCACGTCGTCGAAGAGCCGCGGCCCGTGGCGCGCGGCGAGCGCCCGCGCCCGCGCGTCGGCGCGCTGGTCGGTGGAGGCGACGGCCCGGCCGCCGACGAGTTCGCCCTGCGCGTCGAGCGCATAGAGGCCGGCGCCGTGGCCGGTGCAGGCCATGGCCCGGACCTCGGCCGCGCGCGGGCCGAGCTGGTGGGCGATGTCGCGCAGCACGTGCGTGAGCGCGGCGCGGATGTCCGCCGCGCGCACCTCGCAGCCGCCGCCGGCCAGGCGCAGGTGCGGCAGCGGCATGCGGGACAGGGCGACGCTGCGGCCGCTCGCGGCCTCGAGGGCCAGCGCCTTGAGGCTGCTCGACCCCATGTCGACGCCGATCAATATATTGGGCTTCATGTCATAACAGCTTCGGCGCAACCGATGCCACTCGCCAGTAGCGTTTCCCCTAGTTATCTTGGAAGATGGCGTGAGATTACATTCTACCTGTCATAACAACTGAAATGACAACCCCGGTCCCGATGGTCTGCCCGCAACGGCAGATCGCAGGCTCTGCCAGTTCATGCGAGGAGACGAAAAAATGAGGCGAAATTTCCTGAAGTCCGCAGCGGCCGCCGGCATCGGCCTGGCCGGCACCCGCGCATTCGCGCAGCAGCAGCCCGCACCCGCCGCCGGGCTGCGCGGCAACCCGAACGACGTCTACGTGATGAACGTGATGGTCTCGGGCGTCGAGTACTGGTTCCCGGTCTACGAAATGATGAAGCAGCTCGGCCGCACGCTCGGCGTGCGCACGCGCTACACCGGCACGCCGGAGTACGACGTGAACAAGCAGCTGGCCTCGTTCGAGCAGGAGCTCGCGCGCAAGCCCGCGGGCATCCTGCTGCATCCGATGAACCCCGATCCCTTCATCGAGCCGATCAACCGCGCGGTGGCGATGGGCATCCCGGTCGTGACCTTCGCGGCCGATTCGCCGAACTCCAAGCGCGCCTCGTTCATCACCTCGGACAACGACCGCGAGGGCACGCAGGCGGCCGATGCGATCGCCGCCGCGCTCGGCGGCAAGGGCGAGTACGCGGTGCTCGAGAACCCGGGCCAGGACAACCACGACCGCCGCATCGCGGCCTTCATCAACCGCATGAAGACCAAGCACCCGGGCATGAAGCTGGCCGGGCGCGCCGCGAGCAACCAGGACCCGAGCAAGGCCTACCAGGCGGTGCTGAGCCTCGCGCAGGCCAACCCGAACCTGGGCGCGCTGTTCATGCCCGAGGCCAACTCCGCCCTCGGCGCGGCGCAGGCCAAGATCGAGACCAAGAAGAACATCCGCGTGATGTGCTGCGACGTGAACGCCAAGATCCTCGACATGATCAAGGCCGGCGACGTGTTCGGCGCGATCAACCCGAACCAGGGCATGCAGGGCTACATGGGCATGATGATGCTGTTCCTCGCCAAGAACCCGCAGCTCATCGATCCGATGAACGACGCCAAGCGCAACGGCACCAACCCGATGTCGGTGCCCTTCCTCGACAACGGCCTGTCGGTGGTCAGCAAGGCCAACGCCGACGACTTCTACTGGGACAAGTACCTCGCGCGCCGCGGCACCAAGGGAATCGGCGAGTGAGCACCTCGGCCGCATTGCTTGAACTGCGCGGCATCGCGAAGCGCTTCGGCGCTTCGCGCGCGCTCTCGGGCGTGGACTTCTCGCTCGCCGCGGGCGAGATCCACGCGCTGTGCGGCGAGAACGGCGCGGGCAAGTCGACGCTGATGAACATCATCGACGGCATCCACCAGCCCGACGAAGGCGAGATCCTGCTCGAAGGCCGCAAGGTCGTGATCGACGGCCCCGCGCACGCGATGCGCCTGGGCATCGGCCTGGTGCACCAGGAGATCGCGCTGTGCGCCGACGCCACCGTGGCCGAGAACATCTTCATGCCCGAGATCAACGCCGGGCGCGACCGGTGGATGGACTTCGCAAGCCTTAACGCGCGCGCCGCCCGCGTGCTGCAGCGCCTCGGCCAGGACATCGACCCGGCGCTGCCGGTGCGCGAACTGAGCCTGTCGAACCAGCAGCTGGTGGAGATCGCCAAGGCGCTCACGCTCGACTGCAAGGTGCTGATCCTCGACGAGCCCACGGCCGCGCTCACCGACAACGAATCGGCCGCGCTGTTCCGCGTGCTGCACGACCTGAAGGCGCAGGGCATCGGCATCATCTACATCAGCCACCGCATGGCCGAGATCTTCACGCATGCCGACCGCGCCACCGTGCTGCGCGACGGCCGCAACGTGCACTGCGGACCGATCGTCGAACTCACGCCCGACGAGCTGGTGCGCCGCATGGTCGGCCGCGACCTCGGCAACTACTACCCGCCCAAGCAGGCCGCGCCGGCCGAGGTGCAGGCGCCGGTGCTGGAGGTGAACGACATCGCCGACGGCGAGCGCGTGCACGGCGTGTCGTTCGCGCTCGCGCGCGGCGAGATCCTCGGCATCGCGGGCCTGATGGGCGCCGGCCGCAGCGAACTGGCCGAAACCCTCTGCGGCCTGCGCGCCGCGAAGCGCGGCAGCGTGCGGCTCAACGGCCGCGCGCTCGCGATCCGCAAGTACAGCGACGCGCTCGCCGAAGGCATCGCCTACCTCAGCGAGGACCGCAAGGCGGCCGGCGTGTTCCTCGACCTGCCGATCGCGCAGAACGTCTCGTCGATGGCGCTCGGCCGCGTGAGCTCGGGCTGGGGCCTCTTGCAGCGCGCGGCGGAGCACCGGCTCGCACGCGAACTCGGCGCGCGGCTCAAGCTCAAGTCCGACGGCGTGGCGATCGAGGTGGCCAGCCTCTCGGGCGGCAACCAGCAGAAGGTGGCGATCGCCAAGCTGCTGGCCACCAACCCCGCGGTGCTGCTGATGGACGAGCCCACGCGCGGCGTCGACGTGGGCGCGAAATCGGAGATCCACCACATCCTGCGCGATCTCGCGGACCAGGGCGTGGGCGTGATCGTGATCTCGTCGGAGCTGCCCGAGATCATCGGCCTGTGCGACCGCGCGCTCGTGATCCGCGACGGCCGCGTGGCGGGCGAAGTGGCAGCCGACGACATGACCGAGGAGGCGCTGCTGCGGCTCGCCTCCGGACTCTGCGAACAGGAAACAGCATGAACTACCCCGCACGACTCGACGCCGGCCTCGCGCCGCGGCAGGCCGCAGGCCAGCCCGTGAAACCGCTCCACAGGCTCGCGAGCATGCGCGAGCTGGGCCTGGTGCTCATCATCGCGGCGCTGTGCGTGGCGATGAGCTTCGCATCGCCCTACTTCCTCACCTGGGACAACATCCGCGCGATGCTGCTGTCGTTCTCGATCGAGGGCATCGTGGTGGTGGGCATGACCGTGCTGCTCATCGTGGGCGGCATCGACCTGTCGGTGGGCTCGGTGGTGTGCTTCGCGATGGTGGTCACGGGCAAGCTCTTCCTCATGGGCGTGGACCCGTGGCTCGCGAGCCTGGTGGCGATCGGCCTCTCCGGGCTCATCGGCGCGATGATCGGCGGCTGCGTCACGCGCATCGGGCTCAACCACTTCATCGCCTCGCTGGCCTTCATGGTGATCGTGCGCGGCCTGTGTCTCGCGCTCACGCAGGGCACGCCGCAGTCGCTGTTCTCGCTGCCGGCCGCGTTCAAGTTCATCGGCCAGGGCACGCTGTTCGGCGTGCCGGCCGTGATCCTGATCTTCCTCGCGATCGTGCTGGTGAGCGACTTCGTGCTGCGCCGCTCCACGCTGCTGCGGCGCGTGTTCTACACCGGCAGCAACGAGAAGGCCGCGCTGTACGCGGGCATCCGCACCGGCCGCGTGAAGTTCTGGGTCACGGTGGCCTGCTCGGCCTCGGCCGGCCTCGCGGGCGTGATCTACACCGCGCGCTTCGGCGCCGCCACGCCGACCTTCGGCACCGGCATGGAACTCAACGTGATCGCCGCCGCCGTGATCGGCGGCGCGAGCCTCAAGGGCGGCTCGGGCACGGTGCTCGGCGCGGTGCTGGGCCTGGCGCTGCTGTCGGTGGTGACCAGCTCGCTGATCCTGCTCGACGTGTCGCCCTACTGGCAGGACGTGATCAAGGGCCTGATCCTGCTCGCGGCCGTGACCATCGACCACCTCATGAACACCCGAAAGACCACGCGATGAGTTCCTCGAAGATGAAGCAGACCACCCTCGGCCCCTCCGGCATCCGCTCGTCGGCCATCGGCCTGGGCACCTGGGCGATGGGCGGCTGGATGTGGGGCGGCACGGACAACGCCGCCGCCGTGCTCGCCATCCAGGCCTCGCTCGACGCGGGCGTGACGCTGATCGACACCGCGCCGGCCTACGGCCTCGGCCGCGCCGAGAGCATCGTCGGCACCGCGCTCAAGGGCCGCCGCCAGGAGGCGGTGATCGCCACCAAGTGCGGCCTCGTGTGGCACACGCAGAAGGGCACGCACTTCTTCGACGAGGACGGCCATCCGGTGTACCGCCACCTCGGGCGCGAATCGATCTTCCACGAATGCGAGGAGAGCCTGCGCCGCCTGCAGACCGACTACATCGACCTCTACATCACGCACTGGCAGGACAGCACCACGCCGGTGGCCGAAACCATGGGCGCGCTGCTCGACCTCAAGAAGCAGGGGAAGATCCGCGCCATCGGCGTGAGCAACATCGATCCCGCCACGCTGGCCGAATACCTGCGCCACGGGCCGGTCGATGCGGCGCAGGAGCGCTACAGCCTGATCGACCGCGAGATCGAGCAGGCGCTGGTGCCGCTGTGCGTGGCGCACGACGTGGCGGTGCTCGGCTATTCGTCGCTCGCGCTCGGCCTGCTCGCCGGCCCCATCGATCCGGAGCGCGCGTTCAAGGGCGACGACCAGCGCGCCACCAACCCGCGCTTCAGCGCCGCCAACCGCGCCAAGCTCAAGGCCTTCTTCGAGACGCTCGAGCCGCTGCGCGAGTCGCTCGGCTGTTCCTTCGGCCAGATGATGATCGCGTGGACGCTCGCACGCGGCAGCGTCTCGGTGGCGCTGTGCGGCGCACGCGTGAGCCGGCAGGCGGTCGAGAACGCGGCCGCGGGCGCACTCGCGCTGAACGACGACGCGGTCGCGCGCATCGACGCGGCCGCCGCACGGCATCTGCAGGCGCTCGCCTGAACCGCCCTCCTTTCGCTCCCCTCACCCCACACAAGGACTCTTCGTATGTCGAAGGACAAGACCGCGCGCCTCAACCGGCTGCTGCAGAACGGGCGCTGCCTGGACATCGCGCTCGACCACGGCGTGTGCAACGAACCCTCCTTCCTCGACGGCCTGGAGGACATGCCCGGCGTCATGGACAAGCTCGTGGCCGCCGCGCCGGACGCGATCCAGCTCAACTACGGCCAGTCGGACCTGCTGCAGGACCGGCCCGGCCGCGACAAGCCGGCGCTGGTGATGCGCATCGACATGGGCAATCCCTACAACGCCACGCTGCACCGCGTGATGTGGGCGGTGCTGCAGAACGAGCACGACCCGGTGCTGCCGGCCGTGCAGCGCGACGCGGCCTGCGTGGTGGTGAACCTGTTCATGCTGCCGAACGAACCCGACCTGTTCCGCCAGTGCGTGCAGAACATCGCGCGCGTGCGCGCCGACTGCGACCGCTACGGCATGCCGCTGATGATCGAGCCGCTGGTGATGCAGTCGCCCACGCCCGGCAGCCGCTACCAGGTCGACGGCGACGCCGAGAAGATCGTCACGCTGGTGCGCCTCGCGCGCGAGATGGGCGCCGACATCGTGAAGGCCGATCCGACCGGCGACCCGAAGGAATTCCACCGCGTGGTGCAGGCCGCGCGCTGCCCGGTGCTCGTGCGCGGCGGCGGGCGCGAGGACCTGCAGCAGGTGTTCGCGCGCTCGCGCACGCTGCTGGACCAGGGCGCGGTCGGCATGGTGTACGGCCGCAACGTCTACCAGCACGCCAACCCGTCCGCGGTGGTGCGGGCGCTGATGGCCATGATCCACGACGGCGCGAGTGCCGAGGCGGCCTGGGCGCTCTACGAATCGGCCGGCGCGAAGCCGGGCAGATAGCGCAGGCGCAGACCACAAGAACACATCAGCACGGCAGGCGTTCGACCCGACGCCTGCCGGGGTGCGCCCTGCGCGCGCACCGGAGAAGAGCCGAGCACGGGTGCCCCTGAGAACACTTGCTACAACCTGGAGGCGACGATGAAGATCCGGTATTTCCTGATGGCGTTCCTGGCGCCGCTGGTCACTCTGCTGACCCATGCGGCGATCACCGGGGTCAGTCCGATGACGACCCTGGGCAACATGGCGACGGCGGTCGCCGAGGCGGTGGCCGATCCGCTCCCGCTGCAGGGGCCGGGGCTGGGCAACCTCAGCTACACCTCGGCGGAACTGTTCAAGCCGGTGTCGATGATCACCAGCGCCGCCCATCCGCTCGACCCGGCGCACAGCGACGCCTACGAGTCGCGCGAGGTGCCCGCCACCTACCCCGGCCGCAAGGACTACGGCATGAACGCCGGGATCATGGTCAACGGCTACTTCCTCACCTCCTTCGCGCCGGACAGCGGCCTGGGTCCGGGCGGCTTCCTGCTGTACGACGTCTCGAACCCGCGGCAGATCCAGCTCGTCAAGAAGATCTACGAGCCCGAAGGCCGCACCAAGGAATTCCGCGAGACCCATTCCTTCGGCACCGCGAAGATCGGCGGCAAGACCTACGTGGTGCTGCCCAGCATCTACGGCGTGGAGTTCTGGGACTTCACCGACGTCAACAACATCCAGCAGGTGAAGAAGCTGGTGCTGCCCGGCGTGAACGCCGGCGACTATGAGAACGTGGCCTGGCAGCTGTGGTGGCAGGCGCCCTACCTGTACGTGGCCTCGGCGGGCCGCGGCATGTTCATCGTCGATGCGACCGACCCCGCGAACGCCGTGGTGGCGAACCGCGGCGCCGGCAAGCCGAACCCGGTGCCCACGGGCGAACTGGGCGGCTTCCGCCTCGGCCCCATCTTCACGATGGGCAACCACATGGTGCTGACCGCGATGGAAGCCAACGGCGGCTTCGCCAGCCTCGACATCTCCGACCCGCTCAATCCCAAGGTGCTCGATGCCATCGTCGGCACCACGCCGTTCTACTACGCGACCTGCTTCGACGGCCGGAACATGCACGTCTCCACGCGCGGCGGCGGCGCCAAGATGTACAGCTACGACCTCAGCGACCGCTCGCGCTTCCTGGCCGAGGACAACCGGCTGGTCATCGACGAACAGCTGTATTGCGCCACGCAGGACAACTACGTGATCCAGGGCGCGCAGACCCGCATCCACAAGGTCGACGTGAGCAACCCGCTGAACCACGTCGAGGTGGGCCGCGGCAGCATCCTGCGCGAGGACGATCCGAACTTCTCGCATTCCGACAACGGCCAGGTCGCGATGTTCGGCAACCTGGTCTTCGTGGGCAACGACCACGGCTCGGGCAGCGGCTTCATCGTGCACCAGGTGGACCCCGACACGACCCGGCCCGAAGTGAAGCAGGTCTCCCCCGCCAACGGCGCGAAGCAGCAGGCGCTGAGCTCGCGCATCGGCCTCGGCATGACCGACAACATCCGGCCCGAGAGCGTGAACGCCAACACCTTCATCGTGCGCCCGGTCGGCGGCAACACGCTGGCGGGCACCTACAGCGTGCAGCTCGGCATCATCAACTTCCATCCCGAGCAGCCGCTCGCGCCCGGCACCAGCTACGAGGTGTTCCTGCCGGCCAACGGCATCAAGGACTATGCGGGCAACGCGATCGGCGCGGACTTCAAGTCGGTCTTCCACACCGGCAACGCGAGCGACATCAACCTGCAGCACTACTGGACGCTCGCGGGCAACCTCTCGGACCAGATCGCCGCCAACAACGGCACGCCCGCCACCGGCGATGCCTTCGAGAGCATCGGCCTGAGCTTCGCCAACCGCACCGCCGGCGTGCCGCTGAAGACCGACAGCGTCGCCACGGTGCTCGGCGGCACCGCCTCGCTGAGTTTCTACATGAAGACCACGCAGGCCGGCAGCGCCAACCCGTGGACCGCGCCCGGCATCTTCGGGCGCGACCAGGCCTCGGGCGCGGACGACGTGTTCTGGGGCTGGCTCGACGCCAACGGCCGCATCAACCTGTCGGTCGGCAACGCCGCGACCAACAACCCCGGCACGCGCTCGGCCGCGGCCGTGAACGACGGCAACTGGCACCACGTGGTGATGACGCGCGACGCGGGCTCGGGCGCGCAGACGCTGTACGTCGACGGCGTGAAGGCCAGCTCCACCGGCCTCACCGGCACCAAGGGCCTGTCGAACAAGTTCCAGGTGATGGGCCAGATCCAGGGCAATGCCGACCTGTTCCGCGGCACGCTCGCGGAGGTGCGCGTCTACAGCCGCGTGCTGAGCGATGCCGAGGTCGCCACGCTGCGCGGCCAGGCCATCATCGGCGACCCGGGCATCGGCGGCGGACCGAAGATCGTCAACGGCCAGCTGGTGTTCAACCCCGCCACGCTCGGCAGCAGCGGCGCCCAGTTCCGCTGGAACTTCGGCGACGGCACGCAGACCGCCTATTCGAGCCAGGCCGGCTACACCTACACCTACACGCGCCCCGGCCACTACACGGTGACGCTGACCGTGCGCGACGCGAGCGGCCGCGAGACCTTCTACACCTACAACGTGACGGTGATCATGCCCACCACCGCCACGCCGCCCACGCACACCACCAACATCACGGGCGACGCGAACGCGGTGTATTCGGTCAACCCCGACAGCGGCACGGTCGCGGCGATCGATGCGCAGAGCCTCGCCAAGCGCTGGGAAGTGCGCGTGGGCGACGAGCCCAAGACGCTCGCGGTCGGCCCCGACGGCCGCATCTGGGTCACGGTGCAGGGCGAGGACAAGCTGGTGGCGCTCAACGCCGCCGACGGCAGCCTCTCGGCCACCGTGCCGCTCGCCTACGGCAGCGGCCCCTACGGCGTGGCCTTCACGCCCAACGGCACCCGCGGCCTGCTCACGCTCGAGAGCAAGTCGGCCCTCGTGAGCTTCGATCCGGCCAGCGGCGCCGTCACCGGCACGCTCGCGCTCGAAGGCGCGCTGCGCGGCATCGCGGTCAGCGGCGATTCGCAGCTCGCCTACGTGACGCGCTTCAAGTCGAAGATGACGGGCGGCCAGCTGCACAAGGTGAACCTGCAGAGCTTCAGCGCGATGACCACCATCGCGCTGCCGGTGGACACCACCACCGTCGACACCGAGAGCCGCGCGCGCGGCGTCGCCAACTACCTGAGCCAGGTGGTGATCTCGCCCGACGGCCGGCGCGCGGTGCTGCCCTCGAAGAAGGACAACATCGTGCGCGGCCGCTTCCGCGACGGCGCGGACCTGGTGCACGACCAGACAGTGCGCTCGATCCTCTCGCAGGTCGATCTTCAGGCCGCGGCCGAGGTGTTCGGCGAGCAGATCGACTTCGACGACCGCGCACCGGCGCGCGCCGCGCTGTTCTCGCCGCCGGGCGACCTGCTGTTCGTGGCGCAGATGGAGGGCAACCGGGTGGCCATCGTCGATCCCTACAGCCGCTCGGTGCGCGGCGAGATCAACGCCAGCAGCGCGCCGCACGGCCTGTACCTCGATGCGGGGCGCAAGCGGCTCTTCGTCAACAACTTCCTCGCGCGCTCGGTCTCGGTGCACGACGTGGCCTCGGTGCTGGCCTCGGAAACGGCGGCGGCGATCTTCCTGCAGAACGTGTCGACGGTGGCGCAGGAGCCGATGGCGGCCGCGGCGCTGCGCGGCAAGCAGGTGTTCTACAACGCCTCCGACCGGCGCATGAGCAAGGACAACTACATCTCCTGCGCGAGCTGCCATGCCGATGGCGGCGACGACGGCATGGTGTGGGACTTCACGCAGCGCGGCGAAGGCCTGCGGCGCACCATCAGCCTGCAGGGCCGGCGCGGCCTGGGCCACGGGAAGCTGCACTGGACCGCGAACTTCGACGAGGTGCAGGACTTCGAGAACGACATCCGCGGCGAGTTCGGCGGCACCGGCTTCCTGACCAATGCCGACTTCGCGGCCACGGCCAATCCGCTCGGCGCGCCGAAGGCCGGCAAGAGTGCGCAGCTCGACGACCTCGCGGCCTACCTGAGTTCGCTCAACAAGTACATGCGCAGCCCGGCGCGCACCAGCGACGGCAACCTGAGCGTGGAAGCGGCGCGTGGCCAGACGGTGTTCAACACCGCGCAGTGCGCCACCTGCCACACCGGCGGCACCTTCCGCGACGGCCTGCGGCACGACGTGGGCACGATCCAGCTCTCGTCGGGCAAGGGCAGCAACCAGCCGCTCGCGGGCCTGGGCTTCGACACGCCCACGCTGTCGGGCACCTGGAGCAACACCGCCTTCTTCCACAACGGCCAGGCGGCCACGCTGCAGGCGGTGCTCGAAAGCGGGCACGGCAATGCGTCGAGCCTGCCCGCGTCCGACGTGGTGGCGCTGCGCGAGTACGTGCGCTCGCTCGACACCGCACCCGCTGTGGTCACGCGCATCCGCTCGGACCTGAGCAACCTCTGCGTCAACATCAAGGGCGCGCTGACCACCAGCGGCACGACCGCGGTGCAATGGCCCTGCGGCACCGCGTCCAACGAGAAGTTCACGGTCACCAGCAGCGGCGGCTACGTTCAGTTCGTGGCCGAGCACAGCGGCCTGTGCCTGGCGCAGAGCGGCACCGCGACCACCAACGCGGCCGTGGTGCAGCTGGCCTGCACGGCCGGCACCACCACGCAATGGACGCTCGTGGGCTCGACCATCCGCAACCGCGCCTCGGGTTCGTGCCTCGACGTGCCGAACAGTTCGACCACGCAGGACACGGCCTTGATCACCTGGACCTGTAACGGCGGCACGAACCAGAACTGGACACAAGTTCCGTAACCCCAGGCTGCGCGCTTAGCGAACGGCCGGCCGCTCACGCGGCCGGCTTTTTTCCTTCTGGGGCACATGACGTCCCAGGTCATGGATTGCATCCACTGCTTGCGGGACGATCAAGCCATCGATTCACAACCCGAAGGAGAAATCACCATGACCGGCTTCAACATCCTCCCGCTCGCCGTCGCGCTCTTGATCGGCATCGCCGCGCTCGGCTCCTGCATCGGCATCGCGCTGGTCGGCCAGAAGTTCCTCGAAGGCACGGCGCGCCAGCCCGAGATGGTGGACCTGATGCAGACCAAGTTCTTCCTGGTCGCGGGCGTGACCGACGGGGCCTTCATCATCGCGACCGGCATCGGCCTGTGGTTCGCGACCGCGAGCCCCTTCGGCTGACGCGGGCCGGCTTCAGACCGAGCGCGTGATGCCGCCGTCCACGCGCAGGTTCTGCCCGGTGATGTAGCCGGCGCCGTCGGAAGCGAGGAAGCCGATGGTCGCGGCGATCTCGGCCGTGCGGCCGTAGCGGCCCATCGGGATGCGTTCGCGGAACGCTTCCTTCTCGGGCAGGCTGTCGATGAAGCCCGGCAGCACGTTGTTCATGCGCACGTTGTGCCTGGCGTACTGGTCGGCGAAGAGCTTGGTGAAGGCCGCGAGGCCGGCGCGGAACACGCCCGAGGTCGGGAACACCGGGTCGGGCTCGAAGGCCGCGAAGGTCGAGATGTTGATGATCGCGCCGCCGCCCTGCGCCACCATGTGCGGCGCGACGAGGCGGCTCGGCCGCACCGCGCTCAGCAGGTAGACGTCCATGCCGCGATGCCAGTCTTCGTCGCTGATCTCGAGGATCGGCGCGCGCGGGCCGTGGCCGGCGCTGTTGACCAGCACGTCGATGCGGCCCCATTCGGCGATGACGCGGTCGACGAGCTTCTTCAGGTCGTCGTTCGACTGGTTCGAGCCCGTCAGGCCGATGCCGCCGAGTTCGTTCGCGAGCGCTTCGCCCTTGCCCGACGAGGAGAGGATGGCGACGCGGAAGCCGTCCTCCGCGAGCTTGCGCGCGGCGGCGGCGCCCATGCCGCTGCCGCCGGCGGTGACGATGGCGACCTTGTGGTGTTGCTGCGGTTCGGAAGACATGGGGTGCTCCTTTGCTTTTGTCGTGCGGGGGCTGGCATTGTGGCCAGGGAATGGATGGCCGTCTTTTTGTCCGGGGCGCGTGCACAGGGCCGCGGGTGCCTCCCTCCGCGAATGTCCCCCGGCCTTCGGCCTCCTCCTTTATTTCGCTGCGGGAGGCACCCGCGGCCCTGCGCACGAGAGGCGCTGTCGTTGCGCGACGGGCTTGCTCACGCCGGCTGCTTGCGGATGCGCAGCATGCCTTCCTGCGCGGCCGAGGCCACGAGCCGGCCGTCGCGCGTGTAGAGGCTGCCGCGGCACAGGCCGCGCGCGCCGCCGGCGCTGGGCGAATCGATCACGTAGAGCAGCCAGTCGTCCATGCGGAAGTCGCGGTGGAACCACATCGCATGGTCGAGGCTCGCGGGGCGCACCTGGCCGCTCATGAAGCTGAGCCCGTGCGGCAGCATCGCGGCGCGCAGCAGGCCGTGGTCGGAGGCATAGGCGAGCAGCGCGCGGTGCACCATCGGGTCGTCGGGCAGCGGCGCGATGGCGCGCATCCAGATCGCGCTCTGCGACGCGACCGGCCGCACCTGGGGCGCGATCAGGTCCTCGGGGTCGACGCGGCGGTACTCGATGCCGTGCGGCTGCGTGGCCTTCGCGCGCCAGGGCTCGGGCAGCCGGTCGCCGAGCGCGATGCGCAGGTCGAGCTCGCTCGTGAGGCCGTCGGGGCCTTCGACCTCGGGCATCGCGAACTGGTGCTCCACGCCTTCGTCCACGGTCTGGAACGAGGCCGACATCTCGAAGATGATGCGCTCCTGCTGGCGCGCGACCACATGCCGCGTGGTGAAGCTGCGGCCGTCGCGCACCCGGTCCACGCTGTATTCGATCGGCGCATGCTCGCCCGGCAGCAGGAAATACGCGTGCATCGAATGCACCGGCCGCTCGGCCCCGACCGTGAGGCTCGCGGCCATGAGCGACTGCCCGAGCACCTGGCCGCCGAACACCGCAGGCGTGCCGATGTCCTCGCTCTGCGCCCGAAAGCGATCGCCGCCCAGCGGCTCGAGCTGCATGAGCGCGACGAGTTCGTCGACGAGGCGGGCGGCGGTGGCGGAATCGGGGGTCATGGGCGTGCAGGGAAACGGGGAGCTGCTGACGATAGCAAACGCGCGGGGGTGGGGGTGTCGCGCAGGGGTACGGACTGGCCGGACGCAGAGGACGCGAAGGTTTCGCGAAGGACGCAAAAGAACGGCCTGAAAATGTGGGCTGCCCCTGTGCAGCCGCAGCGCCCCGACGGACCCGAAGGACGGAGCCGCCGTGCAACGACAGCCCACCATTTTTCGGTATTCCTTTCGCGTCCTTCGCGCCCTCTGCGTACGGCTGTCCGCTCCCGCTCCCGCTTTCAGCGATCCAGATCCGCCCCGTCCGCCGCCAGCTTCTTCTGCAGCGCCGGCACGTCGACGTCCGCGAAGCGCGAACTGCCGAGCGCCGCCGCCGCGGTGCCCGCGGCCTGGCCCATGACGAAGCAGCCGCCGCTGGCGCGCGCGGCCGACTGGCCCTCGTGCGTCATCGCAGCGCAGCGGCCCGCGACCAGCAGGTTGTCGACCGTGCGCGGCACCAGCATGCGCCAGGGCAGCTGGTTGTAGGTGCGGTTCTCGTCGCGCGGGAAGGCCCACTGGATGCGGCCGTCGGCATGCATTTCCATCGGCCAGGCGTTGATGCCGATGCTGTCGTCGAAGCGCGCCGAGGACAGGATGTCCTCGCCGGTGAGCGCATAGAGGCCCTCGATGCGGCGCGTCTCGCGGATGCCGACCTGCGGCGCGATCTCGACGATCGCCGAGCCGGCGAAGCCCGGCACCTCGGCCTTCATGAACTTGAAGTACTCGGCGATCTGGCGCCGGCCCTCGAGTTCGCCCTCGGTGAGCTCGCGCGCATCGACGCCGTTCATCGCCCGGCCCGCGGCATTGCGGATCTGCGTGACGTTGGCGCGCCATTCGCGCGGGTCGATGTTGGGCCGCAGGATCGCGCCTTCGCGCGGGAAGCGGTAGACGCCGGGCTTCTGCTGCTGCACCTGCGCCATCAGGTCGTTGATGGCCTTGAACTCGCCCACGGCCGCCAGCGCCGGGGCCGCATCGACCTGGCCGACGCGGAACATGGTGGTCGGGAACAGCCCGCTGCCGTGACCGTCGCCGACCTCGAAGGGCACGCCCGCGAAGGCCGCCACGTCGGCGTCGCCGCTGGCGTCGACGAAGGCGTTGGCGCGGATCGCCTGCCGGCCCGACTTGGTCTCGACCACGAGCGCGGCGATGCGGTCGCCCTCGCGCACCACGGCCGCGGCCCAGGCATGGAACAGCAGCTTCACGCCGGCATCGAGCAGCAACTGGTCGGCCGCGATCTTGTAGGCCGAGGTGTCGTAGGAGCGCACGCGGATGCGGCCCTGCATGCCGTCCTGCGGCTGGTTGAGGCCGCCGAGCGCGTCGATGCGCGCGAGCAGGTCGTCGGCCACGCCGCGCACCAGCAGCGTCATCTCGCCATCGCGCTTGCCGTAGAGGCCCGCGAAGTTGGTCACGCCGCCCGCGGTGCCCATGCCGCCGAGGAACCCGTAGCGCTCGACCAGCAGCGTGCTGGCGCCGTGGCGCGCGGCGCTGACCGCGGCCGCGATGCCTGCGGGCCCGCCGCCGACCACCACCACGTCGTATTCGCCGAACACCGGCAGCGCGCGCGCCGGCTCGTGGACTGTCATCGGGGCACTCATTGCAACTTGATGCCGCGCGTCGAGATGATCTTGGTCATGATCGCGGCCTCCTCCTTCACGCGCAGGCGCATGCCGTCGGGCGAGGTGCCCACGGCCTGCCAGCCCTGCTCGAACAGCTTGCGGCGCACCTCGGGCTGCTTCATGATGGTTTCGAGCTCGCGGCTGATGCGCGCCTGTGCCGTCTTCGAAAGGTTGGCCGGGCCGAGCAGCGCCACCCACACTTCGAGCGCGAAGTCGCGCACGCCGGCTTCGGCCAGCGGCGGCACCTCGGGCACCAGCGCGCTGCGGCCGCCCGTGAGACCGATGGCCTTGAGCTTGCCCGCGCGCACCTGCGGCATCGCCACGCCGGGCGGGATCAGGCCCATCTGCACCTGCTCGCCGAGCATCGCGGTCACGACCTGCGGATTGCCCTGGTAGGGCACGTGCTCGGGGTTGAAGCCCGGCACGCGGCTCTTGAGCAGCTCCATGCCGAGGTGGCCGACCGAGCCCACGCCGACCGAGCCGTAGTTCCACTTGTCGCCGGCCTTGCGCGCGGCGTCGAAGAAGCCGGCGCCCGACGGCAGGTTGGCCGGCGCCACCAGCACCAGCGGCGCGGTCGCGATCAGCGAGAGGTAGGTGAAGTCCTTGGCCGGGTCGTAGGGCAGCTTCGGATACAGCATCTTCGACGAGGTCAGGTTGCCGTTGATCACGATGCCGATCGTGTGGTCGTCGGTGGCCTTGGCCACCTGGTCGGCGGCGATGTTGCCCGAGGCCCCGGCCTTGTTGTCCACCACCACCGGCTGGCCGAGCGCCTTCGACAGCGGCTCGGCGATGGTGCGCGCGGCGATGTCGGGCGTGGAGCCCCCGGGGAAGCCCACCAGCAGGCGGATGGGCTTGGTGGGCCAGGCGGCGTCTTGTGCGCTGGCCGCGAGCGGCAGCGCGGCGGCTGCGGCCAGGCCGCAGGCGATCAGGAGGGCTCTCTTGGTGGCGTGCATGGAAATGGAGGAAGCGAGGTGTGAAAAAACGTAATGATGACAGCTACTCGAGACTGATATTGCCGCGGCGGACCAGTTCGCCATACACCTTGGACTTGGCCTGCGCATTGCGCTCGATCTCCTCGGGCGACCAGGCGAGCGGCTCGAAGGCGAAGGTGTCGAAGCGCGCGCGGATCTCGGGATCGGCGATCACCTTGGCCACGTCGGCGTTGATCTTCGCCTTCACCGCTGGAGGCACGCCCTTGGGCGCGAGCAGCGAGACGAAGGAGTTGACCTCGAGCGAGGCCGGGCCGCCCGCCTCGGCCATGGTGGGCACATCGGGCATCTGCGGAATGCGCTTGGGCGCCGCGACCGCGATGTAGCGCAGCTTGCCGGCCTTGTAGATGCCCTGACTCGACGGAATGCTCGCGAAGGCCCACGGCACCTCGCCCGTGCCGACGTTCGAATAGAGCTGCGACACCTCGCGGTACGGCGCATGGCGCATGCGGATGCCCGTGAGCGCCTCGAGCTGCTGCGCACCCAGGTGCCCCGGGCTGCCCACGCCCCAGGAGCCATAGACGATGGCATCGGGCTCGGCCTTGGCCGAGGCGATCAGGTCGGCCATGGTCTTCCACTTGGAGTCGGTGCCCACGGCCACGAAGAAGGGCGTGCGGAACAGCGAGGCCACCGGGTCGAAGTGCTGCAGCGTGACGAAGTTGCGCGACTTGTACAGGTGCGGCAGCGCGGCCACGTGCTCGCTGTCGAGCTGCAGCAGCGTGTAGCCGTCGGGCGCGGCGCGCCGGGCCTGGTCGATGGCGATGAAGCCACCGCCGCCGGGCTTGTTGTCGACCACCACGCGCTGGTTCCACAGCCGCGCGAGCTTGTCCGAGACCAGACGCAGCACCGCATCGGGGCCGCTGCCGGCCGCGAAGGGCGTGACCAGGGTCACGGGCTTGCTCGGGAAGTCGCTGCCCTGCGCCCAGGCGCCGGAGGCGGCGGTCAGGGCCAGGGCGGCGGTCGTCAGCCATGCGCGCGGAAAGTCCATGGGTTGTCTCCTGGGCCTTCGGCCCCGTGGTTGGAATGAAAGATGACGTAGAACGGAACGCATGTCAGCCCCCCAGCGCCACCCTTGCCAGGAACCCCGCGGAACCGGCTTTGCCGGGCCGCCGGGGTTGCCCCCGGCGAGGGGGTTGGCGGACCTCGCGCAGCGAGGGTAGCCTGGGGGAGGACTTCATTCCAGGCAGTGCTCGGGGCGCCAGGCGTAGAGCCATTCGACCGCATCGTAGAAGCGTTCGGGCGTGCGCCCCGCCCAGAGGCTGTTGCGGACCAGCCGCTCCACGCCCTTGGCATGGTAGAGCCGGCCCATCTCGCGCACCGACAGCACCACGCGCGCGGTGCGCGCGATGCGCGCGGCCTCGTAGCGCCTGAAGGCGGCGGGCATGTCGAAGTCGCAGGCGGCCACCGCTTCGCCGAGCGTGACCGCGTCCTCCAGCGCCATGCAGGCGCCCTGCGCGAGGTACTGCATCATCGGATGCGCCGCGTCGCCGAGCAGCGTGGCCGGGCCCTCGCTCCAGCGTTCGACCGGATCGCGGTCGGCCGTGCTCCAGCGGCGCCAGGAGGTCGGCCGGTCGAGCAACTGGCGCGGGCGCGCATGCACGCCCTCGAAGTACGAGAGCACTTCTTCCTTGCTGCCGTCGGACACGCCCCACTCCTCCGCTTCGCGGCTGTGGAAGGTGACGACCAGGTTGTACTGCTCGCCGTGGCGCAGCGGATAGTGCACCAGGTGGCAGTTCGGGCCGGCCCAGACCACGGGCGCGTTCCAGCGCAGGTCGGCCGGCATGTCGGCCACCGGCACCACCGCGCGATACACCACATGGCCCGAGACGCGCGGCGCGTCGCCCACGATCGCCGCGCGCACCACCGACTTCACGCCGTCGCAGCCCACGATCGCATCGGCCTTGAAGCGGCGGCCGTCGCGCGTGACCGCGACCACGCCCTGCGCGCCGGTGTCGATCGCCTCGACCTGCGCCGAGGTGTGGAAGCGGATCAGCGGATGCCGCTTCACGGCCTCGTGGATTGCGCCGTGCAGGTCGGCCCGGTGGCTCACCGCATAGGGATTGCCGAAGCGCGCGCGGAAGGCTTCGCCGACCGGCACCGAGGCCACCTCGCTGCAGTCGACCGCATCCATCATCACCAGCCGGTCGGTGAAGACCGAACCGCGGCGCACCGCCTCGCCCACGCCGAGCGCGTCGAGTGCCGCGAAGGCATTGGGGCCGAGCTGCAGGCCGGCGCCGATCTCGCCGATGGTGGCGCTCTGCTCGAGCAGGTCGATGGACACGCCCAGTCGCGCGAGCGCGAGCGCGGCGGCCATGCCGCCGATGCCGCCGCCGACCAGCAGCACGGCGGGAGGGTTCTTGGACGAGCTCATGCCGGTTCAGTCGATGCGGACGGTCAGCGTCGGCAGCCGGTCGATGCGCACCGTGATCGTCTGGCCGGGCTTGACCGCGCCCACGCCCTCGGGCGTGCCGGTGAAGATCAGGTCGCCGGGCTGCAGCGTGAAGAGCGTCGAGAGATTGGCGATGACTTCGTTCACCGACCAGATCAGGTGCGTGACGTCGCTCTTCTGGCGCACCTCGCCGTCGACCTCGAGCGAGATCGCGCCGGCATCGATCTCGCCCACGTCGGCGAGGGTGCGCATCGGCGCGATCGGCGCCGAGAAGTCGAAGGCCTTGCCGATCTCCCACGGCCGGCCCTGCTCGCGCATCTTCATCTGCAGGTCGCGGCGCGTCATGTCGAGCCCCACCGCATAGCCGTGGATGTGGCGCGCGGCCTGCTCGACCGGAATGTCGCGGCCGCCCTGGCCGATGCCGACCACGAGTTCGGCCTCGTAGTGGTAATTGCTCGTGAGCGGCGGGTACGGAATGGCGCCGGTCGCGCCTTCGGCCATCGGCACCACCGAGGCGTCGTCGTTGGGCTTGCAGAAGAAGAACGGCGGCTCGCGGTCGGGGTCGAAGCCCATCTCGCGTGCATGGGCCGCGTAGTTGCGGCCCACGCAGTAGACGCGGCGCACGGGAAACAGGTCGCTCGAACCGACGATGGGCAGGCCGACGATCGAAGGAGGCGTGAAGACGAAGGACATGAGGGCTCCTGCCGCGCGTGGCGGCACTGGTCTGGATAACGAAAAAGCGAGAAAGAAGGAAAGCGCGGGCTCAGGCGTCGTCGAGGAAGGCCTCGCGCAGCACGCCCATGGCCTGCTGCACCGGGCGGTCGGAGAAGCTGAACAGCACCACGTCCTCGCCCGGCGCCGAAAGCCGCAGCGGCGCCCACGAGGGCACGACGAAGGTGTCGCGCGGCGCGAAGTCGAAGCGCTGGCCGGCGATCTCGGCCGTGCCGCGGCCCTCGACCACGCTGTAGACGGTGCCGTCGGTGGCGCGGTGCGTCCTGCCGGCAAAGCCCCTGGGCAGCAGCTGCAGCTGGGTGCCGATGGTGGGCATCGGCGCGCCGCCGGTCAGCGGGTTGATGTAGCGCAGCTTGTGGCCGAGCCAGGCATCGGGCGCTTCCTGCTTCTGCAGCAGGGCCAGCGCCTCGCGGCTGCGGGCATAGGGATAGTTGAAGATCGGCGAGGTCGGCGCGACGTGGTCGTGCCGCACCGGCACCATGTTGTGGCCGAAGCGCGCGAGGCTGTGGCCCTCGGGCCGCGCCACGTGCTGCACCCTGGCGTCGTCGTTCTCGGCGAAGCCGGCATCGAAGAAGCGCAGCATCGGGATGTCGAGTCCGTCGAGCCAGACCACCGGCTCCGCGCTGCCGTCCACGCCCTCGTTGCCGTGGTCGTGCCAGGCCCAGGAGGGCGTGATGATGAAGTCGCCCGGGTACATGGTGGTGCGTTCGCCGCCCACGGTGGTGTAGGCGCCCTTGCCGTCGACGATGAAGCGCAGCGCCGACTGCACGTGGCGGTGCGAGGGCGCGACCTCGCCCGGCATGATGAGCTGGAGGCCGGCGTAGATCGACTGCGTGATCGAGGCGTTGCCCGGCAGCGCGGGGTTCTCGAGCACCAGCACGCGGCGCACCGCCTCTTCGGCGGTGATGAGCGCGGCCGATTCCATCAGCAGCGGGCGGATCTCGTCGTAGCGCCAGAGCGCGGGCACGCAGGGCGTGGCAGGCTCGCGCGGCACCAGCGCATGCAGCGACTCCCACAGCGGCGAGAGGTTGAGCGGCCGGATGCGCGCGTAGTAGTCGCGGCGCTCGGCCGCGTTGGCAGGGGCCGGCGCGGCCGGCTGGCGGGCGGTGGGGTTCATCGTGTGGTGGCCGGCCTCGCGGGGCCGGTGTCTCCTGGGGATCGCCGATCTTGCGCCGCCACTACTATTGGCGCAAGCGGCCTGCGGCGATAGGCTCGATCGCGCTTTTCGATAATGGTGCGCCACGGCAAAGGAGTGACGACATGGCCCAGCTCGATCTGGAGTGGCTGCAGGTGTTCGACGAGGTCTACAAGACCGCGAACGTGTCGAGCGCGGCGGAGCGGCTCGGCATCTCGCAGTCGGCCGCCAGCACGGCGCTGGCGCGGCTGCGCACGCATTTCGGCGACCGGCTCTTCGTGCGCACCTCGCGCGGCATGGAGCCCACGCCCTATGCGCGGCAGATCCAGCCGCTGGTGCTCGACATCCTCGACCGGCTCAACCGCGCCAAGGGCGGGCGCGCGAGCTTCGATGCCGCCACCGCGCAGCGCAGCTTCCGCATCTGCATGACCGACATCAGCGAGGTGGTGCTGCTGCCCGGCCTGCTCGACCACCTGCGGCGCGCGGCGCCGGGCGTGCGCATCGAGACCGAGATCATCTCGACCGAGAGCGCGCGCCGGCTCGAGGAGGGCGCGGTCGACCTGGCCGTGGGCTTCATGCCGCAGCTCGATGCCGGCTTCTACCAGCAGACCCTTTTCATGCAGAACTTCGTCTGCCTCGCGGCGCAGAACCATCCGCGCATCGGCGCGCGCCTCACGCGGCGCCGCTTCGAGACCGAGGCGCATGCGGTGGTGGCCTCGTCCGGCACCGGCCATGCCATCGTCGACAAGACCATCGCGCGGCTCGGCCTGCAGCGCCACGTGGTGGCGAGCCTGTCGAGCTTCCTGAGCGTGGCGCGCATCGTGGCGCACACCGAGCTGATCGTGATCGTGCCCGCCATCCTCGGCAAGGTGCTGGCCACGCAGGAGCCGGTGAAGCTGCTCGAGCCGCCCTTCGAACTGCCAGCCTACGCGGTCAAGCAGCACTGGCACGAGCGCTTCCATGCCGACGCCGGCAACGCCTGGCTGCGGCGCACGCTGGCCGAACTGTTCGGCCGCGGCTGAACGCGCGCAGGGGCCCGACCGGCGGCGGCGCACCGGGGCGCGGCGCTCGCATAATGCGCTCCAGATTTCACTAACAGTTGCAAAGGCGGCGCCGCAATGTCTTCCATCACCCTTCGGTTCCTGGCCGAGCCCAGCACCGTCAATTTCGGCGGCAAGGTCCATGGCGGCACGGTCATGAAGTGGATCGACGAGGCCGGCTATGCCTGCGCCACGAGCTGGGCCAAGCGCTACTGCGTGACGGCCTTCATCGGCAGCATCCGCTTCCACCACCCGATCATGATCGGCGACCTCGTGGAGGTGGAGGCGCGGCTCGCCTACACCGGCAAGACCAGCATGAACATCTCGGTCGAGGTGCGCAGCGGCGACATGAAGGGCGGCTCCATGGACAAGACGACCGAATGCCTGATCGTCTTCGTCTCGGTCGATTCGCACGGCCGCCCGCTGCCGGTGCAGCCCTACGCGCCGCAGACGCCGGGCGAGATGGCGCTGGCCGAACGCGCCAAGAACCACCTCGACGCGAGCCGCGCCGCCGCCGGATAGCGGCCGCCCGGACGGACCGCCGCCGGTCCGCAAAGCCACCACATAGGCGCAAGGCTCTAATGCGGCATGCGGCTTGCCGCTAGAGTGGGGCGATCTCTTGCTTCACGGGAACATTCCATGGCCACCAAGGACGACGAACAGCAGGCGGGCGGCAACAACGCCGACCGCATCAAGGATTCCGCACAACAGATCTGGCTCGCAGGCCTCGGCGCCTTCGCCAAGATGCAGCAGGAAGGCAGCAAGGCCTTCGAGGCGCTGGTGAAGGACGGCGCCGGCATGCAGAAGAAGACGCAGCAGGCCGCCGAAGAGACGCTCGCGCAGGCGCAGGCGCGCATGGCGGGCCTGGCGAGCGAGTTCGGCACCAAGGCCGCGGGCCAGTGGGGCAAGCTCGAGAACATCTTCGAGGAGCGCGTGGCGCGCGCCCTCGAGAAGCTCGGCCATCCCTCGCCCGCCGCCCATGCGGCGCTCGAGGCGCGCGTGGCCGCGCTCGAGGCCGAGCTGCAGCGCGCGAGGAAGGCGCCGAGCCGCAAGACGGCGGGCCGCAGCGCGGCGCCCGCGGCTGCCGCCGCTGCCAAGAAGACCGTGCGGCGCGCCGCCAAGGGCTGAGCCGCCCGTTTTGCGGCGGCGCACAAAGAGCCTCGCCGCCGCCCGACTTTGCCCCGCGGGTTCGTGCTGCGGTGCACATGCGCTAGAGTGTTCCCAAGAGACAAAACAGGGGACCGACATGGCCAAGAAGGCGCCACGCCGCACAGCGCAACGCATCCTCGAAGCCGCACTGGCGCTTTTCAACCGGTTCGGCGAGCCGAACGTCTCCACCACGCTCGTGGCCGCCGAACTGAACATCAGCCCCGGCAACCTCTACTACCACTACCCCGCCAAGGAAGAGCTGATCAACAAGCTCTACGAAGGCTACGAGGCCGAGCTCGACGAACTGCTGCATGCCAGCGAGGGCGTGCACGACGTGGAGGACGCATGGTTCTTCATGCACAGCCTGTTCGAGCTGATCTGGCGCTACCGCTTCCTCTACCGCGACCTCAACGACCTGCTGAGCAAGAACCGGCACCTCGAGACCCGGTTCCAGCTCGTGCTGCAGAACAAGGTCCGCGCGACCCGCGTGCTCATTGCCGGCCTGAGCCGCGCCGGGCACCTCGACATCGACGCGCGCGAGGTCGACACGCTGGCCCGCAGCATGGTGGTGGTGCTGACCTACTGGCTCAGCTACGAGTACGTGCGCAATCCGCGCGAGGCGCTGGAACCGAGCCATGCCCAGGGCGCGCTGCTGCGCGGCGGCCAGCACACGCTGCACCTGCTCGCGCCCTACCTCGCGCCCGAGCAGCGGCGGCATCTGCTGACGCTGAGCCACGCCTACGGCGGCGAAGATCGCGAGAGCGCCGCCGCCGCGCCCGCCACGCCGGCCGACATGGCCGCCTAGCGGAGCGAACCGAGCCATGTCTCCTCCCGACTTCAAGCCGCTTTCGCTGATGTCCTCCGGCACCGCCGCGCCGCCGGCGGAACCCTGGACGCCGATGCCCTATGCCGACGTGCCGCGCTACGACGCCCGAAGCCTGCTGCCGCACTGGCCGCGGCTGCATGCCGGCCATGCGCTGCCGCCGCCGCCGCCGCACGGTCCGCTGGCCGACGGCTGGGCGCTCTACCACAGCGGCGAATTCGAGCGCGCCGCCGCGCTCGGCCTGCAGCATGGCGGCGCCGAGGGCCTGGTGCTGGCCAACCAGGCCACGGCCATCTACGCCAACTACCTGGAGCCGCGCGAGGCGGTCCGGCTCTCGATGTTCCGCCAGGTCGTCGAGCGCGCCGGCGCGCAGGCCGAGGCCGAGCCCGACAACTGCCATGCGCTCTACTGGCAGGCCTATGCGCTCGGGCGCTACAGCCAGGGCATCAGCGTGGCGCGCGCACTGGCGCAGGGGCTGGGCAGCAAGCTCAAGGGCGCGCTCGAACGCGTGATCGCGCTGCAGCCCCGGCATGCCGACGCGCACGTCGCGCTGGCCGCCTTCCATGCCGAAGTGATCGACAAGGTCGGCCCGCTGGTCGGCCGCATGACCTATGGCGTGCGCGCCGAGACGGCGTTCGAGCTGTTCGAGCGCGGCCTCGACCTGCATCCGCATTCGCCCGGCGCGCTGATGGAATACGCGCGCGCCCAGCTGATGCTGCACGGCGATGCGCGCATGGGCGAGGCCACGCGGCTCTACGAGAAGGCGGCGGCGGTGGAACCGGCCGACGCGAAGGAGCGGCTCGACGTCGAACTCGCGCGCGCCGGCCTGTCCGACTGACTGGTACCCACTCGTACCGCGCACCTTAAGATGCGCGGTCTTCCTCCATCCCTTTCTTCCGACCGACCGCCATGTCCGACGACCTCCACGCCCGATTCGAAGCCGCCCAGGCCAACTCCAAGCTCCTGGCCGAGCGCCCCGACAACCCGACGCTGCTCAAGATCTACGGCCTCTTCAAGCAGGCCACCGAAGGCGACAACACGGCCAAGAAGCCCAGCTTCAGCGACATCGTCGCGCGCGCCAAGTGGGATGCCTGGAGCGCGAACAAGGGCCTGGGCGCGGACGAAGCCAAGCAGAAGTACATCGACCTGATCGAATCGCTGCGGGGGTAGCCCGCCGCCGCCTCACCGCGGCGCGCCGACGATCCCGCGCGCGTGCAGCGCCGCGATCTGCTCGGCCGTGAGGCCGATTTCCTTCAGCACCGCGTCGGTGTCGGCGCCGAGGGCCGGCGCATTGCGGCGGTGGCTGGCCGGCGTGCGCGAGAGCTTGGGCACGAAGCCGGGCACCGCGAGCGCGCTGCCGTCGGGCATCCGCACCTGCTGCAGCATGCCGCGCGCGGCATAGTGCGGATCGGCCGCGATGTCGGCGATGGTGTAGATGCGCCCGGCCGGCACATGGGCCGCATCGAGCGCCGCGAGCACCTCGTCCACGCTGCGCGCCGCCGTCCACTCGCCGATCGCGGCATCGAGCATGGCGACCTGCGCGACCCGGCCGGTGTTGCTCGCGAGCGCCGGGTCGGCCGCGAGGTCCGGCCGGCCGATGCAGGCCATGAGGCGGCGGAAGATGCTGTCGCCGTTGCCCGCCACGATGGCGTAGCCGCCGTCGGCGCAGCGGTAGGCGTTGGTCGGCGCGATGCCCGGCAGCGCGCTGCCCGCGGCCTCGCGCACCGCGCCGAACGCGTCGTATTCGGGCAGCAGGCTTTCCATGCAGTTGAAGACGGCCTCGTAGAGCGCCACGTCGACCACCTGCCCCAGGCCCTTCGGATGCGCGGCGCTCACGGTCGCATGGCGGTGCTGCAGCGCCATCAGCACGCCGATCACCCCGTGCAGCGAGGCCAGGGTGTCGCCGATCGACACGCCCACGCGCACCGGCACCCGGCCGGGCTCGCCCGTGAGGTGGCGCAGCCCGCCCATGGCCTCGGCCACCACGCCGAAGCCCGGCCGGTCGCGGTAGGGGCCGGTCTGGCCGTAGCCGCTGATGCGCAGCATCACGAGCGAGGGATTCGCGGCCAGCAGTTCGTCGGGCCCGAGGCCCCAGCCCTCCATCGCGCCCGGGCGGAAGTTCTCGATCAGCACGTCGGCCTCGGCGGCCAGCTGGCGCACGATGGCCTGCGCCTCGGCCTGGCGCAGGTCGAGCGCGAGCGAGCGCTTGTTGCGCGACTGCACCTGCCACCAGACCGAGGTGCCGTCCTTCAGCAGCCGCCAGGTGCGCAGCGGATCGCCGGCGCCCGGCGGCTCGATCTTGATCACCTCGGCGCCGAAGTCGGCCAGCGTGCGCGCGGCGAAGGGGCCGGCGATGAGCTGGCCGAGCTCGACCACCTTGAGGCCCGCCAGCGGTCCCGCGGCGGAAGAAGAAGCAGCAGCAGCGGTCATGGCAGCTCAGGCGGCGCGCGGGCCACCGCCCGCGCCCAGCAGCGCATCGAGCTTGCCCGAGATCTTCTGCTCGATCTGCGCGCCGAAGCTCGCGAACAGGAAGCCGAGCGTGGCCTCCAGCCTCAGGCGGTCGGCCGTGACCTCGACCTTGCCGTCGATGCCCGCGCGGCTGAACTGCGCGACGTCCTGCGTTTCGCCCTCGGTGTAGGTGAAGGCCAGGCCGTAGTCCTGCTCCACCTGCCGCAGCCAGCGGCGCGCCACCTGGCGCGCGCGGGCGATGCCGAGGTCGTGGTTTCTTTCGATGTGGATGTCAGGCACCGCCGCCTCCGTGCGTCTTGTGTTCGTGGTGGAAATCGGAATTCGTCTGCATCACGCCGGTGGCGGTCTGCAGCGCCTGCCGGCGTTCTTCGGCATTCGGCAGCGCGGCGATCCGGCGCACCGCCTTGTAGAAGCGCGGCCACTGCCGGCCTTCGCGCTCGAAGAGCGCCTCGAAGGCCGGCACCAGGTCGTCGTAGGCGCCCTGGGCGCCGAAGGCCGCGTTGTTCGCGCGCGCCACCCAGCCGTCGTAGGCGCCCTGGCGCGGCCCCTGCCAGCCGGCGCGCAACTGCGCATAGCGTTCGCGGAAGTCGTCCATGGCGGCCTTCTTCATCGCATCGACCGCGGCCCACTCGCCGGCCTTGGCCTCGGCCGACCCGTAGATGCGGTCGAGCGCGCGCCGCGTCGAGAGCGCCAGCGCGCGGAACTGCTGGCGCTGCGCGTCGAAGCGGGCGTACTCGGTGCGCGCCGCGTCGCTCGCCTCGCGCTGCAGCCAGATCGCGCCGCCGAGGCGCTCGACCGCGGTGGCGTACGACTCGTTGAAGACGGTGTCGCCCGGCACGTAGAGCACCTGGTGCGCCAGCTCGTGGAAGACGATGCGCGCGAGCTCGCCCTCGGGATAGCCGATGAAGGTGGAGAGCAGCGGATCGCCGCCGGCCCAGTTCATCCAGCCGAGCGTGGAATACGCGGGCACGGGATAGACGGCGGTCTCGAGCCCCTTGGCGCGCTGTGCCTCGGCTTCGGCCTGGGCCGCGGCCAGGTCGTAGTAGCCGCGGTAGCCCACGCATCCCGCGACCGGGAAGCACCAGTTCTCGAGCGTGAGCGAATAGCGCGGCGCGGCCACCACGTTCCACACCGCCGCATTGCGGTGCAGCTCGGCGTAGGACGTGTAGCTCGGGTTGTCGGGCAGCGCCAGCTCGCTCACGGCGAAGCGGCGGATGCGCTGCGCGAGTTCGAGCTTGGCCTTGAGCGCCGCCGAGGCGGTCGGATCGGCCAGCCAGTCGGGCACCGGCCGGGCCGCGCGCAGGATGCCGAGGTGCCCGCTGGCCGACTGCCAGTAGTAGCCGAGGTCGGCGCAGCCACCCAGCAGCAGGGCGGCGGCCAGCGCGATCGCACCGTGCGGCCTCACGCCCGCTCCACCTCCACGAGGCAGTCGTAGAACGTCGGCCCGCGGCCGATGTCGGTCAGGCGCTGGCTCGTGAGCTGGTTGACGTTGGTGCCGTCCAGGCCGAACTTGCGCCACCAGATGCCCATGCCGTGCACCACGCCGGGCCGCGCGCGGCGCGAGATCTCGGCGCGGCAGCGGTGTTCGCCGCGCTGGTTGAACACGCGCACGGTGGCGCCGTCCTCGATGCCGCGCGCGGCGGCGTCGTCGGCGTGGATCTCGAGCAGCGGCTCGCCCTCGATGGCGCGCAGGCTGCGGACGTTGACGAAGGTCGAATTGAGGAAGTTGCGCGCCGGCGGCGAGATCATCGCGAGCGGGAACGCGGCCGAGCTGCCCGCGGGCTCATGGTTCGGCACGTGGTCGGGCAGGCCGTCGAGGCCCTGCGCGGCGAGGCGCTCGCTCCAGAACTCGCAGCGGCCCGAGGGCGTGGGAAAGCGGCCTTCGGCAAACGGGGCCTCGGGCAGCGCCAGGCTGGCAAACCCCTGCGCATGCAGTTGCGCATGGTCGATCGCGCCGGGCGCGAAGGCGCTGCGGCACAGCGTCTCGTCGTCGTCCGAGAAGCAGGGTTCGTCGAAGCCCATGCGGCGCGCGAGCTCGCGGAACACCCAGGCGTTGCTGCGCGCCTCGCCGCGCGGCGCGACGGCCGGGCGGTTCAGCATCACGTCGGTGTGGCCGTAGCTGCAGTGGATGTCCCAGTGCTCGAGCTGCGTGGTGGCGGGCAGCAGGTAGTCGGCGTAGTCGGCGGTGTCGGTGCGGAACTGCTCGAGCACCACGGTGAACAGGTCCTCGCGCGCGAAGCCCGCGACCACCTTGCCCGACTCGGGCGCCACCGCCACCGGGTTGCTGTTGTAGACCACGATGGCCTTCACCGGCTTCGCGGTGTCGAGCAGCGCATCGCCGATGGTGCTCATGTTGATGGTGCGCGGCCGGCGGCCCGCGAGCAGGTCGGGCCGCTGCAGCGCTGCGCGGTCGGCCGGATAGTGGCCCGAGCTGCTCAGCAGCAGCCCGCCCGCGCGGTGCCGCCATGCGCCCACCAGGGCGGGCAGGCAGGCGATGGCACGTGCCGCGTTGCCGCCGCCGTGCACGCGCTGCATGCCGTAGTTCAGGCGAATGGCGGCCGGTCGGGTGGTGCCGTAGTCGCGGGCGAGCGCGACGATCTGCGCCTCGGGCACGCCGCAGACGGCGGCGGCACGCGCGGGCGGCCACTGCAGCGCGCGCTCGCGCAGCCGTTCCCAGCCGAGCGTGTGGCGGGCGATGTAGTCGTGGTCGAGCCAGTCGTGGACGATCAGCTCGTGCATCAGCGCCAGCGCCAGGGCGGCATCGGTGCCGGGCAGCAGCGCGATGTGCTCGTCGCACTTGTCGGCCGTCTCGGTGCGGCGCGGATCGATGCACACCAGCCGCGCGCCGGCCCGCTTGGCGGCCTGGGCATGGCGCCAGAAATGGAGGTTGCTGGCGATGGCGTTGCTGCCCCAGATCAGGATCAGCTTCGCCTCGGCGAAGAACTCGATCCGCATGCCCACCTTGGCGCCGAGCGTGTAGACCATGGCCTCGCCGCCGGCCATGGAGCAGATCGTGCGGTCCAGCAGCGACGCACCGAGCTTGTGGAAAAAACGCCGATCCATCGACTCGCCCTGCACCAGGCCCATGGTGCCCGCGTAACTGTAGGGCACAATTGTTTCTGGATCTGTCTGTAATGTGCGCAGTTGGGCGACGATGGCGTCGAGCGCCTGGTCCCAGCTCACGGGTTCGAACCGGCCGCTGCCCTTGGGGCCGGTCCGCTTCATGGGCTGGACGAGGCGCTCGGCATGGTCATTGCGCTCGATGTAGCGGGAAACCTTGGTGCAAAGAACACCAGCAGTGTGCGAATGGGCCGGATTGCCCTGCAGCTTCACGGCCACGCCGTCCTGGACGGTCGTGACCAGGCCGCAAGTGTCCGGGCAGTCGTGCGGACAAGCGCCGAGAACCGTGGTGGTGGTGGGGAGAACAGTTGTCGCAGAGGCCGGGGCGTCGAGCATCCGGCGAGTCTAAAGTTTTCCAGGTTGTGGCGCGGTGGTGCGCAGAAGAGGTTTTTCACCATGACGATGAATCGCAGACATTTTTCCGTCGCCGCCGGCGCGGCGGCGCTGGGCGGCTTCCGGCTCGCCCGGGCACAGGGCGAAACGCCGCTGGTGCTCGGCCAGTCGGCCGCCTTCACGGGCCCGGCCGCGCAGCTCGGCATCCAGTTCCACCAGGGCGCGAAGCTGTTCCTGGACCAGTACAACGCCCAGCCCGGCCGGCGCAACGTGGTGATCAAGAACCTCGACGACGGCTACGAGCCCGAGCGCTGCGCGGCCAACACGCAGAAGCTGATCGAGGAGGACGTGTTCGCGCTCTTCGGCTACATCGGCACGCCCACCAGCATGGCGGCGCTGCCGCTCGCGGTGAAGGAGAAGGTGCCGTTCATCGCGCCGTTCACCGGCGCCATGTCGCTGCGCGAGCCCTTCCACCGCAACGTGTTCCACCTGCGCGCCTCGTACAACGACGAGACGGCGCTGATCGTGAAGCAGCTCACGCACCTGGGCCTGAAGAAGATCGCGGTCTTCTACCAGAACGACGCCTACGGCAAGGCCGGGCTCGACGGCGTGACGCTGGCGCTGTCGCAGCAGGAGCTGAAGCCGGTGGCGCTGGCCACGGTGGAGCGCAATTCGGTGGACGTGGCGGCGGCGGTCAAGAGCATCACGGCGGCGCGCCCCGACGCGGTGGTGCAGGTGGGCGCGTACAAGGCCTGTGCCGCCTTCATCCGCCAGGCGCGCAAGGCGGGCTACGGCGGCACCTTCTTCAACGTGTCCTTCGTCGGCACCCAGGCGCTCGCGGACGAACTCGGCAAGGAAGGCGCCGGCGTGATGGTGACGCAGGTGGTGCCCTCGCCCTACAACCCCGCCAACGCGATCACGCGCGAGTTCGGCGAGGCGGTGCGCAAGGCCGGTGCCGGCGCGACCGTCAATTTCTCGAGCCTGGAAGGCTACCTGGCCGCCAAGGTGCTGGTCGAGGGCCTGCGCCGCGCACCCGGCAAGCTCTCGCGCGACGGCCTCGTCGCAGGGCTGGAAAGCATCGACCGGCAGCAGTTCGGCGGCTTCGAGGTGTCGTTCTCGCCGAAGAACCACGTGGGGTCGAAGTTCGTCGAGCTCTCGATGCTGACGGGCGACGGGCGGGTGAGAACCTAGAACGCCCCTTTCGGTCAGTCGTTCGGCCGGCCGCTCAGGCCATTGACGGCCTGGAACATCGCCTGCCGCGCCTGGCTGACGATCTGTCCGCGCCATGCGTCGGTGTCGGTGTAGAAGGCTTCGCGCATGCGCGCGCGGATGCCGTCGGCCAGGTCGGCCGGCGCCTCGGGGTGCTTGTGCAGCCAGTGGTCGGCGCGCAAGGCGCCCAGCACATCGAGCACCGGCAGCGTGCCGTATTCGAGCGCGATGCCGGTGAACTCCGCCGCGGGGCATTCCTGGTACGCCGTGTCCCACATCAGGCCGCGCAGCGGCGCCGAGCTCGACGAGCCGTCGTAGATCGAGGTGACCGGCGCCGCGGCCGTGCCCCACCAGGCGTTCGCGCGCGCGTAGGCGGCCTTGTCGTCGCGGCCCGCGAAGATGCGCTCGCCGTGGCCGTTGGGGCCGAGCCCGGTGTGCAGGTCGATCCAGGCCAGCCGGCGCGCGCCGGCGGCATGCCGGCGCAGCACCTCGCGCAGCGTCCTGTTGCTCCAGGTCGGCGCCTTGCCGCCGAAGAAGAGGCCGTCGTCGAACTGGTACTGCCCGCCGGTGACGGCCGCCTGGTAGGCCTCCGGGCCGTGCTTGTCGATCCACTTCTCGACCGCGGCCTGGTTCTCCGGCGTGGGCGGCCAGGTGTCGGGCACGAGCAGCGGATGCAGCTTGGCGTAGGCCTCGTTGACCGGCAGCGGCTGCGAGAAGTCGACGAAATTGCGGTTCAGGTCGACGTTCTCGTGCGTGACGCGGCGGCCGTGCGAGAAGCCGTGCGGATTGAGCGCATGGATGTAGAGCACCGCCACGCCCTGGGCGCGCGCCTTCTCGCGCCACTCGGCGTCGTGCAGCGCGAACACCTGCACGCCGCTGCCGCAATGGCCTTCGACGCCATGGCAGGCGCTGGTGACGATCAGCAGGCGCTCGGCGTTCGCGTCGCCGTCGAGCGCCACGTCCATCGACAGCTCCTCGCCGTCGCGGCCCTTCTCGGGATGCGCATGCGGCTCGACGGCCAGGCCTGCGCTCACGCAGCCCTGCAGGAACTTCTGCCGCGCCTCGGCATAGCGCGCCGAGAACGCCTCGCCGATGCCGATCAAGACGCCCCCTCGGGCTTGAGGAACTGCTCGGCGATCTGCACCCAGCAGGTGGCGCCGAGCGGGATGAGGTCGTCGTTGAAGTCGTAGCTGGCGTTGTGCAGCGTGCACGGACCTTCGCCGTGCAGCGCATCGCGGTGCGAGCCGTCGCCGTTGCCGATGAAGGCGTAGGCGCCGGGCTTGGCCTGCAGCATGAACGCGAAGTCCTCCGAGGTCATGGCGGGCTCCTGCTTGAGCACGTTCTCGGGCCCGACGATGCCGCCCATGACGCGGCGCGCGAAGTCGGCCTCGGCCTCGGTGTTGATCGTGGGCGGGTAGTAGCGCTCGAAGCGGAATTCGCAGGTCGCGTCGTGCGCGGCGCAGATGTGGTCGCAGATCTGCTTCATGCGCGCCTCGATCATGTCGAGCACCTCGATCGAGAAGGTGCGCACCGTGCCCGAGAGCTCGCAGTTGTCGGGGATCACGTTGTTGGCTTCGCCCGCGTGGATGGTGGTGACCGAGATCACGGCCGAATCGGTCGGCTTCATCTTGCGCGTGAGGATGGTCTGGAAGGCCTGCACGATCTCGCAGGCGATCGGCACCGGGTCGATGCCCGTCTGCGGCAGCGCCGCATGGCCGCCCTTGCCCACCACGTTGATGTGGAACTTGTTGCCCGAGGCCATCACCGGCCCGGGGCTCACGGCGAACTGGCCGGCCTTCATGCCGGGCCAGTTGTGCATGCCGAAGACGGCGTCCATCGGGAACTGCTCGAACAGCCCCTCCTTGATCATCTCGCGCGCGCCGCCGCCGCCCTCCTCGGCCGGCTGGAAGATCAGGTAGACGGTGCCGTCGAAGTTGCGGTGCTTCGCGAGATGCTGCGCCGCCGCCAGCAGCATGGCCGTGTGGCCGTCGTGGCCGCAGGCGTGCATCTTGCCGTGGTGCCTGCTCGCATGCGCGAAGGTGTTGAGTTCGGTCACGGGCAGCGCGTCCATGTCGGCCCGCAGGCCCACGGCGCGCGGACTGGTGCCGTTCTTGACGATGCCGACCACGCCCGTGGTGCCCAGGCCGCGGTGGATGGGAATGCCCCATTCGGTGAGCTTGCCTGCCACCACGTCGGCGGTGCGGACTTCTTCGAAGCAGAGTTCGGGATGGGCGTGGAGGTCACGTCGGACGGCGGCGATGCCGGCCGCCTGCGTGACGAGCGAATCGATGAGTTTCATGGGGCACAGTCTAGGCTTTGCGGCTGGCCTCCGCAAAGACCGTGCCCGCCGGGCAAACCCTCAGCGCCCGAAGCGACGGAGGTAGTCCGCGCGCGCGGCGAGCGCGGTGTCGGGGAAATCGGTGAACACGCCGTCGACGCCGAGCCGGTAGTAGATGTCGTATTCCTTGCGGCCGTCCTTGTCGTAGTCGGCCGCGAGCCGCCGCGACTCGTTGCGGAAGGTGAAGGGGTGCACGAAGAGCCCCGCCTTGTGCGCGTCGGCCACGAGCGTGGTCGGCGAGACCGAGGGTGGCGTCGGCATCGTTGATCTTGCCGTCGTTGTTGACGTCCAGCGGCTTGCCGTCCGCGCCCACGCTGCCCTTGATGCTCACGATGTAGCGCTTCCACGGGCCGATGCCGTCGGCATAGGTCTTGATCTCGGCCAGCCCCGCGGGCGTGACCATCACGTCGAAGTTGCGCCGGTCGCCCGCCTTGGTCCATTCGTAGGGCCGGTCCACCGGCACCGCGTAGGTCATGGCGCCGGTCTTCAGGTCGATGGCGTCGCCGTCGATCAGCTGCACCAGCTTCGTGTTCAGCCCCTTGGCCTTCATGTACTTGAGGCTGCCGGGCTCGAAGGACTGCACGAAGACGGGTGCGGTCTTGCTGTTCCAGCCCGCGGCGGTGAGGGCGGCGATGACCTTGTCCTCCATCGGCAGGCCAAGGTCGCGGAAGTAGGTCGGGTTCTTGGTCTCGGGGTAGATCGCGACGGTGCGGCCGGTCTCCTTCGATTTCGCCTTCGCGAAGTCGATGATCTCCTGGAAGGTCGCGACCTTGAACTTGCCGTTGTATTCCTGCGGCCGCTCGGGATCGGTGGCGATGGCGCCGAGCGTCTTGATCTCGGCCAGCGTGAAGTCGTGGCTGAACCAGCCGGTCTGGGTCTCGCCGTCGACCTTGACGGTCTTCTTGCGCGTGGCGAAGCGCGGATGCTTGGCCACGTCGGTGCTGATCGCGAGGTTGGGATCGTGGCGCGCGATCAGCACGCCGTCGCGGGTGGACACGAGGTCCATCTCGATCACGTCGGCGCCGAGCTCGACCGCGCGGGCATAGGCCTCGAGCGTCTGCTCCGGCAGGTAGCCCGAGGCGCCGCGGTGGGCGATGACGAGCGGCGGCTGGCCGTCGAGCGTGGCGAGGCGGCCGCCAGAAGGGCCGGTGCTGCCGCAGGCGGCGAGCCCCAGGGCGGCGGTGGCGACAAGGGCGATCTGCAGGCGAATGCGCATGGGACTTCTCCTTCTTGGCACAAGAAAAGAGCAGGCAGGCTACCCGCTCCCGGTGACAGCGCCGACATCCGGCTGCGCACGGCATCGACTTCCGGGAGAATGTGTTGCATGCAGCACACGCTTTCCCCCCAGAGTCTCCAGATGGCGCAAACCTTGGTTCGCATGAACACGGTCAGCGCGAACAGCAATCTCCAACTGGTCGATCTTGCGCAGGCCCATCTCGCGGCGCTGGGCGTGAAGAGCCGCATCACCTGGAACGCCGAGCGCACCAAGGCCAACCTGTTCGCCACGCTCGGCGAAGGCAAGCCCGCAGGCGTGATCGTCTCGGGCCACACCGACACGGTGCCCTGGGACGGGCAGGCCTGGAGCGTCGATCCGCTCTCGGCCACGGTGCAGAACGATCGGCTCTACGGCCGCGGCTCGGCCGACATGAAAGGCTTCATCGCGATCGCGCTCGCGAACGCGAAGCGCTTCCTCGAGGGCGATGCGCCCTTCGCGGTGCACTTCGCCTTCAGCTACGAGGAAGAGATCGGCTGCTTCGGCGTGCGCGAGCTGATCGCCGACATGCGCGAGGCCGGCATCAAGCCGCTGGCCTGTATCGTGGGCGAGCCCACGAGCATGGTGCCGGCCATCGCGCACAAGGGCGTGTACCGCTACCGCTGCTGCGTGCGCGGCAAGGAGGCGCATTCCTCGCTCACGCCCAAGTCGGTCAACGCGATCGAGATGGCCGCGCGCGTGGTCGGCAAGGTGCGCGACATGGCGGAGGACTTCGAGCGCAGCGAGCCGCGCTACGACGGCTTCGACGTGCCCTTCAGCACCGCGAGCGTGGGCCAGTTCCACGGCGGCATCGCCGACAACGTAGTGCCGCGCGACGCCGAGTTCCGCTACGAGTTCCGCGACCTGCCGACCGCCGACGCGAAGCGCATGCAGCAGGAAGTGATCGCCTACGCGGGCTCGCTGGAGCCGGCGATGAAGAAGGTCGCGCCCGACGCGGGCTTCAGCTTCGACACCATCTGCGAGATCCCGAGCTTCCTCGGCAGCGCGAACGATCCGGTCACCCGGCTCGCGCAGCGCCTCGCGGGCGAGGAGCGCACCACGCTGGTGGCCTTCGGCACCGAGGCGGGCCTGTTCAAGAACGCCGGCATCCCCACGGTGGTGTGCGGCCCCGGCAGCATCGAGCAGGCGCACCAGCCCGACGAGTACGTGAGCCTCGAGCAGCTCGCGCGCTGCGAACTGTTCATGGAACGCCTCGCGTCCACGCCCGAGATCGGCTGAGCGCGCGCGGCGGCATGAAGCGCATCGCCTTCGGCCTGCTGTGCGCCGCGGCCGCGCTCTACGCGCTCGCGAGCGTGCTGCACGACCAGCATCCGGCCTGGGGCTACGTGGCCGCCTTCGCCGAGGCCGCGATGGTCGGCGCGATCGCCGACTGGTTCGCGGTGGTGGCGCTGTTCCGGCACCCGATGGGGCTGCCGATCCCGCACACCGCGATCATCCCGAGCAACAAGGACCGCATCGGCGCCAAGCTCGCGGGCTTCATCTGCGACAACTTCCTGAGCACGCAGCAGGTGCTCGCCAAGCTGCGCGAGTTCGACGCGGCCGGGCGCATCGCGGGCTGGCTGTCGCGGCCCGCGAGCGGCGAGCAGCTCGGCCGCTGGGGCGTGGCGGCGGCGCGCTACGGCCTCGCGGCCTTCGACGACGAGCGGGTGCGCGACTTCCTGGGGCGCGCGGTGACGGCGGGGCTCGGCAAGGTGGACCTCTCGCGCCTCATGGGCCAGGCGCTCGATGCGCTCACCGCGGGCGGGCGCCACCAGGCGCTGCTCGACGACGTGCTGCAGCAGCTCGCCGGCGTGCTCGAGGGCGAGGAGGTGCAGGCGCACATCACCGAGGCGATCGCGCGCGAGATCAAGACGCTGCGCTACGTGGGCCTCGACCAGGTGGCGGCCAAGCTCGCGACGCGCAAGATCGTGGCGGCCGTCGCGCGCACCATCGCCGAGCTCGCGGCCGAGCCCGGCCATCCGATGCGCAGGCGCTTCGACCAGTTCATGGACGACTTCGTGGTGCGGCTCAAGCTCGACCCCGAGTTCCGCCAGCGCGGCGAGCAGATCCGCGCCGAACTGATGGCGCATCCGGCCCTCGGCGACTACCTGCACGGGCTCTGGCGCGAGCTGCTCGCATGGCTGCACGAGGACCTGGGCCGCGGCGACTCGGCCATCGCGCGCCGCATTGCCGCGATGGCCGGCGCGCTCGGCGCGCGGCTCGAGGCCGATGCGGCGATCCGCCAATGGATCAACGAGCAGCTCGAAGCCGCCGCGCCGGCCGCGATCGAGCGCTACCGCGAGGACATCCGCCGCTACATCGAGGCCCGCGTGGCCGAATGGAACGCGGCGGAGATGACGGTGGAGCTCGAACGCCACATCGGCCGCGACCTGCAGTTCATCCGCATCAACGGCACGCTGGTGGGCGGCCTCGTGGGGCTTTTGATCCACACCGCGACCCAGATGCTGCGCGGCTGAACCGCGGGTCATCCCCAGCGGACGAAAGTCCGCATGTCTCCCGCGCGATGCGCCACGGCCCTTGCCTGCTTCTAGACTGCATCGCCTCGGCATCGAGAAAAAGGAGACACGCATGCCCCGCCGTCCTCTGCGCGCCGCCGCCGCGCTGATCGCCACGCTCGCCCTGCTGGGCGCCTGCAGCAGCCTCCTGCCGCCCTCTTCCGCGCCGCAGCAGCCGCCCGCGCGGCCCGCGGGCTGGCACGCGCCCGAGGTGCTGGTCGCGCCCTCCGCGTTCGCGGGTGTCCACGGCCTCGCGATCGATGCCAAGGGGCGGCTGCTCGCGGGTTCGGTGCTCGGCAACACGCTGTGGGAGGTCGACCGCGCCACCGGCGCCGCGCGCGTGCTCGTGCCCGCGCCCGAGGGCCAGGCCGACGACATCGCGGTCGGCCCGCGCGGCGAGCTCGCATGGACCAACTACCTGATGGGCATGCTGCGCTACCGCGAGCACGACGGCGCGCCGATGCGCGTGCTCGCGAAGGACCTGCCGGGCCTCAATTCGCTCGACTTCGACCGGCGCAACCACAAGCTCTATGCCTCGCAGGTGTTCCTCGGCGACGCGCTGTGGGAGATCGACCGCGATGGCCGCAAGCCGCCGCGGCTGATCCGCAAGGACCTGGGCGGCTTCAACGGCTTCGAGGTCGGGCCCGACGGCATGCTCTACGGGCCGCTGTGGTTCAAGGGCCAGGTGGTGAAGATCGATCCCGCCGACGGCGCCGTCAGCGTGATCGCCGACGGCTTCAAGATTCCGGCGGCGGCCAACCTCGACGGCAAGGGCAACCTCTGGGTGGTCGACGCGAGGAGCGGCGAGCTGGTGCGCGTGGACCTCGCCACCGGCCGGCGCACGCTCACCAAGCAGCTGCGGTCCTCGCTCGACAACCTGACGATCGCCCCCGACGGCACGATCTACGTGTCGAACATGGCGAACAACGAGATCCAGGCCTTCGACCCCGCCACCGGCGCGCTGCGCACGCTCACGAGCGGCCGGCTCGCGGCGCCTGCGGGCCTGAAGATCGAGGGCCGCACGCTCTGGGTGGCCGACGTGTTCGGCTTCCGCCAGGTCGACGCGCAGACCGGCGAGGTGCGCGACGTGTTCCGCATGCAGCGCGATCCCGAGCTCGACTACCCGTTCTCGGTCGGCCTCTCGGGCCGGTTGTTCGCGCTCGCCTCGTGGTTCACCGGCACGGTGCAGCTGGTCGACCGGCAGTCGCTGCGCACGGTCCGGACGCTGCACGGCCTGAAGGCGCCGTTCGATGCCCTGCCGCTGGCCGACGGCGGCGTGATCTATGCCGAGATCGCCACCGGCAGCATCACGCGCGCCAGCGGCCCGCAACTGGCCGAGAAGCAGGTGCTCGCGAGCGGGCTGGGCGGGCCGGTGCAGATGGTGCTCGGCCGCGACGGTGCGCTCTACGTCACCGAGGCGGTCGGCAAGCTCACGCGCATTCCGCTCGACGCCAGCGCGCCGCTGCGCGCCGTGGCCGAGGGCCTCGCGCTGCCCGAAGGCGTGGCCGAAACGCCCTGGGGCAGCTTCATCGTGGCCGAGAGCGCCGCGCGCCGCCTGGTGGAGATCGATCCGGCCACCGGCGCCCGGCGCACCGTGGCCGAGGACCTGCCGATCGGGCTGGCGCCCGGTCCGGGCCTGCCGGCGCCCTACGTGGTCACGGGCGTGGCGGTCGGCAGCGACGGCACGATCTACGTCTCGGCGGACCGGAACAACGCCATCTACCGCATCCGTCCCCGAGGCGAAAATCAAAAAATGTGAAAAATGCAAAATTCTGTTTACTTATTCACACAAACATTACAAACTCGCCGCCGAACGTCTCGTTACGCTTCCCGACAAAGGCGTCGGAGGGGCGGGGCGTTGTTCAAGAAGGAGATTCCCCATGACCCCCCTCGTCGTTGGCCAGTTGCTGTTGCCCGAATACTCGCTGGGACTGGTGGCGCTCTCGTTCCTGATCTCGTTCGCGGGATCGCTGGTGGCGCTGATCTGCGCCAAGCGGATGGTGGGCGCGGACGGCACCACGAACCTCGCGGCCGTGGCCTGCGCCGCCGTGGCGCTCGGCGGCATCGGCATCTGGTCGATGCACTTCATCGGCATGCTGGCCTACCGGCTGCCCGTGGGCATCTCGTACAACGCGCCGCTGACCGTGGTGTCGCTGGTGGCGGCGATCCTGATCTCTGGCGTCGCGCTCTACCTCGCGGGCGGCCGGCGCAAGTTCAGCCGCTCCGGATGGCTGGCGGGCAGCCTGCTCGCGGGCCTGGGCGTGTGCGTGATGCACTACATGGGCATGTTCGCGATGAACATGCGCGCCTCGATGGACTTCGACCTCGCCATCGTGGCGCTCTCGGTCGCGATCGCGATCACCGCCGCCGCGGCCGCGCTGTGGCTGGCCTTCAACCTGCGCCGGCTGCCGCACCAGATCGGCGCCGCCTTCGTGATGGGCCTGGCGGTGTGCACCATGCACTACGTGGGCATGAGCGCGGCCAGCATGGTCTGCACCGCCGCCGCGCCCGTGGATGCGCTGGCCATCGGCGGCAGCTACATGGGCCTGACGGTCTTCGGCACCGCGGGCGCCGTGCTGATCTTCATCTACTGGGTCATCACCGGCAACAGCATGGATGCGCCCGCCGCGGGGCGCCGCGTGCGCACCAGCTGATCGACCGCCGCAGGCCGGGCAGCGCCCCCGCGGCGCATCTCATCAATCGCCGCCGCGCGCCTTGGCCGCCGCGGCGCGCAGCTTGTCCTTCTTGCTGGGCCGCTTGCCCTTGACGCCGCCGTTGCCCGAGGTGTCGACCACCCGCGGCGGCGCAGCCTCGGTCGGCTCGAAGCCTTCGATGCGCTCGCGCGGCAGGCTCAGCCCCTGGCGCTTCTCGATGAGCCGGAAATGCGCCTCGGTCGCGGCGCTCACGAAGCTGATCGCGAGGCCGCGCTCGCCCGCGCGGCCGGTGCGGCCGATGCGGTGGATGTAGTCGGTGGGCGAGCGCGGCAGGTCGTAGTTGATGACCACCGGCAGCTGCGCGATGTCGATGCCGCGCGCCGCGAGGTCGGTGGCGACCACCACGTCCCAGCGGCTCTGCTTGAACTGGAACAGGATGTCGCTGCGCGTGCCCTGCGCGATGTCGCCGTGGAAGGGCACGGCGTAGATGCCGTTGCGGTAGAGCTTCTCGGCCACCGTCTGCGCCGCATGCTGCGTGGCGACGAAGACCAGCACGCGGTCCCATTCGCCCTCGTGCTGCTTCAGCAGGTGGCGCAGCAGCTGGGTGCGGCGGCCGGCATCGACCTCGATCACGCGCTGCACGATGGCGGGCTCGGTGCCCGGCGCGCCCTGCACGTCGACGATCGCGGGGTCGCGCAGCATGCCGTCGGCCAGCGCCTGGATCGCCGGCGGGAAGGTCGCGGAGAACAGCAGGTTCTGCCGCCGCTGCGGCAGCAGCGCGAGCACGCGGCCGAGCTCCTCGGCAAAGCCGAGGTCGAACAGCCGGTCGGCCTCGTCGAGCACCAGCATCGACACCGCGTCGAGCCGCAGCGCGTTGTGGTCCACGAGGTCGAGCAGCCGGCCCGGCGTGGCGACCACCACGTCGGCACCGCCGCGCAGGCTCATCATCTGCGGGTTGATCGACACGCCGCCGAAGGCGACGACGATCTTCAGCCGCGCGTCCAGGTGCTGCGCGAGCCCGCGCATGCTCTCGCCCACCTGCGCCGCGAGTTCGCGCGTGGGCACGAGCACCAGCGCGCGCACGCGGCGCGGCGCCTGCGCGGCGTCGCCCGCCAGGCGCTGCAGCAGCGGCAGCGAGAATGCGGCGGTCTTGCCCGAGCCGGTCTGGGCGCAGCCGCGCAGGTCGCGGCCCTGCAGAATCGCGGGAATGGCCGCGACCTGGATCGCGGTCGGCGCGGCATAGCCGCTGTCGGTGGCTGCCTGCACCAGCGCGGGCGCGAGGCCCAGGGAATCGAAGGGCATGTGAGCAGACGGCAAGATGGCTGAATCCGGAAATTGAAAAGAGTGGGACCGAAGAGGAAAGCGGATCGGAAATGGCAGCGACGATGAAGAACAACCCGGGCAGCAGCACGCTGGTGTACTCCACCGAGGCGGGCGGGCGCATGTGCCCCGGCTGCGGCGCGCCGGTGGCGCAGTGCCGCTGCAGGGAACTCGCGAAGGCGCGCGCGCCCGCCACCGACGGCATTGTGCGTGTATCGCACGAGACCAAGGGCCGAAAGGGCAAGGGCGTGACGGTGGTCAAGGGCCTCGCGCTCGATGCGGCCGCGCTTGCGGCGCTCGGCAAGCAGCTCAAGGCGGCCTGCGGTTCGGGCGGCACGGTGAAGGACGGAACGATCGAGATCCAGGGCGACCACCGCGAGCTGGTGATCGCGGCGCTCTCGAAGCAGGGCCACACGGTCAAGCGCGCCGGCGGCTGAGCACCACGGCCGGACCCTGAATGAATAAAAAAGCATCATGAAACCGGAAGACCTGCAGCGCCTGGTGACGCTGGCCATGCCTTTTGGCAAGCACAAGGGCACGCTGATCGCCGATTTGCCGGGAAATTACCTGACCTGGTTTGCGCGCGAGGGTTTTCCCGCAGGGGAAATCGGCCGGCTGCTCCACCTGATGCATGAAATAGACCACAACGGCCTCAAAGCGCTGCTCGAACCGTTGCGAAACCGCCCGTCCGGACGTGATGTTTCGTAATAAGCGCGGAATTCGGCGCCCTTTTTCCGAATCGGCACTGATAATCCAGCCTACGTGTCTGCGAGCTTTGCCTCCCGTGCACGTAATTCGGTGATCGGTCAGTTTCGCGCCACAGCGCAATTTTGTTTGTTGTGATTCTGGGACTCCATCGCTTTGTTTTTTGGTTTGAATGAGGAGTCCCTCCATGGGCAAGAAACTTTACGTAGGCAACCTCGCCTACTCCGTGCGTGACAACGACCTGGAACAGGCTTTCGGCGAGTTCGGCTCGATCGTCAGCGCCAAGGTCATGATGGAACGCGACACCGGCCGTTCGAAGGGCTTTGGCTTCGTCGAAATGGGCTCGGACGCCGAGGCACTCGCGGCCATCGAAGCCATGAACGGCCATTCGTTCCAGGGCCGTGCCCTGACGGTGAATGAAGCCCGTCCGATGGAAGCACGTCCCCCCCGCACCGGTGGCGGCGGCGGCTACGGCGGCGGCGGTGGTGGCTACGGCGGTGGTGGCGGCGGCTACGGCGGCGGCGGTGGTGGCCGCAGCGGTGGCGGCGGTGGCTACGGCGGCGGCGGTGGCCGCGGCGGCTACTGAGCCCACGCACCCTGGAGCGTTCGCGCTCCCATGAAAAAGCTCCTTCGGGAGCTTTTTTCGTTTCCGGCCCCCCGCATTCAGCGGGAGGTCAGGTACGCATTTGTCCTTACGCCCCGGTCAGCCAGCGGTCAGGCGCCGGAAGCGACCCTCACCCGTCCAATCAAGAGGGTCGAGACAATGCGTATCAAGAGTCAGGCTGACTTCTTCTCGGGAGTCATGTTCACAGCCGTGGGCGGCACTTTCGCCATCGGCGCCACCAGCTACACCATCGGGGACGGCGCGCGCATGGGGCCGGGGTACTTCCCGCTCATGCTGGGCATTCTGCTGGCCGTGCTGGGCGCGGGCATCATGTTCCAGGCGATGGTGGTGGAAACCGCCGATGGCGCGCCCATCGGCAAGTGGGCATGGCGGCCGCTGGCCTTCGTGCTCGGCGCCAACCTCGCGTTCGGCGTGCTGCTCGGCGGCCTGCCGAGCATCGGCCTGCCGGCCATGGGCATGATCATCGCGATCTATGCGCTGGTGATCATCTCGAGCCTGGCCGGCACGCAGTTCAAGCTGCGCGACGTGCTGGTGCTCGCGACCATCCTCGCCGCCGGCAGCTACGTGGCCTTCATCTGGGCGCTCAAGCTCCAGATCCAGGTCTGGCCGACCTTCATTTCGGCCTGACCGGGAGCGCAGGATCATCATGGAACTGTTCCACAACCTCGCGACCGGCTTCGGCGTCGCCTTCACCTTCACCAACCTGCTCTATTGCCTGGTCGGCTGCATTCTCGGCACGCTGATCGGCGTGCTGCCGGGCATCGGCCCGGTCGCGACCATCGCGATGCTGCTGCCCGCCACCTACGCGCTGCCGCCCGTGTCGGCGCTGATCATGCTCGCCGGCATCTACTACGGCGCGCAGTACGGCGGCTCGACCACGGCGATCCTGGTCAACCTGCCGGGCGAATCATCCTCGGTGGTGACCTGCATCGACGGCTACCAGATGGCGCGGCAGGGCCGCGCCGGCCCTGCCCTCGCGGCGGCCGGCCTGGGCTCGTTCTTCGCCGGCTGCGTGGGCACGCTGATCCTCGCGGCTTTTGCGCCGCCGCTGACCGAGCTGGCCTTCAAGTTCGGCCCGGCCGAGTATTTCTCGCTGATGGTGCTGGGCCTGATCGGCGCGGTGGTGTTGGCCTCGGGCTCGCTGCTCAAGGCCATCGGCATGATCGTGCTCGGCCTGCTGCTCGGCCTCGTCGGCACCGACGTGAATTCGGGCGTCGCGCGCTTCAGCTTCGACATTCCCGAACTGACCGACGGCATCGGCTTCGTGGTGATCGCCATGGGCGTGTTCGGCTACGGCGAGATCATCGGCAACCTCTCGCAGCCCGACGACGAGCGCGAGGTGTTCACGAGCAAGGTCAAGGGCCTGTGGCCCACCAAGGACGACTTCAAGCGCATGGCGCCCGCGGTGCTGCGCGGCACCACGCTCGGTTCGGCGCTCGGCATCCTGCCGGGCGGCGGTGCGCTGCTCGCGGCCTTCGCGGCCTACGCGCTCGAGAAGAAGGTCAAGATGAGCCCCGGCGAAGTCGCCTTCGGCAAGGGCAACATCCGCGGCGTGGCCTCGCCCGAATCGGCCAACAACGCCGGCGCGCAGACCTCGTTCATCCCGCTCCTGACGCTGGGCATTCCGCCCAACGCGGTGATGGCGCTGATGGTGGGCGCGATGACCATCCACAACATCCAGCCCGGCCCGCAGGTGATGACCAGCAACCCCGAGCTGTTCTGGGGCCTGATCGCCTCGATGTGGATCGGCAACGCGATGCTGATCGTGCTGAACCTGCCGCTGATCGGCATGTGGATCAAGCTGCTGACGGTGCCCTACAAGTTCCTGTTCCCGGCCATCGTGCTGTTCTGCGCCATCGGCGTGTACTCGACCAACAACAACACCTTCGACGTGTGGATGGTGGCGATCTTCGGCTTCGTGGGCTATCTGTTCCTCAAGCTGCGCACCGAGCCCGCGCCGCTGCTGCTGGGCTTCATCCTCGGGCCGATGATGGAAGAGAACCTGCGCCGCGCGCTGCTGCTGTCGCGCGGCACCTGGAGCGTGTTCGTCACGCGGCCGCTCTCGGCGGGCCTGCTGCTGGCCGCGCTGGCGCTGCTGGGCATCGTGCTGCTGCCGTCGATCAAGGCCAAGCGCGAAGAAGCCTTCGTCGAGGACTGAACCCACCCCCGTCCCTCGCGCACTTCGTGTCGCTCGACTCCCCCCTCGAGGGGGCAACACCTGCGGCCCGGCTAAGCCGGTTCCGCGGTGTTTCTGGCTTGGCGCCCTGGCCTTGGTAAGACGCTGGATCAGCGCATCAGCAGTTGCCAGGTCATGCCGACGAGCGCGCTGCCGAGCACCACGGGGATGACGCCGGCCTTGAAGCGGAAGAGCGCGATGGCTGCGAGGATGCCGATGACGGCGGAGGGGAGTTCGAAGGGGCCGGTGAGGCCCTTCGGCCAGAGTACGTGGTAGGCGAAGAAGACCGCGAGGTTGACGATCACGCCGACGACGGCGGCGGTGATGGCCGTGAGCGGGGCGGTGAACTTGAGCTTGCCGTGGGTGGACTCGATGAAGGGGCCGCCCAGCAGAATGAACAGGAACGACGGCAGGAAGGTGAAGAAGGTCACCACCGCCGCCGCTGCCGCGCCGGAGGCGAAGAGCGCCTGCGGGCCGAAGAGGGCCTGCCCCCAGCCGCCGACGAAGCCCACGAACGACACCACCATGATCAGCGGGCCGGGCGTGGTCTCGCCGAGCGCCAGGCCGTCGATCATCTGCGTGGCCGTGAGCCAGTGATAGTGGTCGACCGCGCCCTGGAACACGTAGGGCAGCACGGCGTAGGCGCCGCCGAAGGTCAGGAGCGCGGCCTTGGTGAAGAACCAGCCCATCTGCGTGAGCGCACCCTGCCAGCCGAAGAGCGCGGCCAGCGCGCCCAGCGCGCCGAGCCACAACGCGAGGAACACCGCGAGCACGCGCGCGAAGCGGCCCCAGCCGAAGCGCGCATGCGGCGGCGTGGGCGTGTCGTCGTCGATCAGCGCCGCACCGCCCGATGCCGCGGCCGCGCCATGCCCGCCGCCCGGCGCGAAGGCCGCGGGCGCGAAGCGGCTGCCAACGTAGCCGACCAGGCCGGCCGACAGCACGATCAGCGGAAACGGCAGGCGCAGCGCGAAGATCGCGACGAACGCAGCCACCGCGATCGCCCACAGCCACGCGTTCTTGAGCACCCGCGAGCCGATGCGCCAGGCGGCGAACAGCACGATCGCCGTCACCGCCGGCTTGACGCCGTAGAGCAGCCCCGCCACCGCGGGCACCTGGCCATAGGCCATGTAGGCCCACGACAGTGCGATCAGGATGAAGAGCGAAGGCAGCACGAAGAGCACGCCGGCCGCGAGGCCGCCCCAGGTGCGGTGCATGAGCCAGCCGATGTAGGTGGCGAGCTGCTGCGCCTCCGGCCCGGGCAGCAGCATGCAGTAGTTCAGCGCATGCAGGAAGCGCTTCTCCGAGATCCAGCGCCGGCGCTCGACCAGTTCCTGGTGCATCAGCGCGATCTGCCCCGCCGGGCCGCCGAAGCTGATGAAGCCGAGCTTGAGCCAGTAGGCGAAGGCCTCCCAGAAACCGACGGCCGCGGGAGCTTCGAGGGACTGCGGATGCGGCTGCTGTGCCATGGGGGGACTTTCTCTCTCTTGCGTATTGCTATTTGAGGAATGCGTCGTAGGCGGTCTTCAGGATCAGCGCGCTCACGACCACGATGAACACCACCCGCACGAACCCGGCCCCGTGCTTCAGCGCCACGCGCGTGCCCAGCAGGCTGCCCGCCACGTTCGCGACCGCCATCACCAGTCCGTAGTGCCACCACACATGGCCCTTGAGCGCGAGCAGCAGCAGGGCCGCGGCGTTGGTGAGCGTGTTGATGATCTTGGCCGATGCCGACGCATTGAGGAAGTCGTAGCCCATCCAGCGCACGAACAGGAAGACCAGGAAGCTGCCCGCGCCAGGGCCGAAGAAGCCGTCGTAGAGACCGATCGAGAAGCCGATCGCGCAGGCGGCCAGCGTCTCGGCGCGGCCGGCGAAGCGCGGCACATGGTGCCGGCCCAGGTCCTTGCGCGCCAGCGTGTAGATCAGCACGCCGAGCAGCACCAGCGGCAGCGCACGGCGCAGGAAGTCGCCCGGAAACAGCGTCACGCCCCAGGCGCCGAGCATCGATCCCGCGAAGCCGAGCACCGCCGCAGGCCAGAGCGCGCCCCAGCGCATCTGCACCCGCTGGCTGAACTGCGCCGCCGCGGCCGCCGTGCCCCAGATCGACGCACTCTTGTTGGTGCCGAGCAGGGTGGCGGGCGGTGCGCCCGGAAACACGGCGAAGAGGGCCGGCACGAGGATCAGTCCCCCGCCGCCCACGATCGAATCGACGAAACCCGCGAGCAGCGAGGCGCCCGTGACCACCAGCATTTCCATGCGCCGGATTGTCGCATCCGCTTGCTACAAAAACAGGAGCTTCAAGCCGGCGCAGGACGGCGGCGCGGACGCCCATAAAAAAGGCGCCGACCAGCGGCGCCTTTCAAGTTCGATACGGCTTCTCGAAGTGGAAGCCTTCAGGATTTTTCTTGTTGACCGGAAACTTGTCTCCTCGGACCCTCGGCAGTACGAGCTTGGCCCGTTCGCGAGTGGGCAGACTTTAGGCGGTGCACCGGCGCAGTGCATTGGGAATTACCCGCTTTGCCTGACATGCGAAGGCTTGGTTGAACACCAAAGTGTTTCCGGGCGTTACGGTGCGGCCGCCACATGGCACGACTTGTGCACGACAGCGCTGCCCACCGACGGAGGAACCATGCCATCGATGTCCGAAAGCGAACGCATCGCCCTTGCCGCGCGGCTGCACGTGGCGCTGCGGCGAAAGCATGGGCGGGTGACGGACACCGAGTGGATGGCCACCAATGCGGAGTACGCGGCCGAGATCGTGCGCATGACGCGCGCGCACGCGGCCGAGACGAAGGACGCGGAGCTCGACCAGCTCGCCACCCGGCTGGAGCAGGCGATGGAGCCGCTGGCGCGTGCCGCGCGGCTGGCGGCGCGGCAGGGCGGCGGACCGCGCTTTCTTGCCGGGCTGCGTTGAAGCGGCGGCGGCCGCTCAGCCCGCCGCGGCGAGCGCGGCCTGCCGGATGCCCTGCAGCGTGTTCGCCGGCGTGATTGCCTCGGCATCGAGCAGGCAGTGGAGGATCGCGGGCTTGCCGCTCGCGCGGGCGCGGGCGAGCGCGGGCGCGAACTCGGCGGTGCTCGCCACGCGCTCGCCATGGCCGCCGAACACCTCGGCATAGCCGCGGAAGTCGGGGTTCCTGAGCTGCGTGGCGCTGACGCGGCCGGGATAGTGCCGCTCCTGGTGCATGCGGATGGTGCCGTACATGGCGTTGTCGAGCAGCACCACGAGGATCGGCAGGCCGTACTGCACCGCGGTGGCGAATTCCTGCCCGTGCATCATGAAGTCGCCGTCGCCCGCGAACACCACCACCTCGCGCTGCGGCCACAGGCGCTTGGCGCCGACGCCGGCGGGCAGGCCGTAGCCCATCGAGCCGCTGGTCGGCGCCAGCTGGCTCGCGAACGCGCGGAACGGCCAGAAGCGGTGCACCCAGGTGGCGAAGTTGCCGGCGCCGTTGCAGAAGATGGTGTCGGCCGGCAGCACCTCGCGCAGATGCTGCATCACCTCGCCCATCTGCAGCGCGCCCGGGATGCGGATCGGCGCGGGATCGCTCCAGCGCAGGAAATCCTCGCGCGCGACCTGCGTGTCGGCCCGCCACACGGGCGCGGCGTCGGGGCGCAGCGCGGCCACGGCCTCGGCGAAGGCCTGCGGCGTGGCATGGATGCCCTGGGCCGGCCGGTAGAGGCGGCCGAGTTCGTCGGCGTCGGCATGCACATGCACCAGCGACTGCGCCGGCTGCGGAATGGCCAGCAGCTCGTAGCCCTGCGACGGCACTTCCGAGAGCCGCCCACCCACCAGCAGCACCAGGTCGGCGTTGCGGATGCGCTCGAGCATGCGCGGATTGGCGCCCAGGCCCAGGTCGCCCGCGTAGCTGGGATGCTCGGCCGACAGCAGCATCTGGCGCCGGAACGAGCAGTACACCGGCAGCGAGAACGCGGCCGCGAAATCCGCGAACTGCAGCGCCGCCTTTTCGGACCAGCGGCTGCCGCCGAGGATGGCGACGGGGCGCCGCGCCTTCGCGAGCCGCTGCTGCAGCTCGGCGATCTGCGCCGCGCCGGGATGGGTTTCGGTCACGGTGTAGGGCAGCGCGTCGGCCACGGATGCGGCCTCGGTCAGCATGTCCTCGGGCAGCGCGATCACCACCGGCCCGGGCCGGCCCGAGGTCGCGACGTGGAAGGCGCGCGAGACCAGCTCGGGCAGGCGTGCCGGGTCGTCGATCTGCACCACCCACTTGGCCATGGTGCCGAAGACCGCGCCGTAGTCCAGCTCCTGGAAGGCTTCGCGCCCGAGCGCATCGCGTGCGACCTGGCCGACGAAGAGCAGCAGCGGGGTCGAGTCCTGGTGCGCGATGTGCACGCCCGCAGACGCGTTGGTGGCGCCCGGCCCGCGCGTGACGAAGCACACGCCGGGCCGGCCCGTGAGCTTGCCCTGCGCCTCGGCCATCATCGCGGCGCCGCCCTCCTGGCGGCACACGGTCACGTCGATCGCAGCGTCGTGCAGCGCGTCGAGCACGGCGAGAAAGCTCTCGCCGGGCACGCAGAAGAGCTGCCGGACGCCATGGGTGATGAGCTGGTCGACCAGGATCTGGCCGCCGGTGCGGGAAGAAGTCATGCGCTGGGTTCTCGATGCGGTGAAGGTGGGGGTATTGCTCCTTCCCCTCCCGGGGGAAGGCTGGGATGGGGGCAGGCGGCGCCGAACGAGCCGAGGGCGATCGACACGCCGCGCGCCCCCACCCCTGCCCTCCCCCGGAAGGGGAGGGAGAAATCGGGGTCATTCGAGGGCCTGGCATGCGGCGGCGATGCGTGCGCAGGCCTCTTCCAGTTGCGCCATCGACGTGGCATAGGAAATCCGGAAGTACGGCGCCAGCCCGAACACGCTGCCCGGCACCACCGCCACCTCGAAGTCGCGCAGCAGGTAGTCGCAGAAGTCGCCGTCGGTCGCGAGCAGCATGCCGCCGCGGGTGCGCCGGCCGAGCACGCCCGCGCAGCTCGCGAAGGTGTAAAACGCGCCTTCGGGCACGCGGCAGTGCAGCCCCGGTGCGCGGTTCAGCGCGGCCACGACGAAGTCGCGCCGCGCCTGGAAGTCGTCCCGGCGCTCGGCCACGATGCGCTGCGGGCCGGTCAGCGCCTCGATGGCGGCGGCCTGGCTGATCGACGAGGGGCACGAGGTGGTCTGGCTCTGCACCACGGCCATGGCCGCGATCAGCGCGCGCGGCCCGGCGCCGTAGCCCACGCGCCAGCCGGTCATCGCATAGGCCTTCGACACGCCGTTGACCGTGAGCGTGCGTTCGCGCAGGCGCGGTTCCACGGCCGCCGGCGTGGCGAACGCGCGGCCGTCGTAGAGGATGTGTTCGTAGATGTCGTCCGCCAGCACCCACACCTGCGGATGCCGCAGCAGCACCTCGCACAGTGGCTGGAGTTCGGCCGCGCCGTAGGCCGCGCCGCTCGGGTTCGAGGGCGAGTTGAGGAACAGCCAGCGCGTGCGCGGCGTGATTGCGGCCTCGAGCTGCGCGGCGCCGAGCCGGAAGCCCTCGGCCTCGGTGCAGGCCACGGGCACCGGCCGTCCGCCGCAGACCCGGACGATGTCGGCGTACGAGGTCCAGTAGGGCGCGGGCAGGATCACCTCGTCGCCCGGGTCCAGGCTCGCCATCAGCGCATTGAAGATCACCTGCTTGGCGCCGGCGCTCACGCTGATCTCGTCCAGCGCGAACGCGAGCGCGTTGTCGCGCCTGAACTTGAGCTGCACCGCTTCCTTCATCGCGGGGCTGCCGTCGAGCACGGTGTAGCGCGTCTCGCCGCGCCCGATGGCACGCACCGCGGCCTCGCGCACGTTGCCGGGCGTGTCGAAGTCGGGCTCGCCCGCGCCGAGCACGATCACCGGCCGCCCCGCCCGCCTGAGTGCGTTGGCATGGTCGGTGATGCGCAGGATCTCCGAAACGCCGATCGCGCGCACCCGCGCGGCGGGCTGGAAGGCGGCAGCGTCGGGCGTCACTTGGCGTAGGCCTCCAGCGGCTTGTCGTTGGGCTCGGCGATCAGCTGCCGTAGCGCGGCGCTCATCGGCAGGTTCAGGCTGGTGTTCTTCGGCGGGATGGGCGCGACGAACCAGCGGTTGTAGATCTTCTCGAGCTCGCCGCTCTTCATGAGGCGCCGCAGCGCGTCGTCCACCGCGGTCTTGAAGGCGGGATCGTCCTTGCGGAACAGCAGCGCGATCGGCTCGGAGCCGAGCGGCTCGCCGACGATGCGGTAGGCCGCCGGATTCTTCGAGTTCGCGATGATGCCCGCGAGCAGGTTGTCGTCGAGCACGAAGGCATCGGCGCGGCCCGACTCCATCAGCAGGAAGCTCTCGAGGTGGTCCTTGCCCAGCATCATCGGATAGCTCACGTTGAGTGCGCGCTCGCGCTTGCGCAGCAGCTGCACCGCCGTGGTGCCGGTGGAAGCCGACACGTTGCGGCCCGCGAGCTGGTCGAGCGTGGCGATGCCGGAATCGACGCGCGTCGCCATGCGCACCTCGCTCACGTAGGTGGTGAGCGCGAAGGCCACCTGCTGCTGGCGCGCCGTGTTGTTGGTGGTGGGGCCGCAGCCGATGTCGAGCGTGCCGTTCTGCACCAGCGGAATGGTGTTCTGCGCCGTGACGGCCATGTACTCGAGCCTGGCCTGCGGTGCGATGTCCTTGAGCACGCGCTCGCACAGCTCGACGTGGTAGCCCACGTACTTCTCGCCCGCGCCGAGCATGTAGGCCATCGGCGGCGAGGCCTCGCGCACGCCCAGCACGGCCTTGCCGCTGGCCTTGATCTTGTCGAGCGTGCCGCCCGCGGCCTGCTGCGCGGCGGCGCTGCCGCACGCGAGCGCGAGCAGCATGGCGGCGGCGAGGGTCTTCAGGGAAGTCTTCATCTTCTGTGTCTCCGGTGGTTCTTGTTGGAAAAGCGGACAGCCGCCGCCCTGCCGCTGCAGCAGCGAAACGCTGCGCGGCCGGACCTGCGTGCGGCGTGGTCAGTCGTCGATGTCGAAGGTCACGCCCTGGGCCAGGGGCAGTGCCGTCGAATAGTTGATGGTGTTGGTCGCGCGGCGCATGTAGGCCTTCCAGGCGTCGGAGCCGGCTTCGCGCCCGCCGCCGGTTTCCTTCTCGCCGCCGAAGGCGCCGCCGATCTCGGCGCCGCTCGGGCCGATGTTGACGTTGGCGATGCCGCAGTCGGAGCCCGCGCTCGAGAGGAAGCGCTCGGCCTCGCGCATGTCGAGCGTGAAGATCGACGACGACAGGCCCGCGCCCACCGCGTTGTGCTGCTCGATCGCCGCGTCGAGCGAGGTGTAGCGCATCACGTAGAGGATCGGCGCGAAGGTCTCGCGCAGCACCGGGCCTTCATGCGCCGCGAGTTCGACCAGCGCCGGGCGCGCGTACCAGGCCTCGGCGCCGCCGATGCCCTCGACCCGGCCGCCGCCGTGCACCGTGGCCCCGGCCGCGCGGCTCTCGTCGAGCGCCTTCTGCATGCCGTCGAAGGCGGCGCGGTCGATCAGCGGGCCGACGAGCGTGCCGGCCTCGCGCGGATCGCCCACGCGCACGTTGCCGTAGACCCTGGCGAGCTTGGGCACGAGCGCCTCGTACACGCTGTCGTGCACGAACAGGCGGCGCAGCGTGGTGCAGCGCTGGCCCGCGGTGCCCATGGCCGCGAACGCGATCGCGCGCAGCGTGAGGTCGAGGTCGGCCGAGGGCGCGACGATGGCCGCGTTGTTGCCGCCGAGTTCGAGGATGGGGCGGGCGAAGCGCGCGGCGAGCTTCGGCCCCACCTGCCGGCCCATCGCGGTGGAGCCGGTGGCCGAGAGCACCGGCACGCGGTGGTCGTCCACCAGCAGCTCGCCGATGTCGCGCTGGCCCAGCAGCAGGCCGAGCAGCCCTTCGGGCGCATCGGCGCCGAAGCGCGCGATGGCGCGCTGCGCGATCGCATGCACCGCCAGGGCGGTGAGGGGGGTCTTCTCGGAGGGCTTCCACACCACCGGGTCGCCGCACACCAGCGCGAGCGCCGCGTTCCACGACCACACGGCCACCGGGAAGTTGAAGGCCGAGATCACGCCGCACACGCCGAGCGGATGCCAGCTCTCCATCATGCGGTGCTCGGCGCGCTCGGTGGCCAGCGTGAGGCCGTAGAGCTGGCGCGACAGGCCGACCGCGAAGTCGCAGATGTCGATCATCTCCTGCACCTCGCCCGCGCCTTCCGACGGGATCTTGCCGGCCTCCAGCGTGACCAGCCGGCCGAGGTCGGCCTTGGCCGCGCGCAGTTCCTCGCCGAGCAGCCGCACCAGTTCGCCGCGGCGCGGCGCGGGCACGCTGCGCCAGGCCTGGAAGGCCGCATGCGCACGGCCGATGGTGGCCGTGGCCTCGGCCGGCGCGGTCTGCCGCACCTGCGCCACCACCTCGCCCGTGACCGGCGAGCGCACCGCGAGCTCGCCGCCCGTGTGGGCCGCGCGCGGCACGCCGAGGCGCTCGAGCAGCTGGCCGACTTCGGCGGCGACGGAAGAGGCGGAGGAGGAGGCTTCGGACATGGACACGCTCGCGGGGAGAAGGGAAGCCGGCAATATCAGCCAATCGGGCGCGCTTGCCTAGTGAAAAAAAGGAAGAACCTGGTGCGTTTGCGGAAGGAACTCGGCACCGGCTCCCGGCACGACGGGCTGCGCGCCTACGCGGCGTCCGGCGCCGCGCCACGAAGATTCCGCCGCATCATGAAGCTGATCCACTCCCTCTACGCCGCGATCCACGCGCTGATGGCGCTGGCTTTCGCCCTGGCCTCGCTGGTGCTTGTGGCGATCGCGGCGCGCGCCGGCTGGGGCGCGGTCATGCACGGCCTCGACCTGCGGGCGGCCGAGGCGATCATCGAGGCGGTGGGCCTGCTCGCGGCGGGGGTGGTGGCGCTGCAGATCTCGCAGACGGTGCTCGAGGAAGAGGTGGTGCGAGACGCCCACATCAGCGCGCCGACCCGGGTGCGCCGCTTTCTTTCGCGCTTCATGGTGGTGATCGTGGTCGCCGTCGCGGTCGAGGCGCTGGTCGCGATCATCAAGGCGCGCGAGTCGCCCGCGCTGATGCTGCATGCGGCCATGCTGCTCGGCGCCGTGGGGCTGCTGATGGCGGGCTGGGGCCTCTTCATCCGCCTCAACCGCTATGCCGAGGAACTCGAGCCCGAGGCCATGGAGGAAGCGAAGCGCGAGGACAGCAAGCTGAAGTGAGGCGCCGCGTTCAGGCGGGCCCGGGCGCCTCGGGCAGCGGAATCTTCTGCCCCGCGGGCGAGCCCGCGAGGCTCTGCGCCGGGCGCCGCAGCGTGGCGTCGAAGGGGTTGATCTTCGGGCCGATGGCCGCGGCCTCGCGCTTGAGCAGCTCGACCACGGTGGGCATGCGGTCGGCGTTCAGGCGGTCGGCGATGGTGCCCACGCTCAGCGCGGCCACCGCGCGGCCCTCGCGGTCGAGGATCGGCACCGCCACGCCGGCCATGCCTTCGAGCAGCCCGGTGTTGCGGCCCGCGTAGCCCGACTGGCGCACGCGCTCGATCTCGGTGCGCAGGTAGACCTCGTCGTAGACGCCGTACTCGCGCACCCGCGAGAGGTTGAAGCGGATCACCTCCTCGCGCTCCGCCTCGGGCAGGAAGGCCAGGATCGCGAGCGCGCCCTGCCCCACGCCGAGCGCGATGCGCCCGCCGACGTCGCCCGTGAACGAGCGGATCGGGAACGGCCCCTCGCTGCGGTCGAGGCAGACCGCATCGAAGCCGCTGCGCGCCAGCAGGAAGATGCTGTCGCCGAGGCTCGCGCAGAGGCGCAGCAGCACCGGCCGGCAGATCGAGCGCAGGTCGCCGGGATTGCCCGCACTGGCCGCGAGTGCGAAGAAATCGATGCCGAGCCGGTAGAGCTTGGTGCGCTCGTCCTGCTCGACCACGCCCTCGGCGATCAGCGACTGCAGCAAACGGTGCGTGGTCGCCTGCGTGAGGCCCACCGAACGTGCGATCTGCGTCACCCGCCCGCCCTCGGCCTGCACCGCGGCGAGCGCGCGGATCACTGCGAAGACGCGCGGCACGCCGCCGCTGGCCGCCTGGGAAGTCTCCATGCCCTGCTCCTGTGGAATTCGTCCGGCCGATTTTACGATTCATATTCCATTGATCGGAATAAATCGGAAAAAGATTCTGATTAATGGAATACCCGAGGCGGCCTGGCGCGATCGTTGCAATAGAGTGAATCGAACTTACCCGGCGATTCAGCGCCCGTACCACGTGGCGGCGCGACCCGTCGCCACGGCAGAAAGGCTGTTGTTCCATGTCATTTCTACGGCTCACCGACGTGAGCAAGTTCTACGGCGCGACCCGTGCGGTCTCGGCCATGAACCTCGCGGTGGAAAAAGGCGAATTCGTCTCGCTGCTCGGCCCCTCGGGCTGCGGCAAGACCACCACGCTGCAGATGATCGCGGGCTTCGAGGCGGTGAGCAGCGGGCGCATCGAGCTCGCGGGCCGGGACATCACCCATGCCAAGGCCAACACGCGCGGGCTGGGCATCGTGTTCCAGAGCTATGCGCTGTTCCCGCACATGACCGTGGCCGACAACGTGAGCTTCGGGCTGGAGATGCGCCGCATGCCGAAGGCCGAGCGCAGCGAGCGCGTGAAGCAGGCGCTGGCGCTGGTGCACCTGGAGGCGCATGCCGCGCGCTACCCGCGCGAGCTCTCGGGCGGCCAGCGGCAGCGCGTGGCGCTGGCGCGCGCACTGGTGATCGAGCCGCCGGTGCTGCTGCTCGACGAGCCGCTGTCGAACCTCGACGCCAAGCTGCGCGAGGAAATGCAGTTCGAGCTGCGCCAGATCCAGCGCAAGGTCGGCACCACCACGGTGATGGTCACGCACGACCAGAGCGAGGCAATGTCGATCAGCGACCGCGTGGTGGTGATGGAAGGCGGCTGCGCCACGCAGATCGACCATCCGCACCGCGTGTACGAACATCCGCGCACGCGCTTCATCTCCACCTTCGTGGGCAAGGCCAACCTGCTCGACGGCCGCGTCACGGCCTGCGGCGGACGCAGCTGCCGCGTCGAGGTGGGCCCGCTCGCGCTCGAGGCCGAAGGCACCGCCTTCCGCCCGGGTTCGCCGGTGCTCGTGAGCGTGCGGCCCGAGAAGCTGCAGCTCGTGGCGCCCGGCCGCGGCCGCATCGACGGCACGGTGCGCGAGAGCTTCTTCCTCGGCAGCCAGTGGCTCTACCGCCTGGCCACGCCCGCAGGCGCGCTGATGGTGCTCTGCCCCAACGACGGCCGCGAACCGCTCGCCGAAGGCGACGCCGCGGGCATCGACTGGCCCGCGCACTGCACGCGGCTGCTGCCGGCCGAGGAGGCGGTGGCGGCATGAGCACGACGGCCAAGACCGCGCCGTGGTGGCTCTCCGGGCCCGCGCTGCTGCTGTTCACCGCGCTGCTGGTGGTGCCGCTCGCGCTCACCGCGGTGCTGTCGTTCAACGTCTACGACCCGGCGACCGGCCCGAAGGCGGGCGAGTTCACGCTCGCGCACTACGCGCAGGTGTTCACCGATTCCTACTACCACGGCATCTTCTGGCGCACCTTCTGGATCTCGGCGCTGGTCACGCTGATCTGCGTGCTGGTCGGCGCGCCCGAGGCCTACGTGCTGAGCCGCATGCGCAACCCGTGGCGCTCGATGCTGCTGCTGGTGGTGCTGGCGCCGCTCTTGGTGTCGGTGGTGGTGCGGGCCTTCGGCTGGAGCATGCTGCTCGGGCCCGAGGGCGCGGTGAACGCACTGCTGCAGCTCGTGGGCATCGGCCCGGTGAAGATCCTCTACACCAGCGCCGCGGTGGTGATCGCGCTGGTGCACGTGATGCTGCCGTTCATGGTGATCCCGGTGTGGACCTCGCTGCAGAAGCTCGACCCCGGCGTGGAGAACGCGGCGCTGTCGCTCAACGCCACGCCCTTCACCACGCTGCGGCGCATCGTGCTGCCGCAGGTGATGCCGGGCATCCTCTCGGGCAGCCTGATCGTGTTCGGCCTGGCGGCGAGCTCGTTCGCGATCCCGGGCCTGCTCGGCGGGCGGCGGCTCAAGATGGTCGCGACGGTGGTCTACGACGAATACCTGCACGAGCTCAACTGGCCGCTCGGCGCGGCCGTGGCGCTCACGCTGCTCGCCGCCAACCTGGTGGTGATGCTCAGCTACAACCGCCTGGTCGAAGGCCGCTACAAGAAAGCGCTGGGCTGAACGATGCGCCAGAACGGTCCCCTCGCCCTCGCGTTCAACGCGCTCGTCATCGCCTTCATGCTGGCGCCGCTCGCGGTGGTGTGCATCGTGGCGTTCACGCCCGAGAACACGCTCACCATCCCGACCACGCGCTTCTCGCTGCGCTGGTTCGAGGCGGTGTTCGCGCACCCCGACTTCATGCAGTCGTTCCGCAACAGCCTCTGGCTCGCGCTGGCCTCGGCCACCATCGCCACGCTGCTCGCGGTGCCGGCCGGCATGGCGATCACGCGGCACGACTTCCGCGGCCGCGACTTCCTCAACGGCCTCTTCCTCTCGCCGCTGATCATTCCGCACCTGGTGCTCGGCGTGGCGCTGCTGCGCCTGTTCGCGCTGGTGGGCGGCACCGGCAGCTTCGGCTGGCTGGTGCTGGCGCATGCGCTGATCGTTACGCCCTACACGCTGCGGCTGGTGGTGGCCGCGCTGGTGGGCTTCGACCGCAGCGCCGAGCAGGCCGCGCTCTCGCTCGGCGCGAGCCAGGCGACGGTGTTCCGCCGCATCACGCTGCCGATGATCCTGCCGGGCGTCACCGGCGGCTGGCTGCTGGCCTTCATCAACAGCTTCGACGAGGTGACGATGTCGATCTTCGTGACCTCGCCGAGCACGGTCACGCTGCCGGTGCGCATGTACATGTACGCCACCGAGTCCATCGATCCGCTGATGGCCGCGGTGTCGGCGCTGATGGTGGCGCTCACCGCCGTGGCGATGGTGGTGCTCGACCGCGTCTACGGCCTCGACCGCGTGCTGGTGGGGCGCCGCTAGATGGCCGCGAACGCCCTGCCCCTGCTGCACCGCGTGGCCGAGCAGACCGGCCGCGAGGCCGTGCACTTCACGCTCGACGGCGCACCCGCGCGTGCGCTCGCGGGCGACACCGTGCTGACCGCGGTGCTCACGCACGGCACCCGGCTGCGGCGCAACGAGTTCAGCGGCCTGCCGCGGGCGGGCTTCTGCATGATGGGCGCCTGCCAGGACTGCTGGATCGCCACCGAGGCGGGCGAGCGGCTGCGCGCCTGCTCGACCTTCATCGCGCCGGGCATGGCGCTGGTCACCGGGGGGCGCGGCGCATGACGCTTCGTCCCGTGATCGTCGGCGCCGGCCCGGCCGGGGTGCGCGCGGCCCAGACGCTGGTGGCGCACGGCCTGCGGCCGGTGGTGGTCGACGAGGCGCCGCGCGCCGGCGGCCAGATCTACCGCCGCCCGCCCGAGCGGCTCGCAGCGCGCAGCGCGCGCACGCTGTACGGCTTCGAGTCGCAGCGCGCCGAGGCGCTGCACGCCGCCTTCGACGGCCTCGCCGGCCGCATCGACCACCGGCCCGACAGCCTGGTGTGGAACGCGCAGGACCGCTGCCTCGACGTGATGCACAACCCGACGCAGAGCAACCGGCGCGTGCCCTACACGCACCTGCTCGTGGCGACGGGCGCGACCGACCGCGTGCTGCCGCTGCCGGGCTGGACGCTGCCGGGCGTCTACACGCTCGGCGGCGCGCAGGTGGCGCTCAAGTTCCAGGGCTGCGCGATCGGCCGGCGCGTGGTGTTCATGGGCACCGGTCCGCTGCTGTACCTGGTGGCCTGCCAGTATGCGAAGGCGGGGGTGGACGTGGCCGCGGTGCTCGACACCGCGCGCCTGGCCGACCAGGCCGCCGCCGTGCCCGCGCTGCTCTCGCAGCCGGCCGTGTTCGCGAAGGGCCTGTACTACGTGGCCTGGCTGCGCGCGCACGGCGTTCCGGTGCACCGCGGCGTGCGACCGCTGCGCGTGACCGGCGACGAAGGCGAATCCCGCGTGGCGGGCGTGGCCTGGCACGACGGGCATGCCGAACGTTCGATCGAGTGCGACGCGGTGGGCCTGGGCCATGCGCTGCGTTCCGAGACCCAGCTGGCCGACCTGCTCGGCTGCCGCTTCGCCTTCGCGCCGCTGCAGCGCGCGCACCTGCCGGTGCGCGATGCGGCGGGCCGCGCCAGCGTCGAGGGGGTGTACCTCGCGGGCGACGGCGCCGGCATCATGGGCGCCGATGCGGCCGAATGGGCCGGCGAGCGCGCGGCGCTGGCGCTCCTGGCCGACAGCGGCATCGCGGTCGACGGCGCACGCGCCGCCGCGCTTGAACGCCGGCTGGCGCGGCTCGCGGTTTTCCGAAAGGGCCTGGAGCGCGCCTTTCCGCTGCCGCCGGACTGGGCGGCGCAGGCCGACGACGCGCTCGTGATCTGCCGCTGCGAGAACGTGACCGCCGGCGACCTGCGCGAGGCCGTGGCCGGCTGCGGCGCGGACGAGCTGAACCGGCTCAAGGCGCTGTCGCGCGTGGGCATGGGCCGCTGCCAGGGCCGGATGTGCGGCGCCGCGGCGGCCGAGATCCTCGCGCATGCGACCGCGCAGCCGCTGGCGCAGGTCGGCCGCCTGCGCGGGCAGGCGCCGATCAAGCCGATCCCGATCCGGCTGGCGCAGGCCGGCGAGGGAGGCGGCGCATGAGCGGCGGCCCGAAGAAGAAGCTGCGCACCGACGTGACGATCGTCGGCGGCGGCATCGTCGGCGCCTCGGCCGCGCTCGCACTGCGCCGCATGGGCCTGGGCGTGGTGCTGCTCGAACGCGACCTCTGCGGTTCGCGCTCCAGCGGCGTGAACTTCGGCGGCGTGCGGCGCCAGGGGCGGCCGCTCGCGCAGCTGCCGCTGGCGCAGCGCGCGCACCGCCTCTGGGGCCGGCTGCCCGAACTGCTCGGCACCGACGGCGAATACGTGCGCTCGGGGCATTTCAAGATCGCGCGCAGCGAATCGGGACATGGCCTCGCTCGAGCGCTACCGCGCGCTCTGCAGCGACTTCGACCTCGGGCTCGAACTGATCTCCGGCGCACGGCTGCGCGCGCAGTGCCCCTGGCTCGGCGCGCGCGCGGTGGGCGGCTCGCTGTGCGTGGAGGACGGCCAGGCCAATCCGCGGCTCGTGTCGCCGGCCTTCGCGCGGGCCGCGGAGCGCGCGGGCGCGCAGGTCTTCGAGCGCCACCGCGTCGACGAGGTGGCGCACGACGGCGCGCACTTCATGGTGCGCTCGGGCAATGCGCTCGAGGTGCAGTCGCCGGTGCTGCTCAACTGCGCGGGCGCCTGGGCCGGCGCGATCGCGGCGCAGTTCGGCGAGGCGCCGCCGATGTTCTCGCGCAGCCCGCTGATGGCCGTGACCGAGCCGCTGCCGAACTTCCTCGGCTGGAGCCTCGGCGTCGAAGGCGGCGGCATCTACTGCCGGCAGGTCGCGCGCGGCAACCTCGTGCTCGGCGGCGGCACCGGCCTCACGCTCGATGCCGACCGCGCGCGCGCCGAACGCGAAGCCATCGCCACGCTGGCGCAGCAGGCCGTCGAGCTGCTGCCCGGGCTGGCGCACGCGCACATCATCCGTACCTGGGGCGGCACCGAGGGCTACCTGCCCGACCGCGAACCGGTGCTCGGCCCGAGCCGCACCACGCGCGGCCTGTTCCACGGCTTCGGCTTCGCGGGCGCGGGCTTCCAGATCGGCCCGGCCGCCGGCGAGGTGCTGGCCGAGCTCGCGCGCGACGGCCGCAGCGACACGCCGATCGAGGCCTTCGCGATCGACCGCTTCGGCGACGCGGCGCCGCCTTCGCCTTCTTCCTCTTCCCCCGCCACCGTTTCAACCCCCACCTGACTGGAGCGCTCCCATGCCACGCACCGCCAAGCCCCTCGCCTTCCTCGCCCCGCTCGTGCTCGCCCTCGCCGCCGGCGGCGCCCACGCGCAGACCAAGACGCTCTACATCGGCATGAACGGCGGCACCATGGAGAAGGCGTACACGCAGTACGTGTTCCCCGCCTTCGAGAAGCTCCACGGCGCCAAGGTGGTGGTGGTGCCCGGCACCTCGTCCGACATCCTCGCGAAGGCGCAGGCCAACAAGGACAAGCCGCAGATGCACGTGATGTTCCTCGACGACGGCGTGATGGTGCGCGCCATCGGCATGGGCCTGTGCGAGAAGCAGAAGCCCAATCCGTCGCTGGCCGAGATCTACCCGGCCGCGCGCTTCAAGGACGACATGGCGAGCGGCGTGAGCCTGGGCATGACCGGGCTGGCCTACAACGCGAAGATGTTCAAGGAGAAGGGCTGGGCACCGCCCACCTCGTGGCTGGACCTGGCCGATCCGAAGTTCAAGGGCAAGGTGGTGTTCCAGTCGATGTCGTCCTCGTCCTTCGGGCTGCACGGCTTCCTGATGTTCAACCGCATCCAGGGCGGCAACGACAAGAACGTCGAGCCCGGCTTCAAGGCCTGGCCGACCACCATCGGCCCGAACGTGCTCGAGTACATCCCGAGCTCGGCCAAGCTCTCGGAGATGGTGCAGACCGGCGAGGCCGCGATCTTCCCGCTCACCCCCACGGCCGTGGCCGCGCTCAAGACCAAGGGCATTCCGGTGGAGTACGCGCCGCCGAAGGAAGGCGCGGTGGTGCTGATGGTGGGCCAGTGCGTGATCGCGAACAACAGCGAGCCCGAACTGTCCCAGAAGCTCGCCGAGTTCCTGCTGAGCCCGCTCGCCCAGGCCAACGTGCTGCAGTACGGCGCGCAGATCCCCACCAACCCCAAGGCGCCCGCCGTGGGCGACGGCGTGAAGCAGGTGGCCGACATCACCCAGTGGATGAAGACCGCGGTCACCATCGACTGGGAGAGCATCAATGCGAACCGGCCTGCATGGAATGCGCGCTGGAACAAGACGATCGAGAAGTGATTCGCGTTGGTTGTTGTCCGGGGTGCGCTCACGCCGACGGGGTGCCTTGCTCCGCGAATGTCCCCCGGCCTGCGGCCTCCTCCTTTATTTCGCTGCGCAAGGCACCCCATCGGCGTGAGCGTGTTCAGAGCACCGGTTGATCAGCGATGCACCAGCAGCGTGCCTCGTGCACAGGGCACCGGGTGCTCCCCGCAGCGAAATAAAGGAGGAGGGGCGCAGCCCCGGGGGACATTCGCGGAGGGGAGTACCCGGTGCCCTGTGCACGCGCCCCGAACAAACGACAGCGCGGTCGTACCGCCGCCTCAGCCCTCAGCCTCCAGCACCCACCCCGCAGCCTTCTCGGCCATCATCAAGGTCGGGCTGTTGGTGTTGCCGCTCGTGATCGTCGGCATCGCGCCCGCGTCCACCACGCGCAGCCCCTGCACCCCCCGCACCCGCAGGCGCGCGTCGAGCACCGCCATCGGATCGTCGTCCGCACCCATCTTCGTCGTGCCCACCGGATGGAAGATCGTCGTCGCGATGTCGCCCGCCAGGCGCGCCAGGTCCTCGTCGCTCTGGTACTGCACGCCCGGCTTCCATTCCTCCGGCCTGAACTTCGCGAGCGCCGGCTGCGCCGCGATGCGGCGCGTCACCCGCAGCGAATCGGCCGCCACCTTGCGGTCGGCGTCGGTGCTCAGGTAGTTGGGCGCGATCGCCGGCGCGTCCTCGAAGCGCGGGCTCTTGATGCGCACCGTGCCGCGGCTCGTCGGATTCAGGTTGCACACGCTCGCGGTGAAGGCCGGGAAGCTGTGCAGCGGCTCGCCGAAGGCGTCGAGCGACAGCGGCTGCACGTGGTATTCGAGGTTCGGCCACGCGTGCTCCGGCGAACTGCGCGTGAAGGCGCCGAGCTGCGAAGGCGCCATGCTCATCGGCCCGCTGCGCTTCATCAGGTATTCGAGGCCGATCTTCGCCTTGCCGTACATCGACGAGGTCAGCACGTTGAGCGTCGGCGCGCCGTCGATCTTGTAGACCGCGCGGATCTGCAGGTGGTCCTGCAGGTTCGCGCCCACGCCGGGCGCATCCACCTGCACCTCGATCCCGTGCCGGCGCAGCAGCTCGGCCGGACCGATGCCCGAGAGCTGCAGCAGCTGCGGCGAGCCGATCGCGCCGCCGCACAGGATCACCTCGCGCGTGGCGCGCGCCGTCACCATCTCGTGCCCGTCCCACACCTGCACGCCGGTGCAGCGGCGGCTGCCGTCGGCCTGCGTCTCGACGATCAGCTTCGCGGCGTGCGCATTGACCCACATCTCGAAGTTGGGGCGCCCGTAGCACACCGGCCTCAGGAAGGCCTTGGCCGTGTTCCAGCGCCAGCCGTTCTTCTGGTTGACCTGGAAGTAGCCCACGCCCTCGTTGCTGCCGCGGTTGAAGTCGGTGCTGTGCGGAATGCCGGCCTGCACCGCGGCCTCGGCGAAGGCGTCGAGGATGTCCCAGCGCAGCCGCTGCTTCTCGACCCGCCATTCGCCGCCCGCGCCGTGCAGTTCGTCGGCGCCGAGGTAATAGTCCTCGTGCTTCTTGAAGTCGGGCAGCACGTTGTCCCAGCGCCAGGCCTCCTCGCCCGTGAGCTTCGCCCACTGGTCGTAGTCGCGCGACTGGCCGCGCATGTAGATCATGCCGTTGATGCTCGAGCAGCCGCCCAGCGTCTTGCCGCGCGGATAGCGCAGCGTGCGGCCGTTGAGGCCGGCGTCGGGCTCGGTGTTGTAGAGCCAGTCGGTGCGCGGGTTGCCGATGCAGTAGAGGTAGCCGACCGGGATGTGGATCCAGTGGTAGTCGTCCTTGCGGCCGGCCTCGATCAGCAGCGTGCGCCGCTGCGACTTGCGCGTGAGCCGGTTGCACATCAGCGCGCCGGCCGTGCCGCCGCCGATGACGATGTAGTCGAAGGTGTTGTCGTCGCTCATGCGCTGCCTTTTGTCTCTGTCGATATTTTGGGTGCTCATGGGCCGTTCCGGCGCCCGCCGACCGCAGTTTCACTCAAGGCAGGCGAAGAAAGCCAATGATTTCGGCGCGGCTCGCTTATAAAGCGAACTTATATGACTGCCGCCGCCCCGATGGACCTCCAGCTGCTGCGCGCCTTCGTGCTCGCGGCGCGCGAGGGCAACGTGTCGCGCGCGGCCGAGCGGCTGCACCTCACGCAGCCCGCGGTGAGCCTGCAGCTGAAGCGCTTGGCCGAGGAGACCGGGCTCCAGCTCTTCACGCGCACGCCGCACGGCCTGGCGCTCACGGCCGACGGCGCCGCGCTGCTGCCGCAGGCCGAGCGCGTGCTGGCCGCCGTGGGCGACCTGCAGCAGGCCGCGCGCAACCTGCAGGGCACGGTGCGCGGGTCGCTGCGCATCGGCACCATCCTCGACCCCGAGTTCACGCGGCTCGGCGTGTTCCTGCGCGAACTGGTGGAATCGGCGCCGCAGATCGAAACCGAGCTGCGCCACGGCATGAGCGGCACGGTGCTGGCGCAGGTGCTGCGCGGCGAGCTCGACGTGGGCTTCCACCTCGACGCCGACGGGGGCGAAGCCGCCGCCGCCAGCCCCCCCGCGCCGCTGGCCGCGCGCACGCTCACGCGCTTCACCTACCGCGTGGTCGCGCCCGCGGGCTGGGGGCCGCAGGTGCTGGGCCGCGACTGGAAGGCGCTGGCCGCCCTGCCCTGGCTGGCCACGCCGCCCGAGTCGGCGCACCACCGGCTGCTGGAGCGGGTGTTCGGCCCGCTCGGGCTGTCGCCGCGCCGCGTGGCGCTGGTGGACCAGGAGGCCTCCATGCTCGACCTGCTGAAATCGGGCGTGGGCCTGAGCCTGCTGCGCGACTCCATCGCGATCCGCGAGAGCCAGTCGCACGGCCTCGTGATGGCCGACCGCGTGCAGCTCGACTGTGCGCTGCGCTTCGTCTCGCTCGCGGCCCGGCGCAACGAACCCGTGATCGCGAGCGCCTGGAACGCGCTCTCGCGCGCCTGGAACTGAGCCGGAAAGCGCCGCAAGTGGTCGCCGAAACGGCATGACGCCCTACGCGAAGCGCCGCCGCGGCGTCACCGGAACGCCGATTCACCCGGTTACGATGCGCGCTCCGACCTGAGTCTTTCTTCTTCGCCCTGCACAGCCCGCCCATGTCCACCGCAACCTCGCCTGCCGACGCGACCGCCGCCGACAGCGTGTTGCCGCGCATCGAAGAGCACGAGCAGGACGGCCGCCGCTGGACCGTGGCGAGCGGCCGTTGGACGACGCTCGCGATGTCGTCGCGCAACGCGTGGCAGGCGCTCGCGCGCGACCTCGCGAAGGCGCCGCCCGCCGACGACCGCGCCTGGGACCTGCGGCCGATCGAGCAGCTCGACCACATCGGCGCGCAACTGCTCTGGGAGCACTGGCGCCACGACTGGCCGGCCACGCTCGAGATGTCGCCGCAGCACAAGGCGGTGCTCGACCAGGTGGCGCAGTACACCGTGGGCACGCCCGACGAGCCCTCGCCCACGCTGGCCGAGCGGCTGCGGCATTTCTCGCACACCGGCGCCCGCGCGCTGCAGACGATGCGCGACTACGTCGGCTTGATCGGCCAGCTCGCGCTCGACGTGGCGACGCTCCTGCGCGCGCCGCACCGGGCGCCCTGGCGCGACTTCTCGGGCCACCTCTACCAGTTCGGCGCCACGGCGCTGCACATCACCGCGCTCGTGGGCCTGCTGATCGGCGTGGTGCTGGCCTACCTGATCTCGCAGCAGCTGCGGCAGTACGGCGCCGAATCCTTCGTCGTCAACATCCTCGGGCTGTCGCTGATCCGCGAGCTCGGGCCGGTGCTGGCGGCGGTGCTGATCGCGGGGCGCTCGGGCTCGGCGATCACGGCGCAGATCGGCGTGATGCGCGTGACTGAGGAGCTCGACGCGATGCGCGTGATGGGCATCCCGCACGGCTTCCGGCTCGTCATGCCGCGCGTGATGGCGCTCGCCATCGCGATGCCGCTGATCAGCCTCTGGACCTCGATGGCCGCGCTGCTGGGCGGCATGCTCGCGGCCGATGCGGCGCTCGACATCTCGCCGGCGTACTTCCTCTCGGCGCTGCCGCGCGCGGTGCCGATCGCCAACCTGTGGCTCGCGCTCGCGAAGTCGGCGGTGTTCGGCATCCTGATCGCGCTGATCGGCTGCTACTTCGGCATGAAGGTCAAGCCCAACACCGAAAGCCTGGGGCGCGGCACCACCTCGTCGGTCGTGACCTCGATCACCGCGGTGATCCTGGTCGATGCGCTGTTCGCGGTGCTGTTCAAGGGCGTGGGGTTCAGGGCATGAACATGGCGTCCGACAGCGACACCGCGGTGGTCGACATCCGCAAGCTCTGGACGGTGTTCAAGGGCGCCGACGGCGAGGTCGTGGTGCACCGCGACCTGGACCTGCGCATCGCGCGCGGCGAGGTGCTGTCGCTGGTCGGCGGCTCGGGCACCGGCAAGACGGTGCTGCTGCGGCAGATCCTCGGGCTCGAAAAGCCCTCCAAGGGCACGGTCGAGGTGCTGGGCCGGGCGCCGGGCGAGCTCAGCGCCAAGGGCGCGGCCAACGTGGGCATGCTGTTCCAGCACGGGGCGCTGTTCTCGGCCTTCAGCGTGCTCGAGAACATCGCCTTTCCGCTGCGCGAGCTGAAGCTGCTGCCCGACGAACTGATCCGCAACGCCGCACTCGTGAAGCTGCAGATGGTGGGCCTCGAGCCCCGGCACGCCAACATGAGTCCGGCCGATCTCTCGGGCGGCATGATCAAGCGCGTGGCGCTGGCGCGCGCGCTGATCATGGACCCGCCGCTGCTGCTGCTCGACGAGCCCACGGCCGGCCTCGACCCCGAGGCCTCCGACAGCTTCTGCGACCTGCTGCGCGGGCTGCACCGCGAGCTCGGGCTCACGGTGGTGATGGTCACGCACGACCTCGACACGCTGTTCGACCTGAGCACGCGCATCGCGGTGCTGGCCGACCAGAAGGTGATCGTCAGCGGCTCGGCGCGCGAGGTGATCGCCTATCCGCATCCCTTCATCCACGAATACTTCCTGGGCGGGCGCGGCCAGCGCGCCCTCGAGGCCCTGCACGACAAGAAACCCGCCGACGCCGGCGCGGGCCACTGAAAGGTAGCCACATCATGGAAAACAAAGCCCATGCCCTCGCCGCCGGCGCCTTCGTGCTCGGCCTCCTGGCCGTGCTCGTGGGGCTGGTGGTCTGGCTGACGCGCGACAACACGGTGCGCAACATCTACGAACTCTCCACGCGCGACCCCGTCAGCGGGCTGCAGCCGCAGGCGACGGTGCGCTACCGCGGCATCGCGGTCGGCAAGGTGACCTCGATCGACTTCGACCCCAAGACCAAGGGCAACGTGCGCGTGCGCATCACGGTCGACCAGCGCGTGCCGCTCACCACCTCCAGCTTTGCCACGCTGAGCTACCAGGGCGTGACCGGCCTGGCCTTCATCGCGCTCGACGACAAGGGCGAATCGCAGGTCGCGCTGGTGCCCAACAACGACGACCCGCCGCGCATCCCGCTCAGGCCGTCGATGCTCGCGCAGCTGCAGGACCGCGGCGAGGCCATCATCAACCAGGTCGAGGAGGCCACGAAGCGCGCCAACACCCTGCTCGGCGACGACAACCAGAAGCGCGTGGCCGATGCGCTCGAGAACATCGCGGCCGCCTCGGCGAGCGCCAACACGCTGCTCAAGCAGCTCGACAACACGGTGAAGACCGGCCTCAACCCCACGCTCGCGGCACTGCCCGAGGCGGTGGGCTCGGTGAAGAAGGCGGCCGGCGACGTCTCGCGCGTGGCCAACAACTTCAACACCACGGTCAACCGCCTCAACGCCGAGGACGGCCCGATCCAGCGCCTGAGCGACGGCACCAAGTCGCTCGCGCAGGCGGTCGATTCGTTCAACGCCGCCACCCTGCCGCGCGTGAACCGGGTGGCCGACGACACCTCGCGCGCGGTGCGCCGGCTCGGCCGCGCGGCCGACGGCATCAACGACAACCCGCAATCGCTGCTGTTCGGCAACGGCGGCACGGCCGCGGGGCCCGGCGAGCCGGGCTTCACGCCGCCGGCCGCCACCGCGGACCGCCCCTGAACGTGAGGACGACGATCATGACCCCCCATGCCCTTCGACATGCCGGTGCGCCGCTGCGGGCCGCCGGCCTCGCGCTCGCGCTGCTCGCCGCCGGTTGCGGCGCCCTGCCCGACAAGCCCGCGCGCGCCACGCTGTACGACTTCGGCCCCGGTCCGGTCGGCGCCGCGGCGGCGCAGCCCCCGGCGGCCGCACTGCCGATGCTCGCGCTGGCGGAGATCGAGAGCAACACGCGGCTCGACGGCACGCAGATCCTCTACCGCCTCGGCTATGCCGATGCCAACGAGCTGCGGCCCTACGGCCAGTCGCGCTGGAGCCTGCCGCCCGCGCAGTTGCTGCGCCAGCGGCTGCGCGATGCGCTCGCCGAGCGCCGCACCGTGCTCGGACCGGAAGAGGCCGCGACCATCGCGCGCGCCGAAGGCCGCGTGCCCGACACGCTGCGCATCTCGCTCGACGAGTTCAGCCACTACTTCGAATCGGCGAGCAGCAGCGTCGGGCTGGTGCGGCTGCGCGCGACGCTGATTCGCGGCACGCCGGGCGGCGACCGCGTGCTGGGCCAGCGCAGCTTCACCGTGCGCCGGCCCGCGCCCAGCGCCAACGCGCCCGGCGGCGTGAAGGCGCTGGCCACCGCCACCGACGCGGCCGTCGCCGAGGTCGTGCAGTGGGTGGACCAATTGCCGCGGCAGTAAGCTCGGCCCGGACCGACCATTCATCACCGAGGAGACCACAGCATGAATCCCACACGCATCGCCGGCATCGTGCTCATCGTCGCGGGCATCGCGGGCCTCGGGCTCGGCGGCTTCAGCTTCACGCGCGAGACGCACCAGGCCAAGCTCGGGCCGCTGGAGCTCTCGGTCAAGGAGAAGCAGCAGGTCAACTTCCCCGCCTGGGCCAGCGTGGCCGCGATCGTGGTGGGCGGCGCGCTGGTGCTGCTCGGCGGCAGGAAGGGCTGACGACGGCCTAACGCGCCGCCGCCGCGGCGCCGTCGAGCCCCGCGAGCAGCCTCGGCAGCAGTTCCTCCGACGGGCCGCGCAGCACCACCGCCGCCGCATCGTCGAGCTGCGGCAGCGGCTCCATGTTGAGCGTGATGAGACGGCTGCCGTGGGCCACGGCCAGCTGCGGCAGTTCGGCGGCCGGATAGACCACGGCCGTGCTGCCGACCACCATGAACACGTCCGACTCCTGCGCGGCCGTCTGCGCGTCGAGCAGCACGCCGGGGTTGAGCGCCTCGCCGAACATCACCACGTCGGGCCGGGCGCGCGAGGCGCAGCGCATGCAGCGCTGGAAGGGCCAGGGGCCCTGCCGGTTGCCGCAGTGGTCGCAGCGCCAGCGGCGCAGCGACCCGTGGAGTTCGAGCACCTCCAGCCCGCCCGCCAGCGTCAGCAGGCCGTCGACGTTCTGCGTGACCAGGCGCGTGGCGGGCCGCAGCCGCTGCAGCTGCGCGAGCGCCGTGTGGCCCGGGTTGGGCATGGCGGCCTCGACCACCGCGAGCCGCTGGGCCCAGAAGCGGCTGAAGCCCCGGGGGTCGCGCTGCAGGTCCTCGGCATGCGAGAACTGCAGGGCATCGCGGTTCATCCAGAGGCCGTCGGCGTCACGGTAGGTCGGAATGCCCGAGGCGCGCGACAGGCCCGCGCCCGAGAACACCACGATGCGCCGGGCCGCGCGCAGCAGGTCGACGGCGGCATCGATGGCGGAAGCGGGACCGGAAGAAGGAGACGAGGGAGAAGAAGGCGCGTTTCCCGGAATCATGGGTCGGTGGGCCGGTCGGCGGTCTTGGCAGCACCCGAGCCTGCGCCGAGCCGGGCCGACACCGTGCCCGCGCAGGCCTTGAGGGCGCGTGCGATTTCGCCGTCCCAGGCCGTGTCGAAGATGGCGGCGGGGCCGATCGCGGTGACCGAGAGCACGATCGCGCCCGTGTGGTCGAACACCGGCGCCGCCATGGCGCTGACGCCCTCGATCACCTCGCCTTCGGAACGGCTGAGGCCGTGGGCCCGCACCTCCTCGAGCTGGCGCTCGAAGGCCGTCCACGAGGGCAGCGGCGGCTGCGGCGGCATGCCGGCCTCGCCCGGCGCCGCGCCGCGCTGCCGCTGGCGCCCGCGCTCGGCCTCGAGCAGCTGCCGCACGGTGGCGGCGTCGAGGTAGGCGGCGAACACGCGGCCCGAGGCCGTGTTGGTGAGCGAGAACACCGTGCCGTGGCGCATGTTGACGTGCACCGGTGAGGGCGACTCGGCCGTGCGCACGATGGTCGCGCCGCGCGCGCCCCAGACCGCCAGCGCCACTGTGTGGCCGATGGCGCGCGCCACCTCGGCGATCAGCGGCGTCGCGATGTGCACCGGGTCGGCCTGCTGCAGGCTGATGAGCCCCAGTTGCAAGGCCAGCGGCCCGAGCAGATAGTGGCCGCTGGCGCGGTCCTGCTCGATCAGGCCGAGGCGCCCGAAGCTCACCATGTACGGATGGGCCTTGGCGGGCGTCATGTCGGCCTCGCGGGCCAGGTCCTTGAGCGCCATCGGCCGGCCGCGGTGCACCAGCGCGCGCAGCAGCTGGCCGCCCACTTCGATGCTCTGGATGCCGCGCTGCGCCGCGCGGTCGGTGTCATTGGCGGCCATGGCGCGGTCGGGCGTCGGATGCTTCGTTCATGGAGAAGGGATTAGACATGAACTGATTCAAGGTCTACACTGCGCGAATTCGTCAAACACAAACTCGTTTGCTTTAGACGAATCAGATTATCACCCCCGATGGAGACAACGCGATGAGCCAAGCCAAGAAGTTCGCCAGCCAGGCCGACATGGAAGAGAAGAAGGTCACCTTCAGCCAGATCTCCGAACACGCCTGGGCCTACACCGCCGAGGGCGACCCCAACACCGGCATCGTGATCGGCGACGACTGCGTGCTGGTGGCCGACACCCAGGCCACGCCCGCGATGGCCGCCGACGTGGTGCGCCGCATCCGCGAGGTGACCGACAAGCCCATCAAGTACGTGGTGCTGACCCACTACCACGCGGTGCGCGTGCTGGGCGCGGCCGGCTACGGCGCCGAGCACATCCTCGCGAGCGAGGACACGCGCGACCTGATCGTCGAGCGCGGCGAGGCCGACAAGGCCAGCGAGATCGGCCGCTTCCCGCGCCTGTTCCAGAACGTGGAGACGGTGCCGCCGGGCCTGACCTGGCCGACGATGACCTTCACCGGCAAGATGACGCTGTGGCTCGGCAAGCTCGAGGTGCAGCTGCTGCAGCTGGGCCGCGGCCACACCAAGGGCGACACGGTCGTGTGGCTGCCCCAGGAGCGCGCGCTGCTCTCGGGCGACCTGGTGGAGTTCGGCGCCACGCCGTATGCGGGCGATGCCTACTTCCAGGACTGGCCGCAGACGCTGGACAAGGTCGCGGCGCTGAAACCCAAGGCGCTGGTGCCGGGCCGCGGCGCGGCGCTGACCACGCCCGAGCAGGTGGCCGAGGGGCTGCGCGGCACGCGCGAGTTCATCGCCGACGTGTACGCGAGCGTGCAGGCGGGCGTGAAGGCCGGGCGCGACCTGAACGCGGTCTACAAGGAGACCTACGCGAAGCTCAAGCCCAAGTACAGCCAGTGGGTGATCTTCGACCACTGCATGCCCTTCGACGTGAGCCGGGCCTACGACGAAGCCTCGGGCCATGCCGATCCGCGCGTGTGGACGGCCGAGCGCGACGTCGAGATGTGGAAGGCGCTGGAAGGCTGATCGGTCTTGCGGGGGAAGGCGCAAGAAAAAAAGACACGGAGACAGACGTGATCGACTATCAAAGCCTGCGCTTCGACTACAAGCGCCACGCCGACCAGGACGCCGCCACGCCCGCGCGCCACCCGGTGGTGATCGTCGGCGCCGGCCCCGTCGGCCTCACGCTCGCGATCGACCTCGCGCTGCGCGCGGTGCCGGTGGTGCTGCTCGACAACGACAACACGCTTTCGACCGGCTCGCGCGCGATCTGCTTCGCCAAGCGCACGCTCGAAGTGTTCGACCGCCTGGGCTGCGGCGACCGCATGGTGGCCAAGGGCGTGTCGTGGAACATCGGCAAGGTGTACTTCCGCGACGAGCAGGTCTACCGCTTCGACCTGCTGCCCGAGCCCGCGCACGAGCGGCCAGCCTTCATCAACCTGCAGCAGTACTACGTCGAGGGCTACCTCGCCGAACGCGCCGCCGAGCTGCCGCTGATCGACCTGCGCTGGAACAACAAGGTCACGGGCATCGAACAGCAGGCCGACGGCGCCGTGCTCACCATCGAGACGCCCGAGGGCGACTACCGCCTCGCGGCCGACTACGTGTGCGCCTGCGACGGCTCGCGCTCGAACCTGCGGCAGCTGCTCGGGCAGGAGGCCAAGGGCCGCGTGTTCAGGGACCGCTTCCTGATCGCCGACGTGGTGATGGACGCGCACCTGCCCAGCGAGCGGCGCTTCTGGTTCAGCCCGCCCTTCCACCCCGGCCAAAGCGTGCTGCTGCACAAGCAGGCCGACGGCATGTGGCGCGTGGACTTCCAGCTCGGCTGGGAGGCCGATCCGGTGGAGGAGCGCAAGCCCGAGCGCATCGTGCCGCGCGTGCGCGCGCTGCTCGACAGCATCGGCCATGCGGGCGTGCAGTTCGAGATCGGCTGGGCCAGCGTCTACACCTTCGCCTGCCAGCGCATGCAGAGCTTCCGCCACGGCCGCGTGCTGTTCGCGGGCGATTCGGCGCACGGCGTGTCGCCCTTCGGCGCGCGCGGCGCGAACTCGGGCGTACAGGATGCCGACAACCTGGCCTGGAAGCTCGCGGCCGTGCTGAACGGCGAGGCGCCCGATGCGCTGCTCGACAGCTATGCGCGCGAACGCGAGTACGCGGCCGACGAGAACATCCGCCACTCGACGCGCGCCACCGACTTCATCACGCCCAAGAGCGAGGTCAGCCGCCTGTTCCGCGATGCGGTGCTCGAACTGACCAAGCGCCATGCCTTCGCGCGCACGCTGGTCAACAGCGGCCGGCTCTCGGTGCCCGCGGTGCTGCACGGCTCTACCCTGAACACGCCCGATGCCGACGGCGATTTCACGGGGCAGATGGTGCCCGGCGCCGCCGCGGCCGATGCACCCGTGACACGCGCCGACGGCAGCACCGGCTGGCTCCTGCGCGAGCTCTGCGCGCGGCGCGGCTTCACCGCGCTGGTGTTCGGCGCCGCGGGCGATGCCGCGGTCGCGCAGAGCCTGCGCGCCATTGACGCCTCGGGGCTGCCGCTCGCCATCGTGCGCATACTGCCGGGCGATGCGCTCGCCACCGCGCGCTACGGCGCGCGCGCCGGCACCGTCTACCTGCTGCGCCCCGACCAGCATGTGTGCGCCCGCTGGCGCGCCCCGTCGGCCGCGCAGCTGCGCGCCGCCCACGATCGCGCGCTCGCAAGGAAGGCCTGACCGGAGACAACCCCATGACCACCTCCACCCCCACGCTGATCACCGACGCCCACCTCGAGGCGCCCGACGATTTCTACGAGGCACTGATCGAGGCCCACCAGGGCCTGAGCGCCGACGAAAGCCACGCCTTCAACGCGCGCCTCGTGCTCGTGCTGGCGAACCACATCGGTTCGCTGGCCGTGCTGCGCGAGTCGCTCGCGGCGGCGAAATGAACACGGGAGCCGAACGCAGAGGGCGCGAAGATTTCGCAAAAGTCGCAAAAGAAAACCAGGAAAAGACTTCCTTGAAATTCTTCTGCGACCTCTGCGCAACTTTTGTATTTCTTCTGCGTTCGGCTGTCCGAATTCCTCTTTCCTTGAAACCCAGGACTTCACCATGACCACTTACCAGAGCGGCTTCGGCAACGAATACGCCAGCGAGGCCGTGCCCGGCGCCCTGCCGCAGGGCCGCAACAACCCGCAGCGTGCGCCTTTCGACCTCTACACCGAGCTGCTCTCGGGCACCGCCTTCACCGCGCCGCGGCACGAGAACCGCCGCACCTGGCTCTACCGGCGCCAGCCCTCGGTGGTCTCGGGCCGCTACCAGCCGTATGCGCAGGCGCACTGGCGCACCGGCGCCGACCGTGAGATCGCGCTCGCGCCCGAGCCGCTGCGCTGGCATCCGATGCCCTTCGACGAGGGCGCGGCCGAGGCCGACTTCGTCGACGGCATGCACACCGTCGCGGCCAACGGCGATGCCGAATCGCAGGTCGGCATCGGCGCGCTGATGTACCTCGCGGGCCGCTCGATGGACAAGCGCGCCTTCGTCAATGCCGACGGCGAGATGCTCGTCGTGCCGCAGCAGGGCCGGCTCGTGATCACGACTGAGCTCGGCGTGCTCGACGTGAAGCCCGGCGAGATCGCGGTGCTGCCGCGCGGCATGGTGTTCAAGGTCGCGCTGCCCGACGGGCTGTCGCGCGGCTACGTGTGCGAGAACTACGGCGCGCATTTCCGCCTGCCGGAGCTCGGCCCCATCGGCTCGAACGGCCTTGCGAACGCGCGCGACTTCCAGGCGCCCGTGGCGGCCTTCGAGGAAGACGGCGGCGCCTACGAGCTGGTCAAGAAGTTCGGCGGCCGCTTCTGGCGCGCGCCGACGACGCAGTCGCCGTTCAACGTGGTCGCCTGGCACGGCAACCTCGCGCCGGTGAAGTACGACACCGCGAACTTCATGGTCATCGGCTCGATCAGCTTCGACCATCCCGATCCCTCGATCTTCACGGTGCTGACCTCGCCGAGCGATACGCCCGGCACCGCCAACTGCGACTTCGTGATCTTCCCGCCGCGCTGGATGGTGATGGAGAACACCTTCCGACCGCCCTGGTTCCACCGCAACCTGATGAGCGAGTTCATGGGCCTGGTGCTCGGTGAATACGACGCCAAGCCCGGCGGCTTCAAGCCCGGCGGCGCGAGCCTGCACAACTGCATGGTGCCGCACGGCCCCGACGAGGAAGCCTTCGACAAGGCCACGAGCGCCGACCTGAAGCCGCACAAGCTCGACAACACGCTGGCCTTCATGTTCGAGAGCCGCTACCGCTTCATTCCGACCAACTTCGCGCTGCAGAGCCAGGCGCGGGACACCGACTACGCCGACTGCTGGGCCGGCCTGAAAGACCAATTCAAAAAATGACCTTCCTCCTCACGCGCCGCGCGGCGGCGATCGCGCTGCTGGCCGCAGCACCCCTGCTCGCACAGGCCGCCGACTATCCCGCGAAGCCGATCCGCTTCATCGTGCCCTACACCCCGGGCGGCACCACCGACCTGGTGGCGCGCACGGTGGGCCAGAAGGTGTCGGAGAAGCTCGGCCAACCGGTGCTGATCGACAACCGCGGCGGCGCGGGCGGCAACATCGGCATGGACGCGGTGGCCAAGGCCGCGCCCGATGGCTACACCATCGGCTTCGGCGCGATCTCGACCAATGCGCTGAACCCGCACATCTACCGCTCGATGGCCTTCGACCCGCGCAAGGACTTCACCGCGATCAGCCTGCTCGGCACCTCGACCATCGTGCTCGAAGTGCCCGCCGGCTCGCCGATCCGCTCGGTGGCCGACCTGATCGCCGCCGCGAAGAAGGCGCCCGGCCTGCCCTACGCCACCGCGGGCGCGGGCACCTCGATGAACCTGGCCGGCGTGATGTTCGCGCAGATGACCGGCACCGAGCTCACGCACGTGGCCTACAAGGGCAGCGGCCCGGCCATCACCGACATGCTCGGGAACAACATCGGCGTGATGTTCGATAACCTGCCCGCCTCGCTGCCGCACATCCAGGCCGGCAAGCTGCGCGCGCTCGCGGTGGCCGGCCCCGCCCGCTCGCCCGCGCTGCCCGAGGTGCCGACGATGGCCGAGGCCGGGCTCAAGGGCTATGCGCTCGAGCCCTGGTTCGGCGTCTATGGCCCCGCGAACCTGCCGGCGCCGGTCGTGAAGGCGCTGAACGAGGCCTTCGTGGAAGCGCTCGCGCAGCCCGAGGTGAAGGCCAAGCTCGCGCAGGCCGGCTTCTCGCCGCGCGGCTCGAGCGCGCAGGAGCTCGCCACGCTCACGCAGAACGAGTACCAGCGGCTCGGCGAGGTCGCTAAGAAAGCCGGCATGACGGCCGAATAAAGCTCGCCCCCAGGCTTGCCCACTTCGTGTGGCCGCCAACCCCCTACCGGGGGCAACACCTGCGGCCCGGCAAAGCCGGTTCCGCGGTGTTCCCCGAAAGAAACCGGATCCACAAGACCTTTGCCTGAAAGATATCCATGACGACACTGAACGCCACCCACGACCCGAAGCTGCGCAGCTGGGTCGCGTCGGCCAACGCGGCCGGCTGCGACTTCCCGATCCAGAACCTGCCCTTCGGCCGCTTCCGCGTCGCGGGCAGCGCCGAGCCGTTCCGCATCGGCGTCGCGATCGGCGACCAGGTGCTCGACCTGCGCGCCGCCGGCCTGATCGACACCGAGGACATGAACGTGCTGATGGGCGCGGCCCTGCAGGAGCGCCAGGCGCTGCGTGCGGCGATTTCGGCCGGCCTCGCCGAAGGCAGCGGCCAACAGGCCGCATGGGCTAAGGCGCTCGTCGCACAGTCGCAGGCCGAGATGACCGTGCCCTGCCGCATCGGCGACTACACCGACTTCTACACCGGCATCCACCACGCGACCACGATCGGCAAGCTGTTCCGCCCCGACCAGCCGCTGATGCCCAACTACAAGTGGGTGCCGATCGGCTACCACGGCCGCGCCTCGTCGATCGGCGTGAGCGGCCAGCAGTTCAAGCGCCCGCAGGGCCAGACCAAGGCGCCCGACGCGGCCGAGCCGAGCTTCGGCCCGTCGAAACGGCTCGACTACGAACTGGAGCTGGGCTTTCTCGTCGGGCGCGGCAATGCGCTCGGCGAGCCGATCGCCATGGCCGACGCCGAAGCGCACCTGTTCGGCGTGACGCTGCTCAACGACTGGTCGGCGCGCGACCTGCAGGCCTGGGAGTACCAGCCGCTCGGCCCCTTCCTGTCGAAGAACTTCGCGAGCACGCTGTCGCCGTGGATCGTGACGATGGAAGCGCTGGCGCCGTTCCGCGCCAGGTTCGAGCGGCCCGCGGGCGATCCGCAGCCGCTGCCGTACCTCGACGCACCCTCGAACCGTGCCCACGGCGCGCTCGACATCACGCTCGAGGTGCTGCTGCAGACGGCGAAGATGCGCGCGGCGGGCGAAGCGCCGACGCGCCTCACGCGCGGCAACACCACCGAGGCCGCCTACTGGACCGCCGCGCAGCTGGTCGCGCACCACACGGTCAACGGCTGCAACCTGCAGCCCGGCGACCTGCTCGGCTCGGGCACGCTCTCGGGCCCGCAACCCGACCAGGCCGGCTCGCTGATCGAGCTCACGCAGGGCGGCAGGCAGCCGGTGACCCTGCCCAACGGCGAGCAGCGTACCTTCCTCGAAGACGGCGACACGCTGGTGATCCGCGGCTGGTGCGAGCGCGCGGGCGCGGTGCGCATCGGCCTCGGCGAAGTCCGCGGAACGGTGGTCTGATCAGGGCGCGGGTGCAGTCGTCGCGCCCGCGGGCCACGCCACCTCGCTCGCGACGCGCGGCTTGCCGATCGGCGCGCCGGCCTTGCCGATGCGGACCGCCGCCATGTCGGCCTCGCTCGGGTACTGGTCCATGAGCCAGTAGTCGAACACGCGGCGCGCGATGGGCGCCGCGGCGCCCGCGCCCCAGCCGGCGTTCTCGACGATCACCGCGACCGCGATCTTCGGGTCGTTGGCGGGCGCGTAGGCCATGAAGAGCGCATGGTCGCGCTGGTGCTCCTCGAGCGCCTTGGCGTTGTACTTGGTGTTCTGCGCCATCGACACGGCCTGCGCGGTGCCGGTCTTGCCGGCCGCCTGGTAGGCGGCGCCCGCGAACACGCTGCGCGCGGTGCCGCTGGTGACCACGCTGGTCAGGCCCTCGCGGATGACCGCGACGTTGGACGGATTGAAGCCGAGGTTCTCGCCCGGGGGCTGCGGCAGCGGCACGACCTGGCCGCTGACGGTGTCGCGCGTGGCCAGCGCGATGTGCGGCTGGTGCTTGACGCCGCCGTTGGCGACGATGGCGGTCGCCTGCGCGAGCTGCAGCATGGTGAAGTTGTTGTAGCCCTGGCCGATGCCCAGCGAGATGGTCTCGCCGGCATACCACTTCTTCTGCTCGGGCCGCTTGTAGGTCTTGCGCTTCCACTCGGTGCTCGGCAGCACGCCGCGCACTTCGCCGCCCAGGTCGACGCCGGTGATCTGGCCGAAGCCCAGCGGCTTCATGAAGTCGTGGATCATGTCCACGCCCATCTCGTTGGCGAGCGAGTAGTAGTAGATGTTGCTCGAGACCTGGATCGAGCGCCGCATGTCCACGCCGCCGAGGTAGCCCTCGGGGCTGCCGAAGCGGTGGCCGCCGAAGTTGAAGTAGCCCGGGTCGTTGACCACCACGTTGGCGCCGCGCTTGCCGGTCTGCAGCGCGGCGAGCGCCATGAAGGGCTTGTAGGTGGAGCCGGGCGGATAGGTGCCGCGCAGCGCGCGGTTGAGCAGCGGCTTGTCGATCGACTCGCTGAGCTCCTTCCAGCTTTCGGTGTCGATGCCCTCGACGAACAGGTTGGGATCGAAGGTGGGCTTGCTCACGAAGGCCAGCACCTCGCCGGTCTTGGGGTCGATCGCCACCAGCGCGCCGCGACGCTCGCCGTACATGTCCTCGACCAGCTTCTGCAGCTTGATGTCGAGCGACAGCATCACGGTGTTGCCCGGCGTCGCCGGATGGCTCGCGAGCCGGCGTACCGCGCGCCCGCCGGCCGAGGTCTCCATCTGCTCGACGCCGGTCAGGCCGTGCAGCGTCTTCTCGTAGCTCTGCTCGATGCCGAGCTTGCCGATGTAGTCGGTGCCCTTGTAGTTGGCCTGGTCCTCCTCGGGCCATTCCTCCATCGCGGTCTTCTCGCGCTGGTTGATGCGCCCGATGTAGCCGAGCACGTGCGACGCCGTCTCGCCGTGCGGATAGTTGCGGAAGAGGCGCGCCTTGATCTCCACGCCCGGGAAGCGGTAGCGCTGCGCCGCGAAGCGCGCCACTTCCTCGTCGCTCAGCCGGGTGCGGATCGGAATCGAGTCGAAGCTGCGGGAGTCCTCGCGCAGGCGCTTGAAGCGGCGCCGGTCGCGCGGCGAGATCTCGAGCACCTGGGTCAGGCTGTCGATGGTCTGCTCCACGTCGCCCACCTTCGAGGGCGTGATCTCGAGCGTGTAGGCCGAGTAGTTCGAGGCCAGCACGATGCCGTTGCGGTCGAGGATCAGGCCGCGGTTGGGCACCACCGGCACGATCGCCGTGCGGTTGCTCTCGGCCTGCTCGGCCAGATCGTCGTGCCGCACCACCTGCAGGTAGAACAGCCGCGCGCCGAGCAGCCCGAAGGCGAACAGCACCACGAGGCCGATCACGACCACCCGGCGCTTGAAGCGCGCGAGGTCGGCGGCGACGTTGCGGATTTCGGTCATGGCGGCATGAGCTTAGGCGCGCAGGGATTCAAAGGCAAATGCCCTCGACCCGCCTGGGGAGGAACTCATAGCGGTCGGTTCTCGTCGGGCTCGGGCGTGCGCAGCTGCGGCGCCAGCAGCAGCGCGGTCGCGAGCGGCCACAGCGCGGCCTCGATCGCGGGCGAGGCCAGCACCCACCAGCCCGGGAACACGCCGCCGCCCACCAGGCGCGCGATCACCTCGATGAACTGCGAGAGCGCGAACAGCGGCAGCACCTGCAGCGCCTGCGACGCCACCGGATACCAGAGCAGGCGCCGATGGATGGTGATCGCGAAGAAGCCCAGCGTGGTGTAGGACAGCGCATGCTGGCCGAGCATCGCGGCCTGGTGCACGTCCATGCACAGGCCGAAGACGAAGGCCGCGCCGATGCCCACGCGCATCGGCTGGTGCACGCCCCAGAACACGATCGCGAGCGCGAGCAGGTCGGGCATCCAGGCGGCGCGGCCGATGGGGATCATGTTGATGAGCAGCGCCGCGACCAGGCTCGACCACATGAACAGCGGGTTGACGGGCAGCAGCAGCTGCTGTTGGCCGGGACGCTTGATCATCGGGCACGCTCCGCGGTCTTCTTGTCGGCCTTGGCGGCCGGCTTGGCTTCGTTCTTCTTCGCTGCCGGCGCATGGGCGGGTGCGGGCGGCGACGCCGGCGTGCCCGTGGGCGCGAGCACCAGCACGTAGCGCGCGGCCGTCACGTGGGCCAGCGGCACGCAGTAGATGCGTGCGAAGGCCGAATCGGCGCGGCGTTCGATGCGCTCGATCTTCGCCACCGGCAGGCCCGGCGGGTAGACGCCGTCCACCCCGCTGGTGGAGAGCAGGTCGCCCTCGCGCAGGTCGGCGTTGGCCGCCATGAAGCGCAGCTCCAGGCCGCCGCCGTGCGCCGAGGCATCGCCGAAAGCCACGCTGCGCACGCCGGTGCGGGTGTTCTGCACCGGGATGGAAAGATCGCGGTCGATCACCAGCGTGACCTCGCTCGTGAAAGGCAGCACCTGCGTGACCTGGCCGAGCACGCCGTTGGCGTCGATCACCGGCGAGCCGGGCGCCACGCCCTGCGTGAGCCCCTGGTCGATGACGATCTTGCGCGTGTAGGGGTCGGCGGCGTCGTAGAGCACCTCGGCCGCGCGGCTCGGCGCCAGCGTGGTCTGGCGCAATTCGAGCAGCGCGCGCAGCCGCGCGTTCTCCTGCGCGAGCGTGTCGGCCTGGCTCGCACGCTCGGCCTGGACCATGAGCGCGCGGCGCGCCGTGTCCTCGTTGCGCTGGGCGACCTGCAGGTCCTCGAAGTAGCGGTTCGCGCCGCTCACGAACTGCACCGGCTTGAGCGCGAGCCACTGCACCGGATAGAGCACCGCGCCCACCGCCGCGCGGATCGGCTGGACCAGATTCAGGCGCGCGTCGGCCACCATCAGGAACAGCGAGAGCGCGCCGAAGAAGATCAGCTTGCTCAGTGCCGACTGCCCCTGGTTGAACAGGGGTGGCGCTGTGCGATCGAGCGTGCCCAGGGGCATGGATTCGGCCTAGTTTTCAGCGCGCCTTGCGGGACGCAACGAAGGAAATCAACACTCACCCATTGCCGGGAATACCGCGGAACCGGCTCTGCCGGGCCGCTGGTATTGCCCCCTGCAAGGGGGTTGGCGCAGCGACACGAAGTGCGCGAAGCCTGGGGGTGTACCTATTCACTCGTGAAGATGCTGCCCAGCCGGTCCATGCGCTCGAGCGCGATGCCGCAGCCGCGCACCACGCAGGTCAGCGGGTCCTCGGCCACCAGCACCGGCAGGCCGGTTTCCTCGGCCAGCAGGCGGTCCAGGTCGCGCAGCAGCGCGCCGCCGCCGGTCAGCATCATGCCGCGCTCGGCGATGTCGGCGCCGAGTTCGGGCGGCGTCTGCTCGAGCGCGTTCTTCACGGCCGAGACGATGTTGTTGAGCGGATCGGTCAGCGCTTCCAGCACTTCGTTGCTGCTGATGGTGAAGCTGCGCGGCACGCCCTCGGAGAGGTTGCGGCCCTTGACCTCCATCTCCTTGACCTCGGAGCCCGGGAAGGCGGAGCCGATGTTCTTCTTGATGACTTCGGCCGTCGGCTCGCCGATCAGCATGCCGTAGTTGCGGCGGATGTAGTTGATGATGGCTTCGTCGAAGCGGTCGCCGCCCACGCGGACCGAGCCCTTGTAGACCATGCCGCCGAGGCTGATGACGCCCACCTCGGTGGTGCCGCCGCCGATGTCGACCACCATCGAGCCCGAGGCCTCGCTGACCGGCAGGCCCGCGCCGATCGCCGCGGCCATCGGTTCCTCGATCAGGTAGACGGAGGTGGCGCCCGCCGCCTCGGCCGCGTCCTTGATGGCGCGGCGCTCGACCTGGGTCGAGCCGCAGGGCACGCAGATGATGATGCGCGGGCTCGGCGTGAGCAGCGTGCGCGGATGCACCATCTTGATGAACTGCTTGATCATCTGCTCGGTGATCACGAAGTCGGCGATCACGCCGTCCTTCATCGGGCGGATCGCCTCGATGTTGCCGGGCACCTTGCCCAGCATGGCCTTGGCCTCGCGGCCCACGGCCTGGATCACCTTCTTGCCGTGCGGGCCGCCTTCATGGCGGATGGCGACGACCGAGGGCTCGTCCAGCACGATGCCCTTGTTGCGGGCGAAGATCAGGGTGTTGGCAGTACCGAGGTCGATGGCCAGGTCGGTGGAAAAGTACCGACGGAAAGCTCCGAACATGTGTGGAATCCTCTGGAGCACGCCTGCGCGTCGGCAGGTTCGTCGCTCTGTTTTTGGGTCGTTTGATGGGGTGAATTGATCGTTTTTGGCGCAAAAGCCGGCGCGTTCGCGGGGGTTGCGGCAAAGGCGGGATAATACCCGAATCCCCCTCGGAATCCCGTGTCGGCACCCGCTTCGGCGTGCGAATTACCTCCGGTTTGTGAACCGGCCTGCTCATGTCACTTTCCACTTCAGATATTGCTCGCATTGCCTCGCTGGCAAGGCTGCAGCTCGCGCCCGACGAAAGCGAGCGCATGCTCAGCCAGATCAACGGATTTTTCGACCTGGTCGAGCGCATGCGGGCGGTCGACACCGCCGGCGTCGAGCCGCTCGCCCACCCGGTCGCGGCCCTCGAGGACGTCACGCTGCGCCTGCGCGACGACGTGGTGAGCGAGCCGAACAACCGCGAAGCCAACCAGAAGAGCGCCCCGGCCGTCGAGGCCGGCCTGTTCCTCGTGCCGAAGGTGATCGAATGAGCGCGCTGCACCAATGGAGCGTGGCCGAGCTGGCCGCGGCGCTGGCCGGCCGCAAGCTGTCGGCCGTCGAGGCGGCGCAGCACTTCCTCGGCCGCATGAAGGCCCATGAAGCGCTCGGCACCTTCCTCGACGTGAACGAGGAGGTCACGCTGGCCCAGGCCCGCGCGGCCGACGAACGCATCGCCACCGGCGCCGCGCCCGCGCTGGCGGGCGTGCCGATCGCGCACAAGGACATCTTCGTCACCACCGACTTCGCCACCACCGCGGGTTCGAAGATGCTCGCGGGCTACCGCTCGCCCTTCGACGCGACCGTGGTGCGCCGCCTCGCCGAGGCCGGCGCGGTCACGCTCGGCAAGCTCAGCTGCGACGAGTTCGCGATGGGCTCGGCCAACGAGAACGTCGCCGTGCCCCCCGTGGGGTACGAGAAGGCCGTGCCGGTGCGCAACCCCTGGAACCTGGAGCGCATCCCCGGCGGCTCCTCGGGCGCCAGCGCCGCCGCCGTGGCCGCGCGCCTCGCGCCCGCGGCCACCGGCACCGACACCGGCGGCTCGATCCGCCAGCCGGCTTCGTTCTGCGGCGTGACCGGCATCAAGCCGACCTACGGCCGCGCCTCGCGCTACGGCATGGTGGCCTTCGCATCGAGCCTCGACCAGGCCGGGCCGATGGCGCGCTCGGCCGAAGACTGCGCGCTGCTGCTGTCGGCCTTCTGCGGTCCCGACCTCGACCGCGATTCGACCTCGCTCGACCGCCCCGCGGAGGACTTCGGCCGCTCGCTAAACGACTCGCTCGAGGGCCTGCGCATCGGCGTGCCGAAGGAGTTCTTCGGCGAGGGCGTGGCGCCCGGCGTGCGCGCGGCGATCGACGCGGCGCTGGCGCAGTACGAGAAGCTCGGCGCGAAGCGCGTCGAGGTCTCGCTGCCGCGCACCGAGCTGTCGATTCCGGTGTACTACATCCTTGCCGCGGCGGAAGCGTCGAGCAACCTGAGCCGCTTCGACGGCGTGAAGTTCGGCCACCGCGCGAAGCAGTACAAGGACCTCTCCGAGATGTACGAGCGCACGCGCGCCGAAGGCTTCGGCGACGAGGTGAAGCGCCGCATCATGATCGGCACCTACGTGCTCTCGCACGGCTACTACGACGCCTACTACCTGCAGGCGCAGAAGGTGCGGCGCATGATCGCCGACGACTTCCAGCAGGCCTTCCGGCAGTGCGACCTGATCGCCGGCCCGGCCGCGCCGAGCACCGCCTGGAAGATCGGCGCGCACAGCGACGATCCGGTGGCCGACTACCTGGCCGACATCTTCACGCTGCCCGCCTCGCTCGCCGGCCTGCCCGGCATGAGCGTGCCCGCGGGCTTCGACGGCGGCATGCCCGTGGGGCTGCAGCTGATCGGCAACTACTTCGGCGAAGCGAAGCTGCTCAACGCAGGCCACCGCTTCCAGCAGGCGACCGACTGGCACATGCGCACGCCCGAGGGCTTTTGAGATGAGCGAGACAGTGAACACCTTCGAAGCACAGCAACAGGGCCGCCCGACCGGCCCGCTGGTGCGCGGCTATGAAGTCATCATCGGCTTCGAGACCCATGCCCAGCTCTCGACCGCGAGCAAGATCTTCAGCCGCGCCGCCACCGCCTTCGGCGCCGAGCCCAACACGCAGGCCTGCGCGGTCGACCTCGCGCTGCCGGGCACGCTGCCGGTGATGAACAAGGGCGCGGTCGAACGCGCGATCAAGCTCGGCCTCGCGCTCGGCTCGCACATCGCGCCGCGCAGCGTGTTCGCGCGCAAGAACTACTTCTATCCCGACCTGCCCAAGGGCTACCAGATCAGCCAGTTCGAGATCCCGGTCGTGCAGGGCGGCAGCGTGAGCTTCCTGCTCGGCGAGGAGACCAAGACCGTGCGCCTGGTGCGCGCGCACCTCGAGGAGGACGCGGGCAAGTCGCTGCACGAGGACTTCGTCGGCCAGAGCGGCATCGACCTGAACCGCGCGGGCACGCCGCTGCTGGAGATCGTGACCGAGCCCGACATGCGCTCCACCGCCGAGGCCGTGGCTTATGCGCGCGAGCTGCACAAGATCGTGACCTGGATCGGCATCTGCGACGGCAACATGCAGGAAGGCAGCTTCCGCTGCGACGCCAACGTGTCGGTGCGCAAGCCGGGCGAGAAGCTCGGCACGCGGCGCGAGATCAAGAACCTCAACAGCTTCAAGTTCATGCAGCAGGCGATCGACTACGAGATCCGCTGGCAGATCGAGGAGATCGAGGACGGCCGCCGGATCGAGCAGGCCACGGTGCTGTTCGACCCCGACACCGGCGAGACGCGCGCGATGCGCGCCAAGGAAGACTCGGCCGACTACCGCTACTTTCCCGACCCGGACCTGCCGCCGCTGGTGATCGCGGCCGACTGGATCGAGCGCGTCAAGGCCACGATGCCCGAGCTGCCGCGCGCGATGGCCGAGCGCTACGTGCGCGAGCACGGCCTGTCGGAATACGACGCCGCGCAGCTCACGCAGAGCGCCGCGCTGGCCGGCTACTTCGACGAGGCGGTGAAGGCCGGCGCCGCGCCCAAGCTCGCGAGCAACTGGATCACGGGCGAGATGGCGCGCCGACTGAACGCCGCCGAGATCGGCATCGAGGCCGCGCCCGTGAAGGCGCCGCAGCTCGCCGCGCTGGTGCGGCGCATCGCCGACGGCACGCTGCCCAACAACGCCGCGCGCCAGGTGTTCGAGGCGCTCTGGACCGGCGAAGGCAGCGACGTGGACGCGATCATCGAGGCCAAGGACCTGAAGCCGATGAACGACGCGGGCGCGCTCGATGCGATCCTCGACGAGGTGATCGCGAAGAACGCGAAGAACGTCGAGGAATACCGCGGCGGCAAGGAGAAGGCGCTCAACGGCCTGGTCGGCCAGGTCATGAAGGCGAGCGGCGGCAAGGCGAACCCGGCGCAGGTCACCGAACTGCTCAAGGCAAAACTCGGTTGAATGCGCCCGCGGCGCGCCGCGCTCAGCGCGCGGTGCCGCCGTTCTGCGGCGTCCAGAGCTGCTTCAAGCGGGCGCGCTCTTCGTCGAAGCGCGCATTCACGCGCTTCTTTTCTTCTTCCTGCTCGCCGATGAAGCGGTTCTGCACCGCCACGCTCTGCTGGTTGTCCTCGAGCTTGCGGCGCACCGCGCCCGGCGCCTTGCTCAGGTCGGCCTTGTAGAACTCGAGCTCCTCGTCGATCTTCTTCCGGTCCTCGGCGAGTTCGCCCAGGCGCTTCTTCGCGGCCTGGATCACGGCGTCGATCTGCACCAGCGCCTCGGCGCGCTCGCGGTCGTGCACCGTGGCATTCGGATACCGCACCAGCAGCGCACGTTCGCGCCGACGCTCGTCGAGCAGCCGCGCGGCCTGCAGCGCGGCCTCGCGGGCGCGGTCCTCGCGCTCGGCCTGTTCGCGCGCGGTGTAGGTCGGCTCGATGAGCCGGCGCGTGGTGCCGCTCGGGCTCAGCTCGCGCTGCTCGCGGTCGCGGCATTCGGCGATCGGGCGGTCGGCGGTGAGCGTGCGGCCGCGCGCGTCGGTGCATGAGTAGATGGCCGGGGGCGGCGGCGCCGGCTGGGCCAGCGCGGCCGCGGGCGCGAGGCCCAGCAGCGCCGCGAGCAGCAGCAGCGCCCCGTGGACGGGCGCCGGATCGGCAAGGGGGCGTCGGAGGGCTCGCATGGCGTCTTCGGTGTGGCGGAGGACGATCTATCGACTTACTTCGCGCCGTAGCGCGCGCGGTAGGCGAGCACCCGCTCGCGGTGCACGCCGAGCTCCGGTGCGGCCTGGCCCGACAGGTAGCTCAGCAGGTCGTCGAGCGTGGCGATCGCCGCCACCTGCAGGCCGAGCTGGTGGCGCACGTACTGCACCGCGCTGTGGTCCACGTCCACGCCGTTCTCGGTGGCCTTTTCCTGCCGGTCGAGCGCGATCGCCACGGCCTGCGGCGTGGCGCCGGCGGCTTCGATGGCGGCGATCGATTCGCGCACCGCGGTGCCGGCGGACATCACGTCGTCGACGATCAGCACACGGCCCTTGAGCGGCGCACCGACCAGCGCGCCGCCTTCGCCGTGCGCCTTGGCTTCCTTGCGGTTGTAGGCGAAGGGATAGTTGCGGCCGCGCCGCGCCAGTTCGGCCGCCACCGTGGCGCCGAGCGGGATGCCCTTGTAGGCGGGGCCGAAGATCATGTCGAACGCGATGCCGCTCTCGATCAGCCGGTCTGCATAGAATCCCGCGAGCCGCGCGATCTTGGCGCCGTCGTCGAAGAGGCCCGAATTGAAGAAATAGGGGCTCAGGCGGCCGGCCTTGGTCTTGAATTCGCCAAAACGCAGCACGCCCGCGTCGAGCGCGAACTGGACGAAGTCCTGCGCCACCGCGCTGCTTTCCACACCATCTACAGCCATCGGAATTCCCTCGTGTTCAAACTGACCAGTCTCAATCTCAATGGCCTGCGTTCGGCCGCCACGAAAGGGGTGGCGGACTGGGTGGCCGAACTTGCGCCGGATTGTATTTGCATGCAGGAGATCCGGGTCCAGGCGAGCGACATCGAGGGCCGGTTCGAGGAAATGGCCGGCCTGAAGGGGTACTTCCACTTCGCCGAGAAGAAGGGCTATGCCGGCACCGCGATCTACACCAGGCACGCGCCGAGCGACGTGGTCGTGGGCTGGGGCGACGCGGAATTCGACGCCGAGGGCCGCTACCTCGAACTGCGCTTCGACACCCCCGCGCGCAAGCTCTCGATCATCAGCTGCTACTTCCCGAGCGGCAGCTCGGGCGAGGAGCGGCAGGCGGCGAAGTTCCGCTTCCTCAAGGGCTTCTTCCCGCACCTGGTGGCGCTCAAGAAGGAGCGCGAATTCATCCTCTGCGGCGACATCAACATCGCCCACAAGGAGATCGACCTCAAGAACTGGCGCGGCAACCAGAAGAACAGCGGCTTCCTGCCCGAGGAGCGCGCCTGGATGACGCGGCTGCTCGACGCCGGCACCGACGGCGCGGGCATCGTGGACGTCTACCGCATGCTCAAGCCCGAGACCACCGCCGAGGCCTACACCTGGTGGAGCAACCGCGGCCAGGCCTACGCGAACAACGTGGGATGGCGGCTCGACTACCACCTCGCCACGCCGCAGACCGCGGCGCTCGCACGCACCGAGCAGATCTTCAAGACGATCAAGTTCAGCGATCACGCGCCGATCACGGTGGAGTACGACTTCACGCTCTGAGCCGCAGACGGGCGCCGGGCTGCCGACACAGCCGCCTGGCTGCGCAACCACTTCTTCCGCTCGCCCTTGCGCCGCCTCGGGCATGTGCGGCCGGTGCACTCGATCGCCAAAGACCTGGCGGCGGCACCCTGGCGCGCCGGTGCCGTAATGACACGCGAAGCTGCGATACTTGCGGCACAAGTATCGAGAATTAGCCACCATGCAGCGCGGGTCGCTGCATGGCTTCGAGCCGGTAGAGGGAAAACGCGGGAGGAATATGACGCTGAGATTCGCGGCCGTCCTCGGCCTTTGTTTGGCGCTTGCCGCATGCGGGGGCGGGGGCGGAGGCGGTGGTGGCGCAGGCGGGTCGGGTTTCCCTGGCGCAGTCGGCGCCGGTTCGGAAGCCGCGGCGCCGGCCGACACGGGCACCGCCCCGTCCGAGGTTCGATTTTCCGTGGCGCCGCTCGCCGGCAACCAGCGGCCCGGCACCAGCGTCAGCCACGTGGTGAAGGTCGACATCACCAGCCCAGGCGCTCTCGATGGCCCGCTCTATCTGTCGGTGGACGATCCGCAGCAGATACTGAGTCAGGGCACTGGCATCGGCCTGACACGCATCGACGCGTCGAGCTACGCCGCTGTCCTGAACACCTCGGCCAGCCTCGCGCCGGGCAAGTACCAGGGGACGTTCCCGGCCTTGCTGTGCAAGGAGCCGGCCTGTGCCGGGCACTCCGTGGCCTCTCGGGTTTCTCTGCCGTACCTCGTCAACATCACGGACCAGCCGCTGACGACCTTCACGCGGATGAGCACCCGCGCGACCGCTCACGTGGGCGCAGCCGATCCGCCCCCCGTCGACGTGCAGATCTATGGGCCGCCCGGCGGCTGGAACGCGAGCGCCAGCAGCAGTTGGCTCCAACTCACACCATCGGAAGGCCGGCTGCCCGCCACCGTCAGAGTCCGGTTCGCCATCCAGGGCATGACGCCCGGCCTCTATCAAGACCAGATGGTCGTGCGTTCGGCGGATGGCCAGGAGGCCCGGGTCGGGTTCACGCTGGAACTGCTGCCCACGCAGTTCCGGGTCAGCACCGAGTACTTCTATTTCACGGGCGTGAACGGTGCGAGCATCCCGTCGCAGACGCTGACATTCGATCTGAACAACGGCGTATCCACGAACTGGACGGCGAGCGCCGCCGCGCCATGGCTGCTCCTCACGCCAGGGTCGGGCACCACTCCGGGCTTGCTGATGGCGCGACCCGACGCGAGCAAGTCCAGCCTGGCCTCGGGTGCCCACGCCACGAGCATCGTGCTGGCCTCGGCCGGGTACCCGAGCAAGACCGTGAACGCCGCGCTCATGCTCACGAAGCCGACCTTGTCGGCCTCGTCCACGACGGTCACGCTGGGTGGCCCCAAAGGTCGCGACGAGGTCGCGCAATCGACCTCGGTGAGCCTGAACACCGGCGCCAACCCGTGGCCCTGGACCCTGTCTGCGCCGCTCATCACGTGGGCTGCCGTGGCGCCCACGTCCGGCAGCGTCGACGCGAGCGGCGCGCCGCTGAGCTTCTCGCCGGTCTTCAGTGCCGCCGCACCTGGCACCCATTCCGGCGTTGCGACGGTCACGGCAAACGTCAACGGCGACACGGTCACGCTGCCGCTGACGGTGGTTCTGAACCGGGACAAACGGCAGCTGCTGCCCTCCGAGTGGGGCATCGGCTTCGCCAGTACGCCGGCGGGATCGGTCCTCGCCAGAACCCTGCGGGTCACCGACAACTTCGGCGCCGCGCTGCCATGGACCGCCACCTCCAGCGCGCCATGGCTCTCGGTGACGAGTAGCGGCACGACCGGCACCGGGCCGGATCTGACGCTCGTCGCCGATCCGGCGCTGGCAGCGGCCGATGCGATCAGCTACGCGACGGTCACGCTGAAGACCTCGAGCCCCGACGTGTCGGAAGCGACCATCCGCGTCGGCCTGTGGCGTTCCAGCGGAGGCCTGAGCGCGCTGACCACGCTGCCGACCGACTATGTGAACGCCGTCGCCGACACGATCCGGCCCTACGTCTATGCACACAACGGGGGGAGCGCCATCGACATCTACAACGCCCACCTCGGCACCAAGGTCGGCACCATCGCCAACGCGGGGGCCGCGTTGGCCGAGATGGCCGTCGCACCCGATGGAAGCAAGCTCTACGCGGTGGACACGAGCAGCAAGACCATCGTGGTGGTCGATCTGGCGACCGCATCGAAGACCGAAGCCTGGCCGCTGCAAGGGAGCGTCTATTCGAGCCTGAGCCTGCTGGCGGTCCGCACCAACGGCAAGGACATCGTTCTGGCCGGCGGCGGCGAGGCCTACGCGGATGGACGGCGGATTGCCACGCTGCCGTCTTTTGGCAACGTGGTGTACGCAGCATCGTCCGACGGCCGCAGGCTCTTCTCCCACAACCGAGGCCTCAGCCCTTCGGGCGTGCAGGCGTTCGATCTCGACTATTCGGCCATGGGGGGCGGGACCCTGATGGCAAAAGCCACCGCCGCGGCCAGCTTCATCAACGGCAGCAGCAACGGACAGGACATTGCGGTGAACGCCGACGCGACGGCGCTCTACATCGCATCGGGCGCGCCGTACCGTTGCTCCTCCGTGAATCCCGTCGACCTGGCCTTCATTGCAAGCCTTCCGGGCGGAGATCCCTATCCCAACAACATCAAGGTCACGCGGGACGGCCGTGCGATCTGCGGCATCAGCGGCTGGTACTCGAGTGCCGACATCTGGGTCCACGCGCCGAATGGAACCCTGTTGAAGTCCTTCAAGTTCGCGGGCTACGCGAAAAACCTCCTCGAGCGCCAGCTCGTGGTGACGCCGGATGGTATGACTGCCGTCGGTCTGACCAACGACCCGCGGATGGCATTCATTCCCCTCGGCGCTCCGTGATCGCCTGGCACCCGCGCCCGCGGGTGCCGCCTTCCACGAGGGCCGCTCAGCTGCCGCGCCGAGCGGCCCTGTACAGCCCGTCGACCTTCGGCAGATTCGCCTCGAGCTTCTGGATCCGGTCCGAGCCGCTCGGGTGCGTGGACAGGAAGCTCAGCCCGCCCTGGCTCTTCGAGGCCGCGGCCATCTTCTTCCAGAGCGAGGCCGAGGCCTTGGGGTCGTAGCCGGCGCGGGCGGCGAGTTCGAGGCCGACGAGGTCGGCCTCGGTTTCGTCGCTGCGGCTGAACTTGAGCGTGAGCAGCTGGGTGCCGGCGCGCGCGGCCAGGTCGCCCACCTGCCCCCAGCCGAGCATCTGCGAGCCGAGCGAGAGCAGCGCGCCGGTGCCCGCGCTCTTGGCGAGGCGGGCGCGCGCATGTTCGCGCAGCGCATGGGCCATCTCGTGGCCCATCACCATCGCGACCTCGTCGTCCGTGAGCTTGAGCTGGTCGAGGATGCCGGTGAAGAACGCGATCTTGCCGCCGGGCATGCAGAAGGCGTTGATCTGCTTGCTGCCGATCAGGTTGACCTCCCACTTCCAGTCGCGCGCGCGCGAGTTCCAGGGCGTGGCGAAGGGGATCAGCCGCTGGGCGATCGTGCGCAGCCGCTGCAGCTGCGCGTTGCCGTCGCCCGCGAGCGCGCCCTTGGCCCGCGCCTGCTGGAGCAGCTGGCCGTACTGCTGCACGCCGGCGGCCTCGATGCGGTCGGCCGGCACGAGGTTGCGCGCCGCCGAGGCACTGCCCACGTTGACCTGCGCCAGCGCCGGCCCCGCGAGCACGGCGCCGGCCGCGGCCAGCAGGAAGGCGCGCCGCGGCTGCCACGGCGAGGCCGGCGCGGGCGATGCCAGGGAAGGGGCGGTGAGGTCGCATCGGATGCACATGCGCGGATCATAGGAACAATCCGCCGGGAGAGGGGGCCGGAGGATGCGTGGACAATCCGGGGTCCATGTCCGCCCAGCCCGCCGAAACGCCCACCCCTCCTTCCTCCGTGCCCTGGCGCGATGCGCTGAAGGTGTACCTCGAACCCGCCACGCTGCGCATGCTGGCGCTCGGCTTCTCGGCCGGGCTGCCGCTGCTCCTGGTGCTGGGCACGCTGAGCTTCCGCCTGCGCGAGGCCGGCATCGACCGCACCACCATCGGCTACCTGAGCTGGGTGGGGCTGGCCTACGGCTTCAAGTGGGTCTGGGCGCCGCTGGTCGACCGGCTGCCGCTGCCGCCGCTGACCACGCTGCTCGGGCGCCGGCGCGGCTGGCTGCTGCTGGCGCAGGGGCTGGTGATCGCGGGGCTGATCGGCATGGCGCTCAACGATCCGCGCCAGGGGCTGGCGCCGCTGGTCTGGTGCGCGCTGCTGGTGGCCTTCGGCTCGGCCACGCAGGACATCGCGCTCGACGCCTTCCGCATCGAATCCGCCGAGACGCGCAAGCAGGCCGCGCTGGCCGCGGCCTACCAGACGGGCTACCGGCTCGCGATGATCTGGGCCGGCGCCGGCGTGCTGTGGGTCGCGGCCTGGGCCGAGGTGGCGCCGGCGGCCGCCGTCACGGGCGCGGCGGCCTACCAGAACGGCGCGTGGAAGACGGCCTACCTCGTCATGGCGGCGTCGATGGCGGTCGGGGTGCTGACGGTGCTGCTGTCGCCCGAGCCCGCCCGCCGCACGCTGCCCAGGGCCCGCAACGCGGCCGAGTGGCTGCAGAGCGTGCTGATCGAGCCGTTCGCCGATTTCATCCGCCGCTACAAGTGGCAGGCCGCGCTGATCCTCGCGCTGATCGCGGTCTACCGCATCAGCGACGTGGTGATGGGCATCATGGCCAACCCGTTCTACGTCGACATGGGCTTCACCAAGGACGAGGTGGCGACGGTCAGCAAGATCTACGGCGTGGTCATGACGCTCGCGGGCGCCTTCGTGGGCGGGGTGCTCTCGATGCGGCTGGGCGTGATGCGCGTGCTGATGCTCGGCGCGGTGCTCAGCGCCGCGAGCAACCTGCTCTTCGCCTGGCTGGCCTCGCGCGGGCACGACCTGACGGCGCTGATCGCGGTGGTGTCGGCCGACAACCTCGCGGGCGGCATCGCCTCGGCGGCCTTCATCGCCTACCTGTCGAGCCTCACGAACATCAGCTACTCGGCCACGCAGTACGCGCTCTTCAGTTCGCTGATGCTGCTGCTGCCGAAGTTCATCGCCGGCTATTCGGGCGCCTTCGTGGACGCCTACGGCTACTCGAACTTCTTTCTCGGCACCGCCCTGCTCGGCGTGCCGGTGCTGCTGCTGGTGGCGCTGGCCAGCCGCAGCACGGCCATCCGGGGCCCCGCCGCGGCGCCGTGAACCCGCCCCGGTAGGGGAAAACAGATGACGCCGGAAGCCCCGCGCAACTGGTAGGCTGTCGCTTTCCCGAATTTGTTACGCCTTCGCCATTCAAGCAACGTGCCGACCCGCATTCCTCCCCTTCAGATCAGCGCCTTCACGGCCACCTCGGCCGTCGGCGCCGGCAAGGCGCCGCTCGCCGAGGCGCTCGCGCAGTCGCGCAGCGGCCTGCGCGCCAACGATTTCGGCCCCGCGCCGCTGCCCACCTGGATCGGCCGCGTCGAAGGCCTCGAAGACATCCGCCTGCCCGAGCCGCTCGCCCACTGGGACTGCCGCAACAACCGCCTCGCCTGGCTCGGCCTGCAGGCCGACGGCTTCCTCGAGGCCGTGGCGGCCGCGCGCCAGAAGTACGGCGCGTCGCGCATTGCGCTGATCCTCGGCACCTCCACCTCCAGCATCGGCGAGACCGAGCTGGCCTACACCCAGCTCGACGCCGAGGGGCGCTTTCCCGAGGACCAGCGCCGCCCGGCGGTGCACTCGCCGCATTCGCTCGCGATGTTCGTGCAGCAGGCGCTCGGGCTCACCGGGCCGAGCGAGACCATCTCCACCGCCTGCTCGTCGAGCGCCAAGGTGTTCGCCTCGGCCGAGCGGCTGATCCGGCTCGGCCTGGCCGACGCGGCCGTGGTCGGCGGCGCCGACACGCTCTGCGGCAGCGTGCTGTTCGGCTTCAACTCGCTCGAACTGGTGTCGAGCGAACCCTGCCGCCCCTTCGATGCCGACCGCAAGGGCATCAGCCTGGGCGAGGCGGCCGGCTTCGCGCTGGTCGAGCGGGTGCAGGACGACCCGGCCGCGCCGCTGCGCCTGCTGGGCTACGGCGAGGCCAGCGATGCGCACCACATGTCGACCCCGCATCCCGAAGGCCTGGGCGCCGAGCGCGCGCTCGACGACGCGCTCGCGCGCGCGGGTCTCGCGCCCGAGGCGATCGACTACATCAACATGCACGGCACCGCGAGCCAGAAGAACGACGAGGTCGAGGGCGCGCTGATCGCGCGCCGCTTCCCGGCGCGCACCCACGCCAGCTCGACCAAGGGCTTCATGGGCCACACGCTGGGCGCGGCGGGCATCGTCGAATCGGTGATCAGCCTGCTCGCGATCGAGCGCGGCCTGATGCCCGGCACCGTCAACACCACCACGCTCGGCGAAGGCTTCGGCCCGCAGATCCGGCTCGAACCGGCGCAGGGCGAGGTGCGGTACGCACTCACCAATTCCTTCGGCTTCGGCGGCAACAACTGCTCGCTCGTCTTCGGCAGGGCCAGCGCATGACGACGGCCCGCCCCACGCCCCCGACCCTGTACCTCGAAGGCCCGGCCTTCTGGACCCCCACGCTGCCCGGCTGGGACGCCGCGCGCGCGGCCTTCCGCGGCGAAGGCGCGCTCGCCGATCCGCCGGCGAAGCGCCCCGCGCCGCAAGTGCTGGCCCCGGCCGAGCGCCGCCGCGCGCCCGACACCGTGGCGCTCGCGCTCGAGGTGGCGGCCGCGGCCATGGCCGGCGCGGGCCGCAACGCGGCCGACCTGCCCTGCGTGTTCGTCTCGGCGCATGGCGACCTGTCGATCAACGACTACATGTGCAGCACGCTCGCGAGCGATCCGACCGTGCTGTCGCCCACGCGCTTCCACAACTCGGTGCACAACGCCGCCGTGGGCTACTGGACCATCGGCACCGGCTGCATGGCCGCGAGCAACTCGGTCTCGGCCTACGACCACAGCTTTGCCGCCGGCCTGCTCGAAGCCGCGGTGCAGAGCGCGGCCGACGGCGCGCCGGTGCTGCTGGTGGGCTACGACACGCCCACCGTCGGCGCGCTGACCTCGGTCACCGACAGCCGCGGCCTGCTGGCCGTGGCGCTGGTGATCGCCCCCGAGCGCACCGAACGCAGCGTGGCGCGCTTCGACTGGTCGCTCGAAAGCGGCGACGGAAGCTTCCCGGCGCCGCGGTCCGAGGCCGCGAAGACGCTGGCGCAGATCAATCCGATGGCCCATGCGCTCGGGCTGTTCGAGACGCTGGCGCGCCTGCCGGACGACGATCCGCCGCCGCGCATCGACCTGCCGCTGTCGTCGGCGCTGTCACTGCGGCTCTCGCTGCAGCCGATCCGGGACTGAGGCGCCATGAGCACTGCGCATGCAACTTGCGACGCAGTGATCATGGGTGGCGGGCTCGCGGGCCTGACGCTGGCGCTGCAGCTCAGGCAGCGCTTTCCGGACCTGGACGTGCGGGTGCTCGAACGGCGCCGCCATCCGGTGCCCGAGGCGGCGCACAAGGTGGGCGAATCGTCGGTCGAGATCGGCGCGCACTACTTCGACACGGTGCTCGGCCTCAAGCCCCACATGGACGGCGCGCAGCTGCGCAAGTTCGGCTTCCGCTTCTTCTTCAGCGAGGGGCGGCGCGACATCGACCGGGTCACCGAGATCGGCGCGAGCCGCTACCTCTCGGTGCCGAGCTACCAGATCGACCGCGGCATCTTCGAGAACTACCTGGCCGAAGAGGCCGTGCGCCGCGGCGTGCGCTTCGACGACGGCGCGCTGGTGCGCCGCATCGAACTGGCGCCGGACGACCGCTCGCCGCACCGCATCGAATGGACGCGCGGCGACACGACGCATGCAGTCGAGGCGCGCTGGCTCGTCGACGCCTGCGGCCGCGCCGGCATGCTCAAGCGCAAGCTGGGGCTGGCCGAGGCCAACGCCCACGACGTCAATGCCGTGTGGTTCCGCATCGCCGAGCGCATCGCCATCGACGAATGGAGCGACGACCCGGCCTGGCGCGGACGCTGCGACCCGCAGGCGCGCTGGCTCTCGACCAACCACCTCGTGGGCGCGGGCTACTGGGCCTGGCTGATTCCGCTCGCCTCGGGCTCGCACTCGGTGGGCATCGTGGCGGATCCGAAGCTGCATCCGCTCGACACCATCGACACCTTCGAGAAGGCGATGCAGTGGTTCGCCACCTACCAGCCGCGCCTGTACGACGCGCTCGACGGCAAGCGGCATCTGCTGCAGGACTTCGCCTTCCTCAAGCACTTCTCGCACGGCTGCAGGCAGGTGTTCTCGGGCCGGCGCTGGGCGCTCACCGGCGAGGCGGGGCTGTTCCTCGACCCCTTCTATTCGCCCGGCAGCGACTTCATCGCGATGAGCAACACCTACATCACCGACCTGGTCGCGCACGACCGCGCGGGCCGCTCGGTGGAGGCGCGGGCGCAGCTCTACGACCAGATCTACCATTCGTTCTACGAGAGCACGCTCGCGCTCTACCAGGACCAGTACCCGCTGTTCGGCGACCCCGAAGTGCTGCCGGTGAAGGTGATCTGGGACTACGCCTACTACTGGGGCGTGCTGTCGCAGATCTTCTTCCAGCAGCGGCTCACCGACCTGATGCTGCTCGGCAGCCTCAAGGAGGAGCTGCAGCACTGCCAGCGGCTGAACGTCGCGGTGCAGCAGCTGCTGCGCGCCTGGTCGGCCGCGAGCGCGAAGCGCAACGTGGCCGTGATGCTCGACCAGGCCGCAATGCCCTGGTTCGCCGAACTCAACAGGAGCCTCAAGGACCCGCGGCTCGACGACGCGGCGTTCAAGGCACGCATCCGCACCTCGACCGCGCAGCTGCGCCAGCTGGCGCAGGAGATCCTCGACCGCGCGCGCGCCGATGGCGCCGACCTTGCGGACTGCGCGGTGCCGGCGATGCTCGCGCAACGCATGGGCACGCCTTCCACCGCGCTGCCCGCAGGCGCTATGCTTTTCGCGCCCGCTCCGTTGACAGACTGAAGCGCGGTTTACCCAACTTTACGGAGCGTTCAAGCCCCGTTGCCTCCCGTGGACGACCATGAAGCGCATGAGCACCCCCCATCTCCTGATGATCGAAGACGACGCCCGCCTCGCGCAGATGGTGAGCGAGTACCTGACGCAGTCGGGCTTCCTCGTCACCCATGCCGGCGACGGCGCGAAAGGCCTCGAGCAATTGCAGCAGCAAGTGCCCGACCTCGTGATCCTCGACCTGATGCTGCCCGACACCGACGGCCTCGAGATCTGCCGCCGCATCCGTTCGCTGCCGCCGCCGGCGTCGAAGGTGTCGGTGCTGATGCTCACGGCCAAGGGCGATCCGATGGACCGCATCATCGGCCTGGAGATCGGCGCCGACGACTACCTGCCCAAACCCTTCGAGCCGCGCGAACTGCTCGCGCGCATCCGCGCGGTGCTGCGCCGGCGCAGCGAGAACGCCACCGACACCGAGGCCAGCTCGGTGATGCGCTTCGGCACGCTCGAGATCGACCGCAACGCGCGCACCGTCTCGGTGGCCGGCGCGGTGGCCGACCTGACTTCCTACCAGTTCGACCTGCTGGTCGCGATGGCCGAGCGCGCGGGCCGGGTGCTCACGCGCGACCAGATCATGGAAGCCGTGCGCGGCCGCGAGCTCGAGGCCTTCGACCGCTCGATCGACGTGCACATGGGCCGCATCCGCGCGGCCATCGAGGTGGACGCGAAGAACCCCAAGCGCATCCTCACGGTGCGCGGCGTCGGCTACGTCTTCGCCAAGCAGCAGGACTAGGGCCGCCCCGCGATGCTGCGCAACCTCTACTCGCGCCACCTCTACGTCCGGATCTGGCTCGCGGTGGTGGCCGGCGTCGTCATCCTGACGCTGATGGCCAACTGGATCGTGCGCGAGGCGGCGCAGGCCGAGCGCGAGCGGCTCGCGCCGGTGCCGCGCAACGTGGTGGTGCTCGACGAGAACGACCGGACCATCGGCACCGGCAAGGCGCTGCGCGTGCCGGGCCAGGGGCTGGAATTCGACGTGACGCTGAGCGACGGCAAGGCGATCACGCTGCGCGTGGCGCCGCGCGACCGGCGCCCGGGCGAGTTCTCGCCCTGGCGCACGCCGTTCGGACTGGGCTGGATGATCGCGCTCGTCGGCATCGCCGTGGCGCTGGGCGTCTATCCGATCGTGCGCCGGCTCACGCAGCGGCTGGAGGCGCTGCAGCGCGGCGTGAAGCAGTGGGGAGAGGGCGATCTGTCGGTGCGCATCACCGAGGAAGGGCAGGACGAAGTGGCGGATCTCTCCAAGCGTTTCAATGCATCGGCCGAACGCATCGAACAGCTGGTGCGCTCCCACAAGTCGCTGCTCGCGAATGCCTCGCACGAGCTGCGCTCGCCGCTCACGCGCATCCGCATGGGCCTGGAGCTCATGGGCGAGCGCCCGAGCCCCGCGGCGCGCGAGGAGATCTCGCGCAACATCGGCGAGCTCGACCAGCTGATCGACGAGATCCTGCTCGCGAGCCGGCTCGATGCGCGCGAGGCCGACATGGGCACCATCGAGGCCGTCGACCTGACCGGGCTCGCGGCCGAGGAATGCTCGCGCGTGGACGCCGAGCTCGACCTGGTGGAAGGCACCGACAACGCCAAGCTCACCGTGCCCGGCGTGCCGCGGCTGCTGCGCCGCGCGGTGCGCAACCTGCTCGAGAACGCGCGCCGCTACGGCGCGGGCGAGATCTCGGTGGAGCTCGGCAGCGCCGACGGCTTTGCCACGGTGCGCGTGAACGACCGCGGGCCCGGCGTGCCCGCCGCGCTGCGCGAACGCATCTTCGAGCCCTTCTACCGGCTGCCGGGCGCGAGCGAGCGCAACGGCGGCGTGGGCCTCGGGCTGGCGCTGGTGAAATCGATCACCGAACGCCACGGCGGCAGCGTGCACTGCGAGGACCGCTCGGGCGGCGGCGCGAGCTTCGTGATCCGGCTGCCGCGCTGAGGGCTGCGGCGGCGTTGCCGCCGGTCAGGTTCTCGCGCCGGGGCCGCCTCTAGAATTCCGCCCCATGTTCCGTTCAAGACTCGGGCGCCATGCGGCCGCCTTCTGGGGCTTCGTGGTCTACATGCCGGTCGGCGTGAACTACGCGGCCTTCCTGCTCCTCATGCTCGCGATGGCCGTCGGCGGCAACTGGCGCGAGCGCGCCGCGCGCGTGCGGGCCCATCCGCTGTGGTGGCCGATCATGGCCTACGTGGGCTGGACCTTCGTGGTGCTGGCCGTGTCGCCGCATTTCAAGGAAACCGGCACCGAGCTGTTCCACGGCCTGCGCATCGCGCTCACGATGCTGCTGGCGCTCGCGCTCACGCGCGACGAATGCGTGTGGGCGCTGCGCGCCTTCCTGCTCGCCTCGGTGCTCGGCCTGGTGCTGATCGCGCTCTTCCACACCGTCGGCCTGCCCGACCTGCAGATCTGGCGCGCCGTGACCGTCATGCAGGGCAACAAGTCGATCAACGACGCGCTGCTGTTCGCGACCATCGGCGCCGCGGCCGCGGTGCTGGGCCTCGCGCACCTCGGCGATGCGCGGCGCTGGCAACTGGGCCGGGCCGGCCTTCGGCGTGGCGGCGGTGATGGCGATCGTGGTGAGCATCGCGCTGCCCTCGCGCACCTCGCTGGTGGCGATGCTGGGCTGCGTGTTCGCGGCCTGCTTCCACCAGTGGCGCAGCCATCCGCGCGGGCTGCTGGCGGGGCTCGCGCTGGCGACGGCGATCGCCGCGCTCGGCGCATGGCAGCTGCCGGCCTCGATCAAGAGCAAGTTCGAACTCGGCGTGCAGGAACTGGAGCAGGCGCAGGCCGGCGTGGCCTCCGAGGCGAGCTGGATCTCACGCTACTACATGTACCGCGAGACCGGCCGCATGATGCTCGACGCGCCCATCGCGGGCCAGGGCATCGGCGCCTGGACCAGCGAGTGGAAGCGGCGCGCGCCGAAGGTGATCGACTACAAGAACATGCCGCACAACGACTACCTGTGGATGGGCTCGCAGGCCGGCATCCCGGGCTTCCTGGCGCTGCTCGCGATCATGCTGGGCGGCGTCTGGGTGTGCTGGCGGCGCGCCGACCTGACGGGGCGCATCGGCTTCGTGGCGATGCTCACGATGCTGGTCGCGGCGAGCCTGAACTCGGCCATGCGCGATGCGCAGATCGGCCTGTCGCTGCTGTTCGTGACCTTCCTGTTCCTGCGCATGGTGCAGGAAAGCGGCAGCCCGTGGCGTTCGGTGCTGCCGCCGCGCCTGGGCGGCGCCTTCAGTGGTGGCCGGCCACCTGCTCACCCGCTTTGAGGCGGTAGACGGTGCCGCAATAGGGGCACTTGGCTTCGCCGGTGCGCGCCACGTCGAGGTAGACCTTCGGGTGGCTGTTCCAGAGCTTCATGTCGGCCTTGGGACTGGGGCAGAACACGCCGCCCTGATGGTTGAGCTCCTTCGCGAGGAGTTCGACGACTGCTTGGGTGGGCATGGGTTTCAGACCTTCGTGAGCCAGTGGGCGTACTTGGGATTCTTGCCGTTCACGATGTCGAAGAAGGCCGCCTGGATCTTCTCGGTGACCGGGCCGCGCGAGCCGCCGTCGCCGCGGTTGCCGATCTCGATGCGGTCGAGCTCGCGGATCGGCGTGACCTCGGCCGCGGTGCCGGTGAAGAAGGCTTCGTCGGCGATGTAGACCTCGTCGCGCGTGATGCGCTTCTGCACCAGCTCGATGCCGAGATCCTTGCAGACGTGCAGGATGGTGTTGCGCGTGATGCCGTTGAGCGCGCCGGCCGACAGGTCGGGCGTGTAGACCACGCCGTTCTTGACCACGAAGATGTTCTCGCCCGCGCCCTCGGAGACGAAGCCGCTCGCGTCGAGCAGCAGCGCCTCGTCGTAGCCGTCGTCGAGCGCCTCCATGTTGGCGAGGATCGAGTTGGTGTAGTTGCTGACCGACTTGGCCTGCGTCATCGTGATGTTGACGTGGTGGCGCGTGTAGCTCGAGGTCTTCACGCGGATGCCGCGCTTCAGGCCTTCCTCGCCGAGGTAGGCACCCCAGGACCAGGCCGCGACCATCGCGTGGATGCGGTTGCCCTTGGGGCTCACGCCGAGCTTCTCGGAGCCGATCCAGATCAACGGGCGCAGGTAGCAGCTCTCGAGCTTGTTCTCGCGCACCACCTGCTTCTGGGCCTCGTTCAGCTCTTCGGGCGTGAACGGGATCTTCATGCGCAGGATCTTGGCGCTGTTGAACAGGCGCTCGGTGTGCTCGGCCAGGCGGAAGATCGCCGTGCCTTCGGGCGTCTTGTAGGCGCGCACGCCTTCGAAGGCGCCGCAGCCGTAGTGCAGCGTGTGGCTCAGCACGTGGATCTTGGCGTCGCGCCAGTCCACGAGTTCGCCGTCCATCCAGATCTTGCCGTCACGGTCGTCCAGAGAGGGAAGCGCGCTCATGTGTGGTCCTTGGGGAAAGAGGAAAGCAAAGCGCGGATTTTAGCGGGCCGGGCATCTCCCGTGGCGCGGCCCGAAGTGCCCGCGGGGCGGCTCAGTGCGCCTCGATGCTGCCCTGGATGGCGTGCGCGAGGCGCACCGCCTCCGCGAGTTCGGACAGCTCGGTCAGATGGCGCTCGGCGAGCTTCGCGAGCACCTTGCGGCCCTTGGGCAGCAGGTGCACCTCGACCTGGCGCCGGTCGACGGTGCTCGGCTGGCGGCGCACCAGCCCCGCCTCCTCGCAACGCGAGACCAGCGCCACCGCGCCGTGCGGCTGGGCCTGCAGCCGCTCGGCCAGTTCGCTCACCGACGCCCACTGGCGCCCGGGGAAGCCCTGGGTGTGCAGCAGCAGCTGGTACTGCAGCGCCGTCACGCCCGCTTCGCGCGCGGCGTCCTCGCTGAAGCGCAGGAAGCTGCGCAGCCGGTAACGGAATTCGGAGAGCGCCTCGAGGCGCCGCTTGGAAGCGCTATCCAGGGAATTGGACATGGTGTGCGTTGTGGTGGCCCGGCAGCGAATGTAGCAAGGCAGGCCGGCCGGACCACGCGCCGTCCCAGGGAAATCGATAGGTTCATGTGCCGGATGTTTACATCACAACATGATATAAATCTTCGCACCAGGGCCGCGGCTTCCCCGCCCGGCCGTTCCCCCAACCGATCGCGCCGCCCTTCTCGCGGCCGGCGCCGCCCGGTTCTCACCCTCTCCGAAAGTGCACCCCACCATGAAGATCAGGAGTCAGAAGGACTTTTTCTCCGGACTGATGTTCGCCGCCACCGGCGCGGCCTTCGCCGTCGGCGCCTTCAACTACAACATCGGCACCGGCGCCCGCATGGGTCCGGGCTACTTCCCGCTGATGCTCGGCATCCTGCTGGCCGTGATGGGCCTGGGGGTGCTGGCGAGTTCGCTTTCGCTGCGCGGCGACGAGGGCGACAGCAACCCGGTCGGTGCGATCGCGTGGAAACAGCTCGGCTTCATCATCGGCGCCAACCTGTTGTTCGGCGTGCTGCTCGGCGGCATGCCGAGCATGGACGTACCTGCGCTCGGCCTGGTGCTCGCGATCTATGCGCTCGTGATCGTCGCCAGCATGGCCGGCACGCAGTTCAGGTTCAAGGGCTCGCTCGTGCTCGCCACCGTGCTGGCCATCGGCAGCTATCTCGTCTTCATCCTCGGCCTGAGCCTGCAGTTCCAGGTCTGGCCCAGCTTCATCGCCGGTTGAGAGGACACGACACATGGAACTGCTCGAACACCTCTCGCTGGGTTTCGGCGCCGCCTTCACGCTGCAGAACCTGCTCTATGCCTTCTTCGGCTGCCTGCTCGGCACGCTGATCGGCGTGCTGCCCGGCATCGGCCCGGTGACCACCGTGGCGCTGCTGCTGCCGGCGACCTATGCGCTGCCGCCCGTGGCGGCGCTGATCATGCTCGCGGGCATCTACTACGGCTCGCAGTACGGCGGCTCGACCACCGCGATCCTGGTCAACCTGCCGGGCGAGTCGTCCTCCGTGGTGACGGTGATCGACGGCCACCAGATGGCCAAGCAGGGGCGGGGCGGCGCCGCGCTCGCGGCGGCGGGCCTCGGCTCCTTCTTCGCGGGCTGCGTGGGCACGCTGGTGCTTGCGGCCTTCGCGCCCGCGCTGACCGAACTGGCCTTCAAGTTCGGTCCCGCCGAGTACTTCGCGCTCATGGTGCTGGGCCTGATCGGCGCGGTGGTGCTGGCCTCCGGCTCGCTGCTGAAGGCGATCTGCATGATCGTGCTGGGCCTCTTGATCGGCCTCATCGGCACCGACGTCAACTCGGGCGTGGCGCGCTATTCCTTCGACATTCCCGAACTCACCGACGGCGTGAGCTTCATCGCGGTGGCGATGGGCGTGTTCGGCTACGGCGAGATCATCGCCAACCTCGCCAAGCCCGAGGAGCAGCGCGAGGTGTTCACGGCCAAGGTGTCGAGCCTGTTCCCGACGCGCGAGGACTTCCGCCACATGATCCCCGCGGTGCTGCGCGGCACCGCGCTGGGCTGCGCGCTCGGCATCCTGCCGGGCGGCGGCTCGCTGCTGTCGGCCTTCGCCTCGTACACGCTCGAGAAGAAGATGCGCCTCGGCAAAGAACGAGATTCCCTTCGGCCAGGGCAACATCCGCGGCGTGGCGGGCCCCGAGTCGGCCAACAACGCGGGCGCGCAGGCCTCGTTCATTCCGCTGCTCACGCTCGGCATCCCGGGCAATGCGGTGATGGCGCTGATGGTGGGCGCGATGACGATCCACAACATCCAGCCCGGTCCGCAGGTGATGACCAGCGACCCCGAGCTGTTCTGGGGCCTGATCGCCTCGATGTGGATCGGCAACGCGATGCTGGTGGTCCTGAACCTGCCGCTGATCGGCATCTGGGTCAAGCTGCTGACCATTCCGTACCGCTGGCTGTTCCCGGCGATCGTGCTGTTCTGCGCGATCGGCGTGTACTCGACCAACAACAACACCTTCGACGTCTGGATGGTGGGCCTGTTCGGCATCGTCGGCTATGCCTTCCACAAGCTCGAATGCGAGCCCGCGCCGCTGCTGCTGGGCCTGATCCTCGGGCCGATGATGGAAGAGAACCTGCGCCGCGCGCTGCTGCTGTCGCGCGGCGACTGGAGCGTGCTGGTCACGCGGCCGATCTCGGCGAGCCTGCTGGTCGCGGCCGCGGTGCTGCTGGCGGTGGTGCTCATGCCGGCGGTGCGCAGCAAGCGCGAAGAAGCCTTCGTCGAGGAAGGCTAGCACGCCGTCTTCGCACGCGCTTTTTTCCCCAAGGGCCGGCAGGCCCTTTTTTCATGGCCGGCCGCGCGCCCTGTGACAATGGCGGGCTTCGGCGTCTGCCGCAGAGTGCAACAAAAGGGTTTCCGTGTCCGTATTCAAGAACGTCATCGTCTATCGCATCGAACCCGCCTGGTCGCAAACGCTGGCCGAGGCGGAAGAAGGTCTGGGCAAGCAGCGCTTCGAGCCCTGCGGCCCTTCGCAGGAAAAGTCCGCCGGCTGGATCGAGCCGCGCGGCGAGGCCAACGGGCCGCTGGTCGAGTCCATCGACGGCCAATGGCTGGTCGAGTACATGATCGAAAGCAAGGCCGTGCCCGGCTCGGTGGTGCGCCGCAAGCTCGAGGAGCGCTGCGCGCAGATCGAGACCGCCACGGGCCGCAAGCCCGGCAAGAAGGAGAAGAAGGAGCTCAAGGAGGACATCACCCTCGAGCTGCTGCCGATGGCCTTCACGCGCAGCGCGCGCGTGGCCGTGTGGATCGACCAGGCCGAGCGCCGCCTCGTGATCAACAGCGCCAATGCCGCGCGCGCCGACGAGGTGGTCACCAGCCTGGTGAAGGCGCTCGACGGCTTCGCCGTGACGCCGATCAACACGCAGGTCGAGCCGGCCGCGGCCATGGCCAACTGGCTGCTCACGCAGGAGCCGCCGGCCGGCTTCACCATCGACCGCGAGTGCGAGCTCAAGGCCTCGGACGATTCCAAGGCCGTGGTGCGCTATGCCAAGCATCCGCTCGACATCGACGAGGTCAAGCAGCACATCAGCGACGGCAAGCGGCCCACGCGGCTCGCGCTGACCTGGGACGACCGGGTCTCGTTCGAGCTCACGCACGGCATGCTGATCCGCAAGATCGTGTTCCTCGAGGGCACGGGCGACGGGGCCGCGGGCGGCAAGAAGGAAGACAACTTCGACGCCGACGTGGCGATCGCCACGGGCGAACTCGGCCAGCTGGTGCCGGCGCTGCTCGATGCGCTCGGCGGCGAGGCGGCGTTCGGCGCGGCGCCGGTGGAAACCGGCGCGAAGCCGGAGACGGAGACTGCGGCTGAAGAGGCGGACGCGCCTTTCTGAAATCGGACAGCCGGACGCAGAGGACCCGAAGGTTCCGCGAAGGGCGCGAAAGGAAAAACCTGAAAGATCAGGTCTTTTCTTCTTCTGCGACTTCTGCGCTTCTTTTGTCTTCCTTCTGCGTTCGGCTGTCCGCTCCCGCTCCCGCTACGGCTGCTCGCCGTCCGCGGTCGCTTCGGGGCGCGTCAGCGTCCAGCTCTGCAGCTTGCCGCCGTTGAACACGGCATCGACGTACGAGCCGCCGGCATCGGTCCAGCGGTAGAGCTCGGGCTGCTCGTCCTGCGGCGAGCGCAGTTCGCCGAGGGCGCGCGTCATCGCGATCACGTGCATCAGCGTCACGCCCTGCTTGAGCTTGGCGTTGAGCATCACCGCGCTCGCCACATGGCCGATCGGGCGGTCGCCCGCGCGCTTGAGCACCTGCATCATGCGGTTGAAGTGCATCAGCAGGAACATCACGATCACGCCGCCCGCGAAGGCGACGCCGCCCCAGCCGTGGCTGCGCCAGGCCAGCGCGAGAAGCACGATGGCGCCCACCGGCACCAGCAATTTCTGGAAATTCATGCCCCGCATTGTCGCTGCCCGCGGTAGCGGCCGCGGCTACCGCGGGGCGCGCCGCGCGGTACTCGCGATCCAAAGCACCCGGCGCGGCCGCGGCCGCAGGCACATTTCGCGTCGCCCGGAGAGAGGGAGAGAGAAGGAGGCAACCGGCAGGTTGCCGCACACGACGGGGAAACAGGGGGACTGGCCCGGCGCGCCACAGGCGTGCCGGGCATTTTTTCATCCGGCGCTCACTCGAGCCCGCGCACCACGTCCATCGCCTCCTCGATGCGGTCGACCGCATGGATGGTCAGGCCCTCGATCTCCTTCGCGCCCTTGCGCGGCGCGTTGGCCTTGGGGACGACCGCCACGCTGAAGCCCAGCTTGGCCGCCTCGCGCAGCCGCTCCTGGCCGCGCGGCGCGGGGCGCACCTCGCCCGCGAGGCCCACTTCGCCGAAGGCGATGAAGCCCTTGGGCATCGGCTTGCCGCGCAGGCTCGAGGTGATCGCGAGCATCACCGCGAGGTCGGCCGCCGGCTCGCTGATGCGCACGCCGCCGACCGCGTTGACGAACACGTCCTGGTCCATGCAGGCCACGCCCGCATGGCGGTGCAGCACCGCGAGCAGCATCGCGAGGCGGTCGCGCTCCAGGCCCACCGACAGCCGGCGCGGGCTCGGGCCGCCGTCGTCGACCAGCGCCTGGATCTCGACCAGCATCGGCCGCGTGCCCTCGAGCGTGACCAGCACCACGCTGCCGGGCACCGGCTCGGCATGCTGGCTCAGGAAGATCGCGCTCGGGTTGGCCACGCCCTTGAGGCCGCGCTCGGTCATCGCGAACACGCCGATCTCGTTGACCGCGCCGAAGCGGTTCTTGATCGCGCGCACCAGGCGGAAGCTCGAATGGGTGTCGCCCTCGAAGTACAGCACCGTGTCCACCATGTGCTCGAGCACGCGCGGACCGGCGAGCGCGCCCTCCTTCGTCACGTGTCCGACGAGCACCACCGCCGTGCCGCTGGTCTTGGCGAAGCGCGTGAGGTGCGCCGCGCATTCGCGCACCTGCGCCACCGAGCCGGGCGCGGAGGTGAGCTGGTCGGAATACACCGTCTGGATCGAGTCGATCACCGCGATCGCCGGCCGCGTGGCGTCGAGCGTGGCGATGATCTTCTCGAGCTGGATCTCGGCCAGCACCTGCACCTGCGAGTGGTCGAGCCCGAGGCGCCGCGAGCGCAGCGCCACCTGCGAGCCGCTTTCCTCGCCCGTGACGTAGAGCGCGTTCTGCCCCGCGCGCTGCAGCGCATCGACCGCCTGCAGCAGCAGCGTGGACTTGCCGATGCCCGGATCGCCCCCGATCAGCGTGACGCCGCCCGAGACGATGCCGCCGCCGAGCACGCGGTCGAGCTCGTCGATGCCCGTGGGCGTGCGCGCCACGTCGGTGGCCTCGATCTCCGACAGCGTGGCGAGTTCCGACGCGCCCGCGAGCGACGCGAACTGCGTGCCGAAGCGGTTGTTGGCCGGGCCGGCGCCGGCCGCCGCCTGCTCGATGAGCGTGTTCCACGCGCCGCAGCTCGGGCATTTGCCGAGCCACTTGGGACTGGTGCCGCCGCATTCGCTGCAGACGAAAAGTGATTTTTCCTTGGCCATCCAGGGAGTTTAGGCCCCGCACAAACCCTGATGCGCACGCCCTTGGAACGCACGATCGATTCATTTAACATCTTAACTAATCGAGAAAGGCCACGCGCTTGAGCACCACCTTCGCCCACCGCAACCTGCCGCGCCTGCTGCTGCAGGCGCGCGAAGCCGTGATGGCCCACACCCGGCCCAGCCTGCGCGAGCATGCGCTGTCCGACCAGCAGTGGCGCGTGCTGCGCGTGCTCGGCGAACACGGCGCGGTCGAAACCGGCCGCGTGGCGCGCGAGGCCTTCATCCTCGGGCCCAGCCTGACCGGCGTGCTCGCGCGCATGGAGCGCGACGAACTCATCAGCCGCAGCCGCGACCCCGAGGACCAGCGCCGCACCGTGGTGGAAGCCACGCCGCGCGGCATGCGGCTGGTGAAGAAGCTCTCCTCGAGCATCGAGGCCCACTACCAGTGGATGGAACAGTCGCTGGGCAAGAAGAAGCTCGCGCAGCTGTACGTGCTGCTCGACGAGCTGATCGCGCTGGAGCAGCCCTCATGAGCAGCCGCCACACACAGTTCATGCCCACGGGCACGGTCTACGGCACGCTGCTGAACTTCCGCGACGAGTTCGACGCGCTCGCGCCGCAGATGAGCGCGCCGCCCTACAAGGCACCGCCGCAGGCGCCCGTGCTCTACGTCAAGACCGCCAACACCTGGAGCCCGCACGATGCCGCGATCGCGGTGCCCGCCGACGTGCCGGCGGTCGAGGTCGGCGCCAGCATCGGCATGGTGGTCGGCGCCGACGGCGACATCGAGGGTTTCGTGCCGATGAACGACCTCTCCGTGCCGCACGCGAGCTTCTTCCGCCCGCCCGTGAAGTTCAAATGCCTCGACGGCTTCCTCGGCATCGGCCCGGCGCTGCGCGACGCGCAGGAGGTCGCCGACCCCGCCGGCTTCCGCATGGAAGTGCGCATCAACGGCGAACTGAAACAGACCCTCGACTTCGCCACGCTGGTGCGCCCCGCGCGCCAGCTGCTGGCCGACGTGGGCGAGTTCATGACGCTCGCGCACGGCGACGTGCTGATGCTGGGCTGCGGCGCGGGGCGGCCGCTCGCGCACGTGGGCGACCGCATCGAGATCTCGGCGCCGGGCTTCGAGACGCTGGTCAACACGCTGGTGGGAGAAGGCGCATGAAGCACGCACGCGTCCGCTTCGAGAACGCCGTGCACGAGGCCGTCGAGCGCGACGGTGCGCTGCTGCTGGCCGACGGCCGCGTGGTCGGCTTCGATGCCGTCGACTGGCTGCCGCCGCTCGCGCCCACCGCGCGGCCGCGCACCATCCTCGCGCTCGGCCTCAACTACGCCGACCATGCGAAGGAACTCGAATTCAAGGCGCCCGAGGAACCGCTGGTGTTCGTCAAGGGCCAGAGCACGCTGACCGGCCACCGCCAGAAGACCTTCCGCCCCGCGGGCGTGCAGTTCATGCACTACGAATGCGAGCTCGCGGTCGTGATCGGCCGCACCGCGCGCCACGTGAAGCGCGAGGACGCTTACGACTTCATCGGCGGCTACACGGTGGCCAACGACTACGCGATCCGCGACTACCCTCGAGAACTGGTACCGCCCCAACCTGCGCGTGAAGAACCGCGACACCTGCACGCCGCTCGGGCCCTGGCTCGTCGATGCGCAGGACGTGCCCGCCCCGATGGCGCTCGCGCTGCGCACCACGGTCAACGGCCAGGTCACGCAGCAGGGCCATACGCGCGACATGATCTTCGACGTGCCTTTCCTCATCGCGTACTTCAGCCGCTTCATGACGCTCTCGCCGGGCGACCTGATCCTCACCGGCACGCCCGACGGCGTGGTGGACTGCCGGCCCGGCGATGTGGTCGTGACCGAGATCGAGGGCATCGGGGCGCTCGAGAACACGATCGCCGCCGCGGGCTGAGCGCCGCGCCTCCCTTCGCCCGAACAAGGCTCTTTCCCCATGCAACAGATCCATCACCTCATCGACGGCAAGCCCGTCCAGGGCGCCGACTATTTCGAGACCCTCAACCCCGCCACGCAGGAAGTGCTCGCCGAGGTCGCCGCCGGCGGCGAGGCCGAAGTGAACGCGGCCGTGGCCGCCGCCAAGGCCGCCTTCCCGAAGTGGGCCGGCCTGCCCGCGCCCGAGCGCGCGAAGCTGATCCGCAGGCTCGGCGACCTGATCGCGAAGCACGTACCCGAGATCGCGCGGACCGAGACCGACGACTGCGGCCAGGTCATCGCGCAGACCGGCAAGCAGCTGGTGCCGCGCGCGGCCGACAACTTCCACTACTTCGCCGAAATGTGCACGCGCGTCGACGGCCACACCTACCTCACGCCCACGCACCTCAACTACACGCTGTTCCACCCGGTGGGCGTGTGTGCGCTGATCAGCCCGTGGAACGTGCCCTTCATGACCGCCACCTGGAAGGTCGCGCCCTGCCTGGCCTTCGGCAACACCGCGGTGCTGAAGATGAGCGAGCTCTCGCCGCTCACGGCCGCGCGCCTCGGCGAGCTGGCGCTCGAAGCGGGCATTCCGCCCGGCGTGCTGAACCTGGTGCACGGCTACGGGAAGGACGCCGGCGAGCCGCTGGTGGCGCACCCCGACGTGCGCGCGATCTCGTTCACCGGCTCCACCGCCACCGGCAACCGCATCGTGAAGAGCGCGGGCCTGAAGAAGTTCAGCATGGAGCTCGGCGGCAAGAGCCCGTTCGTGATCTTCGACGACGCCGACCTCGACCGCGCGCTCGACGCGGCCGTGTTCATGATCTTCAGCAACAACGGCGAGCGCTGCACCGCGGGCTCGCGCATCCTGGTGCAGCAGTCGATCTACGCCGACTTCGCCGCGAAGTTCGCCGAGCGCGCGAAACGGATCACGGTGGGCGACCCGCTGGACGAGAAGACCATCGTCGGGCCGATGATCTCGCAGGCGCATCTCGCCAAGGTGCGCAGCTACATCGAGCTCGGCCCGAAGGAAGGCGCGACGCTGCTGTGCGGCGGGCTCGAAGGACCGAGCAACCTGCCCGAGCGCGTGAAGAAGGGCAACTACGTGATGCCCACGGTGTTCGCCGACGTCGACAACCGCATGAAGATCGCGCAGGACGAGATCTTCGGCCCCGTGGCCTGCCTGATCCCGTTCCGGGACGAGGCGCATGCCATCGAGCTCGCGAACGACATCGCCTACGGCCTGTCGAGCTACGTCTGGACCGAGAACATCGGCCGCGCGCACCGCGTGGCCGCGGCCGTGGAAGCCGGCATGTGCTTCGTCAACAGCCAGAACGTCAGGGACCTGCGCCAGCCCTTCGGCGGCACCAAGGCCTCGGGCACGGGCCGCGAGGGCGGCACCTGGAGCTACGAGGTGTTCTGCGAGCCGAAGAACGTGGCGGTGTCGCTGGGGGCGCATCACATTCCGCATTGGGGGGTCTGAGGTGGGTGCGCGTTTCCTGCATCGCGCGTTGATGCGGCCGGTTCAGGGTGCGGGGCGCGCTCCCGCCGACGGGGTACCCTGCTCCGCGAATGTCCCCCGGCCTGCGGCCTCCTCCTTTATTTCGCTGCGCAGGGCACCCCATCGGCGGGAGCGAGCAGAGCACTTGTTGATCGGCCGCAAACCAGCTGCGTGCCCTGTGCACAGGGCATCGGGTGCTCCCCGCAGCGAAATAAAGGAGGAGCCGAAGGCGGGGGACATTCGCGGAGGGGAGCACCCGGTGGCCTGTGCACGCGCCCCGAACAGCGGCGCCCCAAACACCAGCCCCGCGAACAGCAACGCCCGACCACAAACCGACACGCACCCCGAGAGCTGAAGGAAGAACACACCATGGGCCAACTCGCACTCGCCGCCAAGATCACGCACGTCCCCTCGATGTACCTCTCGGAGTTCCCCGGGCCGAACTTCGGCTGCCGCGACGCCGCGATCCACGGCCACAGGGAGATCGACCGCCGCTGCCGCGCGCTCGGCGTCGACACCATCGTGGTGTTCGACGTGCATTGGCAGGTCAACAGCGAATACCACATCAACTGCGGTCCGCAGTTCGGCGGCACCTACACCAGCAACGAGCTGCCGCACTTCATCAAGAACATGCCCTACGCCTACCCGGGCAACCCGGCGCTCGGCCACCTGATCGCCGACATGGCCAACGAGATGGGCGTGAAGACCCGCGCCCACAGCGACACCACCCTCGAGCTCGAATACGGCACCCTCGTGCCCATGCGCTACATGAACCCCGACCAGCACTACAAGGTGATCAGCATCAGCGGCTGGTGCGACTGGCACGACCTGCAGGAGTCGGGCCGCTTCGGCCTCGCGGTGCGGCGCGCGATCGAGGAACGCTACGACGGCAGGGTCGCCGTGTTCGCCAGCGGCTCCCTCTCGCATCACTTCGCCGACAACGGCCGCGCGCCCGAGTTCATGCACAAGGTCTACGACCCCTTCCTCGAACAGGTGGACCGGCGTGTCGTCGAACTCTGGGAGAAGGGCGACTGGGCCACCTTCGTCGGCATGCTGCCGATGTACGCCGACAAGTGCTGGGGCGAAGGCGACATGCACGACACCGCGATGCTGCTGGGCCTGCTCGGCTGGGACCGCTACACCGCGCCGGTGGAGATCGTCACGCCCTACTTCGGCAGCTCCGGCACCGGCCAGATCAACGCCATCTTCCCGGTCACGCCGCTGCCGGCCGAGGCGCTGGCCTGAAGCACGCGAAGGAGCACGACGCATGCCGCACCTGGTGATCCTCTACACCCCGAACATCGAGGCCGAGACCGACATGACGGCGCTGTGCCGCACGCTGGCCGACACCATGCTCGCGCAGCGCGACGGCGACACCGGCCAGCCGGTGTTCCCCACCGGCGGCACGCGCGTGTTGGCCTACCCCGCGGCGCATCACGCGGTGGCCGACGGCCAGGCCGACTACGCCTTCGTCTACCTCAACCTGCGCATGGCGTCGGGCCGCGCCGAGGCGGTGAAGAAGAAGGCCGGCGACGAGCTGCTCGCCGCCGTGCGCACGCACTTCGCCGACCTCTTCGCGCGCCGCCACATCGGCATCACGCTGCAGATCGACGAGAGCCCCGGCCAGGTGTACGACGGCAAGCACAGCAACCTGCATCCCCTGTTCAACAAAGGCTGAGCGCATTCATCCATGCTTTCCGAGACCACCATCGCCCAGCTGGCCGCCGAACTGCACGAGAGCGAACGCACGCGCGTGCAGGTCGAGCATTTCTCCAAGCGCTTTCCCGAGATGACGATCGAAGACGGCTATGCCGTCTCGCGCGCCTGGGTGGCGCACAAGATCGCCGAGGGCCGCACAGTCAAGGGCCACAAGATCGGCCTGACCTCGCGCGCCATGCAGCTGTCGAGCCAGATCAGCGAGCCCGATTACGGCACGCTGCTCGACGACATGTTCTTCGAACAGGGCGGAGACATCCCGTTCACGCGCTTCATCGCGCCGCGCATCGAGGTCGAATTGGCCTTCGTGCTCGGCAAGCCGCTCAAGGGGCCGGGCGTCACGATCTTCGACGTGCTCGCCGCCACCGACTACGTGGTGCCCGCGATCGAGATCATCGATGCGCGCATCGAGCAGTTCGACCGCCACACCAAGGCGCCGCGCAAGGTGTTCGACACCATCGCCGACAACGCGGCCAACGCCGGCATCGTGCTCGGCGGCCGGCCGGTGAAGCCCGACGCGGTGGACCTGCGCTGGGTCGGCGCGTTGCTCTACAAGAACGGCGTGATCGAGGAGACCGGCGTGGCCGCGGGCGTGCTCAACCATCCGGCCACCGGCGTGGCCTGGCTCGCGAACAAGCTCGCGCCCTGGGACGAGCACCTCGCGGCCGGCGAGGTGGTGCTCGCCGGCTCGTTCACGCGCCCCACCACCGCGCAGCCCGGCGACACCTTCCATGCCGACTACGGGCCGCTCGGCGCGATTTCGTTCAGACTCGCCTGATCCTCATTCGGAGCTCCTTGATGCAGACACCCCTCAACACCTTCAAGCAGGCGCTGGCCGAACAGCGCGCCCAGATCGGCCTCTGGGTCGGCCTGGCCGACGGCTACGCGGCCGAGATCCTCGCCGGCACCGGCTTCGACTGGCTGCTGGTCGACGGCGAGCATGCGCCCAACGACGTGCGCTCGGTGCTCGCGCAGCTGCAGGCCATCTCCAGCGCCTGGTCGGCGCTGCCCGAAGGCGCGACACGCTCCCATCCGGTGGTGCGCGTGCCGGTGGGCGACACCACGCTGCTCAAGCAGGTGCTCGACATCGGCGCGCAGACCATCCTGGTGCCGATGGTCGACACCGCCGAGCAGGCCGCGCGCATGGTGCAGGGCATGCGCTACCCGCCCGAAGGCATCCGCGGCATGGGCAGCGCGCTCGCGCGCGCCTCGCGCTGGCAGGCCTACCCGGACTACCTGCACGAGGCCAATGCCCAGACCTGCCTGCTGGTACAGGCCGAGACGGTCGAGGCGATGAGGAACCTCGACGCCATCGCCGCCACGCCCGGCGTGGACGGCGTGTTCATCGGCCCGGCCGACCTGTCGGCCTCGATGGGCTTCGTCGGCAACCCCGGCCACCCCGAGGTGCAGGCGGCCATCGCCGACGCGATCGCGCGCATCCGCCGGGCCGGCAAGGCCGCCGGCATCCTCTCGACCACCGAGGAGCAGGCGCGCAAGTGGCTCGCCGCGGGCGCCACCTTCGTCGCCGTGGGCGTGGACACCATCGTGCTCGTCGCCGCCGCCAGGCAGCTCGCGGCCAGGTTCAAGCCGGGCGGCGCCGCAGCGCCCGCCGCACCGGGCAGTTACTGACCCCCCATACCCTCCGCCAGCCTCCCGCCCGCCGATGACCACGCCCACCGATCCCAAGAAAGCCCCGCGCTTCCGCTCCGCCACCATCCGCGAGGGCACCATCCGCGCCACCACGCGCAGCTTCCTGCATGCGCTGGGGCAGGACGACGAGGACATCGAACGCCCGCACATCGGCGTGTTCCACACCGGCGGCGAGATGAGCCCGTGCAACCTCAACCTGCGCGAGCAGGCGCAGCATGCCAAGACCGGCATCTACGCGGGCGGCGGCACGCCGCACGAATGCCCGGTGGTGTCGGTGAGCGACGGGCTCACGATGGCGCATTCGGGCATGCGCTTCTCGCTGATCTCGCGCGAGCTGATCGCCGACAGCGTCGAGGCCTCGGTGCGCGGCCACCAGTGGGACGGCATCTTCGCGATCGGCGCCTGCGACAAGAACCTGCCCGGGCTGATGATGGGCATGGTCCGCTGCAACGTGCCGAGCGTGTTCGTGCACGGCGGCTCGGCGCTGCCGGGGCAGATGCCCGGGCCCGACGGGCGCGACCTCAACGTGGTCGACACCTACGAGACCATCGGCCAGGTGCTGGCCGGCACCGCCACGCACGACGAACTCGACGCGATGAGCCGCGCCTGCCTGCCCACGGCCGGCGCCTGCGCGGGCCAGTTCACCGCCAACACCATGGGCATGGTGTCCGAGGCCCTGGGCCTGGCGCCGATCGGCTCGAGCATGGTGCCCGCGGTGTTCAGCGAGCGTGCGCCGCTGATGCGCCGCGCCGCCAGGCAGCTCATGAAGGCCGTGATGGGCGACAGCCCGCTGCCGCGCGAGATCGTCACGCGCAAGGCGCTCGAGAACGCCTGCGCCGTGGTCTCGGCCACGGGCGGCTCGACCAATGCCGCGCTGCACCTGCCGGCGATCGCGCACGAGGCCGGCATCCGCTTCCACCTCGACGACGTGGCCGAGGTCTTCGCGCGCACGCCGCTGATCGCCGACCTGCGCCCGGGCGGCAAGTACCTCGCGCGCGACGTGTACTACATCGGCGGCGCGGGCGTGATCCTGCGCACGCTGATGGAACAGGGCTTCGTGCACGGCGACGCGCTCAGCTTCACCGGCCGCACGCTGGCCGAGGAACTCGCCGACGCCGCCGCACCCGACGGCCGCGTGGTGCGCAAGGCGGGCGATGCGATCACGCGCGACGGCGGCCTGGCCGTGCTCAAGGGCAACCTCTGCCCCGACGGCGCGCTGCTCAAGACCGCCGGCCTGCAGACGCTGGTGCACCGCGGGCCGGCGCGCGTGTTCGAGTCGGAGGAAGAGGCGCAGACCGCGGTGCAGAACCGCCGCTACCAGCCGGGCGACGTGATCGTGATCCGCAACGAGGGCCCCAGGGGCAGCCCGGGCATGCGCGAGATGCTCGGCATCACCGCGCTGCTCTACGGGCAGGGCATGGGCGACAAGGTGGCGCTGCTGACCGACGGCCGCTTCTCGGGCGCCACGCGCGGCCTGTGCATCGGCTATGCCGGGCCGGAGGCGGCCGACGGCGGTCCGATCGCGGCGTTGCGCGACGGCGACATCGTCGCGATCGACGCGCGCGCCGGGGCGCGCAGCATTTCGGTGGAACTGGGCGAGGAAGAGATCGCGGCGCGCCTTGCGCAGCGCCGGATCAACGTAAACGCGGGGGTCCCGCACCGTGGCTTGCTGGAAAAATACGCGCTCACCGTGCGCCCTGCCCACCAGGGGGCCGTGACCCATTCGGGCGCAGTCACCTGGCTGCGCGACGAGTCGTGAAACGCAACCACCACACCCCGGAGAGAGACCCATCATGACCTTCACCCGCCGCCAGCTGCTGCAGACCACCGGCGCCTCGGCGCTGCTCGCGAGCCTCGGCCAGCAGGCCTTCGCGCAGGCCGGCATCGAGACCGCCACCATCGTCACCGGCTTCGCGGCCGGCGGCACCTCCGACACCACCTGCCGCCGCGTGGCGACCAAGCTCAGCCCCGAGTACGCGAAGACGGCCGTGGTCGAGAACCGCACCGGCGCCGGCGGCCAGATCGCGGTCAGCTACGTCAAGGGCCGGCCGGCCGACGGCGCGACGATCCTGCAGACGCCGACCTCGATCCTCACGATCTATCCGCACATCTACAAGAAGCTGCCCTACGACCCGATGGTCGACCTGACGCCGGTCAGCATCGCCTGCATCTTCGACTTCGGCTTCGCGGTCGGCCCCTCGGTGCCCGCGAGCGTCAAGACCGTGCCCGAGTTCCTCGCCTGGGCCAAGGCCAACCCCACGGGCGCCAACTACGGCTCGCCCGCCGCGGGCTCCACGCCGCACTTCATCGGCGCGCTGCTCGGCAAGAAGGGCGGCGTCGAGCTCAAGCATGCGGCCTACCGCGGCACGCAGCCGGCCATGCTCGACCTGCTCGGCGGCAACATCTCGGCCGTCTCGGGCCCGATCGGCGACATCACGCAGCACCTGGCTTCGGGCAAGGTGCGCATCCTCGGCGTCTCGGGCGCCAAGCGCAGCCGCTTCGCGCCCGACGTGCCGACCTTCGGCGAGCAGGGCATCAAGGACATGGCGCACAGCGAATGGTTCGCCTTCTTCCTGCCCGCCAAGGCCTCGCCCGAGGTGGTCGCGAAGCTCAACACCGCGATGAAGAACGCGCTCGCGCAGAAGGACGTGATCGACGGCCTCGGCACCTTCGGCCTCGAAGCCATGTCGTCGACGCCGGGCGAGCTGACCGAGCTGCTCAAGAAGGACACCGCCAAGTGGGCGCCGATCGTCAAGGAAGTCGGCTTCACTGCTGAGGGTTGAACACCATGAAGGAACTGCCATGAACGCACCCGCCACCGCGCCCTCGGCGCTGGTCCATCCCTCGCTCCATCCCGACGAACGCGCCGCGCGCGAAGAGCTCGCGGCCTGCTACCGCGTGTTCGCGATGCTGGGCTGGACCGAGATGATCTACAACCACATCACGGTGCGGCTGCCCGACAGCGTGACGGGCGGCGAGAAGCAGTTCCTCATCAACCCCTTCGGCCTGCACTACAGCGAGGTCACCGCGAGCAACCTCGTGAAGATCGACCTGCAGGGCCGGGTGCTCGACGGTTCGACCCACCCGGTGAACCCGGCGGGCTTCACGGTGCATGCCGCGATCCACGACGGGCTCGAAGGCGCCCACTGCGTGATGCACACGCACACCACGGCCGGCGTGGCCGTGGCCTGCCTGCAGGGCGGCCTGCAGCAGACCAATTTCTATACCGCGCAGCTGCACGACATGGTGGCCTACCATGACTTCGAGGGCATCACCATCCATGCCGACGAAGGCCCGCGCCTGCTGCGCAGCATCGGCAACCGCCAAGCGGTGATCCTGCGCAACCACGGCCTGCTGGCCTGGGGCCGGACGCTGCCGCAAACCTTCGCGATCCTCTGGACGCTGCAGCGCGCCTGCGAGATCCAGATGGCCACCTTCTCGATGGGCGCCGCGATCCCCGTGAGCGAGGAGATCGCGCAACGCTGCACGCGCGACGCGCTGCAGTTCAACCCCAAGCACGGCGCCGGGCAGGACGTGTTCGACGCGCTGGTGCGGCAGGTCGACCGCATCGACCCGAGCTACAAGCGCTGAAGTGAACCTGTGCACCACGTTCAGCGCGCCAGGCTCCTTCCCCCTCTGGGGGAAGGCAGGGATGGGGGCAGGCACGGCGCGCGCAGGTGGAGCGCCGCTGGCCCCCACCCCCACCCTCCCCCAGAGGGGGAGGGAGCAACTCCGCCTCCCGTGCGGCGTCATGGAAAACTGAAATGAAAATCTGCATCTACGGCGCCGGCGCGATCGGCGGATGGATCGGCGTCGGCCTGGCCACGGCCGGTGAACGGCTCAACGTGGTGGCGCGCGGCGCCACGCTCGAGGCGCTGCAGCAGGACGGGCTCTCGCTGATGCGCGGCGACCTGCGCACGCGCGTGCCGGTGCATGCGGTGGCCGACCCGGAGGCGCTCGGCGTGCAGGACCTCGTGGTCGTTGCCGTGAAAGCGCCCGCGCTCGCGGGCGTGGCCGAGCGCATCGGACCGCTGATCGGGCCCGACACCGTGGTGCTGACCGCGATGAACGGCGTGCCCTGGTGGTTCCTCGAAGGCGGCTTCGGCGGCCCGATCACCGGCCACCGGCTCGCGGCGGTCGACCCCGACGGCGCGATCGCACGCGCCATTCCGGCCGCCCACGTGATCGGCGGCGTGGTGCACTGCAGCTGCTCGCTCGATGCGCCCGGCGTGGTGCGCCACCATTTCGGCAACGGCCTGATCGTCGGCGAGAGCCCTCGGGCGAGGCCACGCCGCGCGTGCAGAAGCTGGTGGCGCTGCTGCAGCGCGCCGGCATCGACGCCACGCTCTCGCCGCAGATCCAGCGTGACGTCTGGTTCAAGCTCTGGGGCAACATGACGGTCAATCCGATCAGCGCGCTCACCGGCGCGACCACCGACCTCATCATGGGCGACGACTTCGTGCGCGGCTTCATCTCGGCCGTGATGCTCGAGGCCAAGGAGATCGGACGGCGCATCGGCATCGAGATCGCGCAAAGCCCCGAGGACCGCCACGAGGTCACGAAGAAGCTCGGCGCCTTCAAGACCTCGATGCTGCAGGACGTCGAAGCCGGCCGCGCGGTCGAGCTCGACGCGCTCGTGACCGTGGTGCGCGAACTCGGCGAGCTGACTGCGGTGGCGACGCCGTTCACCGATGCGCTGCTCGGACTTTCGAGGCTGCAGGCTCGGCAGCTGGGGCTTTACTGAATTCGGACAGCCGAACGCAGAGGACGCGAAGATTCCGCGAAGGACGCGAAAGGATTCGAAAGGATTTCGGGGTGTTCTGTCGCCTCGCCTCGTGCAGGCATCCGTTCCGCGCCAAGTGTGCCGTTCGGCACTCCGGTCATCCTGGGCGCCCTTCAACTTCTCTTTTTTCTTCTCCCTTTCGCGTCCTTCGCGAAACCTTCGCGTCCTCTGCGTCCGGCAGTCCGCCTTCACTGCGGCTGCAACTTGGCCTGTTTCATCATCGCCTCGGTCAGCTGCATCTCCTTGGTGAACCCGCGCGTGTACTCGGGCGCGGCCAGCGGCGCGGCCTGCCCGCCGTTCTCGGTCAGGCCGGCCTGCACCGCGGGCATGGCGAGGGCCTTTTCGAAGGCGGTGCGGATGCGCGCGGCGATGGCGTCGGGCGTGCCGGCGGGCACCGAGATGCCGCCCCAGGACGTGAGTTCGACCCCCTTCACGCCGAGCTCGGCGAGCGTGGGCACGCCCGGCAGCTTGGGGTTGCGCTCGGCGCCGGCGACGGCCAGGGCCTTGAGCTTGCCGGCCTGGATCTGCGGGTAGGCGACAGACAGGATCGGCGTGCCGAAGCTAACCTGGTTGCCGAGGATCGCGTTGACGAGTTCCGAGGCGCCCTTGTAGGGGACGTGCGTGGCCTGCACGCCGAGCGCGGCCAGCAGCAGCTCCACGCCCAGGTGCGAGGGCGTGCCGACGCCGCCCGAGGCGTAGTCGAGCGCGCCCGGCCGGGCGCGCGCCTTCGCCGCGAGATCGTCCAGGCTCGCGATGCCGGCCGCGCTGTTCACCACCAGCACGATGTCGGAGGTCGACACGCGCATGATGTGGCGGAAGTCCTTGAGCGCGTCGTAGCCGGGATTGCGGTACATGCGCATGTTCGCGGCCATCGGCGCGGCCGAGTAGATCCAGGTGTAGCCGTCGGGCGCGGCGCGTGCCACCAGCCGCGCGCCGATGTTGCCGCCCGCGCCGGCCTTGTTCTCGATCACCACCGGCTGGCCCAGCAGCGGGCCCACGGCCTCGGCGAGCACGCGCGCGGTGATGTCGGGGCCGGTGCCCGCGAGGTAGGGCACCACCCACTTGATGGGGCGCTCGGGCCATTCGGCCTCGGCGGCCAGCGCGCCCGCGGCGGCCGGCAGCAGCGCGGTGGCGACCGCGGCCGCCAGCAAACGGCGGCGTCGGTGCAGCAGCATCTCGTTCATGTCTCGTCTCCTTTTTATGTCGTCGTTGTCGCCGTCGCCCGCGTCAGCCCGGCTCGCCGAGCAGCTCGCGCGCGATGGTGTTGCGCTGGATCTCGCTGGTGCCCGTGAGCACGCGGTACATGCGCAGCATGCGGAACAGGAACTCCACGCGCCGCCCCTGCACGATGCCTTCGCCGCCATGGATCTGCACCGCGCGGTCGGCGATGCGGAACGCGGCCTCGGAACAGAACAGCTTGGCCATCGAGGCCTCGGCGCGCGCTTCCGAGCCGGCGTCGATCTGGCGCGCGGTCGAGATCATCAGCGCGCGCGCCGCGGCGAGCTCGGTCGCCATGTCGGCCAGCATGTGCTGGATCGCCTGGAACTGGCCGATCGCGCGGCCGAACTGCCGGCGCTGGCCCGCGTAGGCGCAGGCATCGCGCAGCGCCACCGCGGCCAGGCCTACCATCGCGGGGCAATGCAGCAGCCGGTTGACGGTGATGCGCCCGAGCGCGAGCGCGAGGCCGCGGCCCGGCTCGCCGATCAGGTTGGCCGCGGGAATGCGGCAGTTCTCGAGCACGATGTCGCCGGTGTGCGACTGCCCCGCCATGGTCTTGTAGCCGGCCTCGACGCGCACGCCGGCCTGCTTCAGGTCGACGAAGAAGGCCGTGACCTCGCGCTGGGCCGAGTCGCTCGCGGTGGAGGCCATGAGCACCGCGAAGTCGGCGAAGGGCGAGCCCGAGATGAAGCGCTTGCGGCCGTCGAGCACGAAATGCTCGCCGTCGCGCACCGCGCGCGTCTGCACCGCGCCCGCGTCGGAGCCGGCCTCGGCCTCGGTCAGCGCGAAGCAGATCGCCTTCTCGGCGCGCGCCACCGGCAGGATGAAGTTCTGCATGTGGTGCGGCGTGGCCTTGCGCACCAGCGCGCCCACGCGCGGCGGCCCGCTGAGTTCGCCGAACACGTGCGGCGCGAACGGCGAGCCGCTCGCATAGATCGCTTCCTTGATCAGCACATGGTCGAGCACCGAGAGGCCGAGGCCGCCCATGGCCTCGGGCAGCGTCATGCCGTAGAAGCCGAGTTCGTGCGAGCGGCGCCAGACCTGCTGCAGCAGTTCGCGGCTCGCGCCGTGCTCCTGGTCGACGCCGTGCGCGCGCGCGAGCGCGGCCAGTTCGCCGTGCAGGAAGTCCTCGATGCGGCCGATCAGCGCGGCGGCGCGCTCCGAGCCCTCGAAGGGGCGGACGTTGCCGTCCCGGGTGGGGGTCGAAGTCATGATGCGGTCCCTTCCTTCTCAGTTGTCCATCGCGCGGCGAGCGCAGCGAAGCCTCCAGGGCACCCGTGGAACTGGCTCTGCCAGGCCACCGGGTGCGCGCCCCTCCCGCCGAAGGCGAGAGAGGGGGGAGCCGCGAAGCGGCATGGGGGGTGTCTCATTCAATTCACCATGCGGCTTTGGCCGGCCCAGTAGGGCGCCTGGATCTGCTTGCGCGCGACCTTGCCGTTGGGGTTCTTCGGCAGTGCTTCGACGAATTCCACGCGGCGCGGCCGCTTGAAGCCGCCGAGCCGCTGGGCGCAGAAGGCGTCGAGCGCACCGCCGTCGAGCGCATGGCCGGGCTTGAGCACCACGTGCGCGGCCACGGCCTCGCCCCACTTCTCGTCGGGCACGGCGAACACGCAGGCGTCGGCGATCGCCTCGTGCTGGTAGAGCACCGCCTCGACCTCGGAGGGATAGACGTTGAAGCCGCCGCTGATGACCATGTCCTTCTTGCGGTCGACGATGTAAACGAAGCCGTCCGCGTCCATGCGCGCGAGGTCGCCCGTGTGGTAGCGGCCGTTCTTCAGCACCTCGGCCGTGAGCTCGGGCGCGCGCCAGTAGCCGGCGAAGATGTCGGGGCCGCCCACCACGATCTCGCCGATCTCGCCCGCGGCCACGGGCTCGCCCGCATCGTCCACGATCTCGACCTTCGATTCGAGGAAGGGCCGGCCGCAGGAGGCGAGCCGCTCGGGCGCCGCGGCGCGCGCGAACAGGTGGTCCTCCACGCTCAGGCCGCAGACGCCCGAGGTGGTCTCGCCGGCGCCGTAGCCCTGCGAGAGCACCGGGCCGAACACGTCCATCGCGCGCAGGATGCGCGCCGGCGCCATCGGTGCGGCGCCATAGCCCAGGCGCTGCAGGTCGGGCAGCGGGCGGTACTGCCCTTCGAGTTCGCCGAGCAGCATGTTGATCATGGTCGGCACCATGAAGGTGTGGGTCACGCGGTCGGCCTTCATGTCGGCCAGGAAGCGGCCCGGCTCGAAGCCCGAGAACAGCCGGATCGTGGCGCCGCTGCACAGCGCCGGCACGATCTGCATGCCCGAGGCATGGGTGATCGGCCCGACCAGCCCGAGCAGATGGCCTTCGCGCATGCCTTCGGAGCGCATGAGGAACTTGCGCAGTTGCGCGAGCCGGTTGCCGAAGGTCTGCATCGCGGCCTTGAGCACGCCCGAGGAGCCCGAGGTGTAGTGCAGCACCGCGACCTCGTCGGCCTCGACCGCGGCGGCCTCGAAGGCATCGCTCGCGCGCGCCAGCAGGCCGGCATAGGACGTGGGCGCGCTCTCGGGCCCGTCGACGAAGACCAGCTTCGGCACCGGCTCCCCGGCCTTCAGGTGCGGCAGGAAGGCCTCGGCACGCTCGGCCGTGGTGACGATCAGCGCGGCGCCGCTGTTGGCGACGATCTCGCCCACCTCGGCGGGCGAGAGCCGCGCGTTGAACGGCGCCTTCACGAGCGCGGCCTTGTAGCAGGCGAGCTCGATCTCGACGATCTCCATGCAGTTCGGCAGGTAGATGCCGACGCGGTCGCCGCGCGCGAGGCCGCAGCCGAGCAGCGCGTTGGCGAGGCGGTTGGAGCGGCGGTCGAGCGCCTCGTAGCTCAGGCTCTGCGCGCCGGTGCGCAGCGCGGTCTGGCGGGCATGGATGCGCGCGCTGCGCGAGACGAGTTCGCCGACGTTGGCGACCCGTGTGGTGGGGTGTGGCACGTGTTGTCTCCTGGATGCATGCATGCGCCGTGCGGCCATGCGATGCGCCACTGTCCCGCAAAGCAGCGGCGCAGAGGAAATACCGTTTGCTGATGCCCGGCCATCAATCGGATTGATGGCTTGGGCGGTGCGCCGCGCGCGCCGCTATGCCCGCGCTGCGTCCGGCGCGGCGAGCAGCTCGGCCTCCCAGCGGCCTTCGCGGATCAGCCGCGCGGTCTGGTCGACCAGCGCCTCTGCAACCACCTGCGCGGCCGGGTCGATCGCGCGGTCGGCCGGCGTGGCGATGACGTAGCTGCGCTGCAGCGCGGGCTCGACCACGCGCGCCACCACCCAGTCGGCGCCGCCCTGCGGGCTGTCGCCGAGCGCGCAGGCGGGCGTGAAGGTGTAGCCCGCGCCACAGCCGTAGAGCGAGCGGATCACGCGCGCCGAGTCGTGCTCGTGCGCGAGGTTCAGCGGCACGCCAAGCGCGGCGGCGGCCTCCTCCACGCGCTGGCGGATCGCGAAGCGGCGCGACTGCAGCACCAGCGGCAGCCGCGCGGCGTCGGCGAAGGCGACCTCGGGCCGCGCCGTCCCGCGGGCGCCGCGCTTCGCGGGCTTCAGGTGCGCCGCGAGCGCGCCGCCGTGGTCGAGGCCGCAGACGAAGATCGATTCGCGCGCGAGCGGGCGGCAGTCGAGCCCCTCGACCTGCGGCGTGTCGACGAGGATGCCGACGTCGGCGCGGCGGTCGAGCATGGCCTTCTTCACCATCAGGCTCAGGTCGTCGAGCACGAACACGCGGATGCGCGGATGGCTGGCCTTGAGCGCGGCCAGCACCGGCCCGAGCAGCAGCGAGGCGATCAGGAAGGGCACGGCCACGGTCACCGAACCCTCGGGCCCCTGCGGCAGCCGCTGGATGCGCTCGCGCACCGCGTCGGCATCGGACAGCAGGCGGCGCGCGTCTTCGTAGAGCTGCATGCCCGCGGGCGTGGGCGTGACGCCCGCATGCGAGCGGTCGAACAGTTGCGCGCCGAGCTCGGCCTCGAGCTTCTTGATCTGCGCGGTGAGCGCGGGCTGCGCGATGTAGAGCGAACCGGCCGCGCGCGAAAGGCTGCCGGCTTCGAGCACGGCGATGAAGTAGCGCAGCGTCCGCAGGTCCACGGCACTGTCCCCGAGGTTCAGCGCGCGCGCAGCATGCGCACCGCCTCGGGCAGGGTGCGCACCTCGGGCATGAAGTGGTCGATGCTCGCGCCGAGCAGCACCGCGCAGGCGACCGCCCCGAGCAGCGGCTTCCAGGTCAGCCGCACCGCGGCCATGAGCCAGCCTTCGCGCGCCACGCGCACCGCGGCGCGCGCGCCGAGACGTAGCTGAACGCGAGCTCGATCGCCACCGCGAGCAGCGCATCCCAGCTGAAGTACAGCAGCACCAGCGAACCCGCGCCGAGCACCACCGCTAGGCAGACCAGGAACACCGCGACCACGGGCACCACGACCACCGCGCCCTCGTCGGCCGCGCCCGCGGCCTCGAAAGCGCCGCTCGCGGCATCCGACAGCAGGCCGCCCTCCCCGCCGCCGCCGGCCGCGCGGCCGGCGTCGAAGGCCATGTCGGCCACCTCGACCACGTCGCCGGGATCGGGCGCGATCGAGGTGCGGCCCTCGACCAGCCGCTGCGCCCACCAGCGCAGCACCAGCAGGTAGCCCAGGTAGCCCGCGCCGAGCGTGAGCACGTAGCGCACCGCGAGCGAATCGACCGCGAGCAGATGCATCTGCAGCGCCGACACGCCCCACATCAGCAGCAGCGTGAAGCTGCCGATCAGGATGCCGTGCGTGCGCAGGCTGTGCCGGCGGTGAAGCTCGCGCTCGAACTGCGTTTCCCACAGGCGCACCGAGCGCCAGTTGGAGAGAACCTTCATTCGTCCGCGACCGGCGCGAACGGCACCCGCTGCGCCACCGCGCACATCAGCTCGTAGCCGACGGTGCCGGCCGCCTGCGCGACCTCGTCGATCGGGAGCAGCGCGCCGTTGACGGCCGAGCGGCCCCAGAGCGTGACCTCGCTGCCGAACCTCGCATCGGGCACGGGCGTGAGGTCGACGGTGATCATGTCCATGCTCACGCGGCCCACCATGCGCGTGCGCACGCCGTTCACCAGCACCGGCGTGCCGGTGTCGCAGTGGCGCGGATAGCCGTCGCCGTAGCCGACCGCGGCCACGCCGATGGTCAGCGGGCCCTCGGCCGTGAAGCGCGAGCCGTAGCCGATGGTGTCGCCGGCACTGAGCGTCTGCACCGAGAGCAGCCTGGTCGAGAGCGTCATCGTGGGCTGGAGCTGCCAGTGCGCGGCGTCGTGCGCGGGAAAAGTCGGGCGCGCTGCCGTAGAGCAGGATGCCGGGACGCACCCAGTCGCCGCGCGCCTGGGCCGCATGCCGCAGCGTGGCGGCGCTGTTGGCGATCGAACGCTCGCCAGGCAGGTCGCGGGTGGCGCGCTCGAACACTTCGAGCTGGTGCGCAATGCCGCGCTCGCCGTCGGCGTCGCTGAAGTGCGTCATGAGCGAGATCTCGTCCACCTGCGGCAGCGCGTTGAGCCGCGTCCACGCCGCGGCGAAGCGCTCGGGCGCGAAGCCCAGGCGGTTCATGCCCGAATTCATCTTGAGGAACACGCGCTGCGGCTTGAGTGTCTTGTGCGCCGCGAGCATGTCGATCTGCTCGTCGCAGTGCACCGTGTGCCAGAGGTCGAGGCGCGAGCAGAGTTCGAGGTCGCGCGCCTCGAACACGCCTTCGAGCAGCAGCACCGGCCCGCGCCAGCCCAGCGCCCGCACGCGCTCGGCCTCGTCCAGGTCCAGCAGCGCGAAGCCGTCGGCGCCGCGCAGCCCTTCGTAGACCCGCTCGATGCCATGGCCATAGGCATTGCACTTGACCACGGCCCAGACGCGGGCATCGACAGCCGCGCGCCGCGCGCGATCGAGGTTGTGGCGGAGCGCAGCGGTGTGCACGGTGGCGAGAATGGGGCGCGGCATGGGGAATCTCGGGTGATGAAGTCGGGTTTTTAGCACCTTCGCGGGCAGGGCCGTTCTGTGTGTCCATGCGGGTTTGCCTGTCGTACCCCCATGCTATAACCGCCCATTCGCCAAAAACGACGCGATCTTTTTCACTACTGCCAGCCCTCACTGGCCAGCCAGCCCATCGATGAAGCGCGGTTTCTACACGATCATGTCGGCCCAGTTCTTTTCGTCGCTGGCCGACAACGCGATCTTTGTCGTGGCGGTGGAGCTGATGCGCAGCACCGGGGCGGCCGAATGGCAACGCGCCGCGCTGGTGCCGATCTTCGCGGTGTTCTACGTGGTGCTCGCGCCGCTCGTGGGCGCCTTCGCCGACGCCCTGCCCAAGGGCCGGGTGATGTTCATCAGCAACGCGATCAAGGTGATCGGCTGCGTGATGATGCTCTTCGGCTCGCATCCGCTGCTGGCGTATTCGATCGTGGGGCTGGGCGCCGCCGCGTACTCGCCGGCCAAGTACGGCATCCTGACCGAGCTGCTGCCGGCCTCGCAGCTGGTCAAGGCCAACGGCTGGATCGAGGGCCTGACCATCGCCTCGATCCTGCTGGGCATCGTGCTCGGCGGTTCGCTCGTGGGCCATGCGGTGTCGAGCCAACTGCTCGCCATCGACATCCCGCTGATCGATACCGGCGTGGACTCGCCCGCCGAGGCCGCGATCTCGGTGCTGATCTTCGTCTACGCGCTCGCGGCCTGGTTCAACACCCGCATCCCGAGCACCGGCGTCGAAATGCGGCCGCTGCGCGCCGACCCGGCCCACGGCCTCGCGCGCAACATGCTCGCGCTGCTGCCCGACTTCTGGCACTGCAACGCACGCCTGTGGCGCGACAAGCTCGGGCAGATCTCGCTCGCCACCACCACGCTGTTCTGGGGCGCGGGCGCCAACCTCAAGTACATCGTGCTGGCCTGGGCCGCGCTCGCGCTCGACTACAACACCACCCAGGCCACCGCGCTCACGGGCGTGGTGACCATCGGCATGGCCGTGGGCGCCATCGTCGCGTCGATGCGCATGCGGCTCGACATGGCGACGCGCGTGATCCCGATGGGCATCGGCATGGGCCTGCTGGTCATCAGCATGAACCTGATCAGCAGCGTCTGGATCGCGGTGCCGTTCCTGATCCTGCTCGGCGGGCTCGGCGGCTTCCTGGTGGTGCCGATGAACGCGCTGCTGCAGCACCGCGGCCACAACCTGATGGGCGCGGGCCGCTCGATCGCGGTGCAGAACTTCAACGAGCAGGCCTGCATCCTGCTGCTCGGCGGCTTCTACAGCGCCTGCACCGGCCTCGGCCTCTCGGCCTTCGCGGCCCATCGGCGCCTTCGGCGGCGTGGTCGCGGGCTGCATGTGGATCATCCAGCGCTGGCATCACCACAACCTGCGCAAGCATCCCGAGGAAGTCGAGCACCTGCTCGCCATCGCCCGCAGCGATAAACACCACTAGCCATTCCTCGCCCCTGCCTTCGCTCCCATCGCGAACACCGCGGAACCGGCTTCGCCGGGCCGCTGGTGTTGCCCCCGGCAGGGGGTTGGCGAAGCGACACGAAGTGCGCGTAGCCTGGGGGCGAGCAACAATATGCCAGCTCTTGCCCTCATCTTCAACGCCTTCGTCTGGGGCGTCTCCTGGCTTCCGTTCCGCCACATCGAGGCCCACGGCCTCCATCCGGTGTGGACCACCTTCCTGATCTACGCGGTGATTTCGCTCGGCATGGGCCTGCTGCTGCGCAGGGCGTGGCGCGGCTTCGTCGCGTTCCCGATGCTGGTGCTGCTCGGGCTCGCGGCGGGCTTCACCAACCTGGGCTTTAACTGGGCGGTGACGCAGGGCGACGTGGTGCGGGTGGTGCTGCTGTTCTACATGATGCCGCTGTGGAGCGTGCTGCTGGGCTGGATCTTCCTCGGCGAACGACCCACGGCCGGCGCGCTGGCGCGCGTGGCGCTGGCGCTCGGGGGCGTGGTCGTGGTGCTGAAGGCCCCCGGGGTCGACTGGCCGGTGCCTTCGAGTCTGCCCGACTGGCTCGGGCTCGCGGCGGGCTTCGGCTTCGCGGTGACCAACATCGTGCTGCGCCATCTGCGCCATGCGCCCGGCGAATCGCGCGCGCTCGCGATGTTCGGCGGCTGCGCACTGGTCGCGGGCACGGCGGCGTGCACCGGCACAGCGCTCGGCGCCTTCGCGTCGCCGCTCGCGGCAACGCCGGGCTGGATCGGCTGGGCGCTGCTGCTCGGCAGCGGATTCGTGATCGCGAACTTCTGCCTGCAGTACGGCGCGGCGCGGCTCGCGGCCAGCGCCACGGCGGTGATCATGCTGTCGGAGGTGCTGTTCGCGAGCGTGTCGTCGGTAGCGCTCGGCGCGGCCACGATGAGCCCGCGCATCCTCGCGGGCGGCGCGCTGATCGTCTTGGCCGCCGCGTGGTCGGCGTTTGCGCGAACGCCCCCGCCGCGCGATGATCGGCTCCCCTCCGCCACCTGAGGAGCCTCCATGCCCGACAGCATCTACGACTTCGAGGCCCGCCGCATCGACGGCCAGCCCGTGCACCTTTCGGACTATCGCGGCAAGGTGCTGCTGATCGTCAACACCGCGAGCCAGTGCGGCTTCACGCCGCAGTTCGAGGGCCTCGAGGCGCTGCACCGCAAGTACGCCGGCCAGGGGCTGGTGGTGCTGGGCTTTCCGTCCAACCAGTTCGGTTCGCAGGACCCCGGCAGCAACGAGGAGATCGGCGCCTTCTGCACGACCAACTACGGCGTGAGCTTTCCGATGATGGAGAAGATCGAGGTCAAGGGCCCCGGCGCGGCGCCGCTCTACCAGTGGCTCGTGAAGGAGAAGCCGGGCCTGCTGGGCAGCACGGCCATCAAGTGGAACTTCACCAAGTTCCTGATCGGGCGCGACGGCCGCGTGATCGCGCGCTATGCGCCGATCGACAAGCCGGCTTCGCTCGAGGCCGACATCGAGAAGGCCCTGGCCGCACCCGTGGCGGCCTGAGGCTTCAGAACCTGAAGCTCGCGGTCTTCGAGCCGCCGCCGACCGTCACCGGCTGGCTCTTGGACTGGCCTTCCTTGGTGGTGACGTCGATGGTGTAGCGGCCCGCGGGAATGTCGATCAGGCACACCGGGCCGCTGGCGCGCATCGAGAGCGCCGAGGCGCCGTCCGCGCCCTTGATCTCGACCTGCACGTCGGCCAGGTAGGCGCCGTCGTTGCGCGCGAACAGCAGCGCGAGCGGATGGTCCTTCATCGCCGCGCGCATCGCGTTCGACTCGTCGGAACCGATGCCGCCGCAGACGTGGCGCACCGCGCCCTCGCCCTTCCAGGCCGGCATGCCGGATTGCGCATGCGCGGCCAGCGCGCCGGCGGCGCAGGCCAGGACCGGCAGCGCGCGCCGCAGGCGCCGGGTCGCAACGTGGAAGGCGGAATGACGGGACATGGCTGGCTCCTTGCAGAACGGGTGCCGCGATGATGCGGCAGCCGGGCGCGCGGCGCCAGTCGGACCAGCACCCGCGCCCTTGTGCGATCAGTCCGCCGAAAGCGCCGCGTCGAGCAGCTCCACCCAGTGCCGCACCGGCAGCGCGCCGCTGCCGCTTTGCAGGTGCGTGATGCAGCCGATGTTGGCCGAGGCGATCACGCTCGGCTGCAGCTGCGTGAGGTGGCCGAGCTTGCGGTCGCGCAGCGGATAGGCGAGTTCGGGCTGCAGCACCGAGTAGGTGCCGGCCGAGCCGCAGCACAGGTGCGATTCGTTCATCGCCACGCGCACCTCGAAGCCGAGGGCGCGCAGATGCGTCTCGACGCCGCCGCGCAGCTTCTGGCCGTGCTGCAGCGTGCAGGGCGGGTGGTAGGCCACCACGCCCCCGGGCGGGCGCACGCGGTCCCGGAGCGCCGGCACCAGTTCGGGCAGCAGCTCGCTCAGGTCGCGCGTGAGTTCGCTGATGCGCGCGGCCTTGGCGGCATAGGCCGGGTCGTCGCGCAGCAGATGGCCGTATTCGCGCACCGTCACGCCGCAGCCGGAGGCGTTCATCACGATGGCCTCGACCTCCTGGCGCTCGACCAGCGGCCACCAGGCGTCGACGTTGGCGCGCATCTGCGCCTTGCCGCCTTCCTGGTCGTTGAGATGGAACTTGACCGCGCCGCAGCAGCCGGCCTCGGGCGCGAGCACGGTCTGGATGCCGGCCGCATCGAGCACGCGCGCGGTGGCGCTGTTGATGTTGGGCATCATCGCGGGCTGCACGCAGCCCGCGAGCATCAGCACCTTGCGCGCATGGGTGGCGGTGGGCCAGCGCCCGGCCGCCTGCTTCGGTGGCACCTTGGCCTGCAGTGCCGCGGGCAGCAGGCCGCGCACCGACTGGCCGAGCTTCATCGCGGGACCGAAGAGCGGCGACGGCAGGCCCTCCTTCAGCAGCCAGCGCCTGGCCGACTCCAGGGGCGGGCGCGGCACCTTCTCGTCCACGATGCGGCGGCCGATGTCGACCAGGTGGCCGTACTGCACGCCGCTCGGGCAGGTGCTCTCGCAGTTGCGGCAGGTCAGGCAGCGGTCGAGGTGCAGCTGCGTGCTGCGGGTCGGCGGCTGGCCTTCGAGCACCTGCTTCATCAGGTAGATGCGGCCGCGCGGACCGTCGAGCTCGTCGCCGAGCAGTTGGTAGGTCGGGCAGGTCGCGGTGCAGAAGCCGCAGTGCACGCACTTGCGCAGGATGGCCTCGGCCTCGCGGCCGTCGTCGGTGTCGCGGAATTCGGGGGCGAGCTCGGTTTGCATGGAGAAATCGGAATGAAGCGGGCTCAGCCGGCGCCCAGCAGGCGCGTGCGGTCGAAGAGGCCGTGGGGATCGAACTCGCGCACCAGCGCCTGGTGGATGCGCGCGACGGGTGCGCTCAGCGCATCGAAGCGCGCGATGCCGTCCGCATCGGCCGCGGACGGCGGCAGCCTGAAGAGCGTGGCATGGCCGCCCGCCGCCCGCGCCGCGGCGCGCAGCGATGCGGCCTGCGCCGCCGGCGCCTTGTACCAGCGCTGGGCGCCGTGCCACTCGACCAGCGGCGCGCCGCAGTCGTCCAGTGCGAGCACCGGCGCGGTCTGAGGCACCGACACGCGCCAGAGCGCCTCGCGCGCGTCGGCCGCATCGAACCACGGCAGGCGCTGGTCGCGCAGCGACAGCCAGCGGGCCGCGGCCGCGGCGGCGTCCTGCCGCTCGCCGCCGAGGTGCGCGCAGGCCGCCTCGACCGCCGCCGCCGCACCGCGCAGCCGCAGGTACAGCACGCCCTCGCCCGCATGACCGGTCCAGCAGCTCGCATTGAGCGGCAGCGGCCGGCCGCCCCATTCGTTGAGCAGCCGCAGCGCATCGGCCTGGCTGCACGCGAAGGCCAGCGTGGCCTCGGCGGGCGCGACCGGCAGCACCTTGAGGCTGACCTCGGCGATCACGCCGAGCGCGCCGAGCGAGCCCGCGAGCACGCGCGAGACGTCGTAGCCCGCCACGTTCTTCATCACCTGTCCGCCGAAGCCGAGCACTTCGCCGCGGCCGTTGACGAGCGTGGCGCCGAGCACGTAGTCGCGCACCGAACCGACGCTGGCGCGCGCCGGCCCCGCGAGGCCTGCCGCCACCATGCCGCCGACGGTGCCCGCGCCATGCGTGCCGAAGTGCGGCGGCTCGAACGGCAGGCACTGGCCTTTCTCGGCCAGCGCGGCCTCCAGTTCGGCGAGCGGCGTGCCCGCGCGCACGGTGACGACCAGTTCGCTCGGCTCGTAGCTCGTGATGCCCGCGAGCGCCGTGGTGTCGAGCGGCTCGCCGCGCGGCGGCTCGCCGTAGAAGTCCTTGGTGCCGCCGCCGCGGATGCGCAGCGGCGTGGCGTCGGCGGCTGCCGCGCGGATGCGCTCGACGATCTGTTGAACTGCGTTGTCCATCGCCGTCAGAACCTCGGCAGATCGGGATGCGGCAGGCGCCCGCCGCGCACCACCTGCTTGCCGTACTCGGCGCAGCGCTGCAGCGTGGGAATCACCTTGCCGGGGTTCAGCAGCCCGGCGGGATCGAAGGCGCGCTTGACGCCGAACATCTGTTCGTTCTCGGCCGCGGTGAACTGCACGCACATGCTGTTGAGCTTCTCCACGCCCACGCCGTGCTCGCCCGAGACGGTGCCGCCCATGGCCACGCTGGTCTCGAGGATGTCGGCGCCGAAGAGCTCGCAGCGGTGCAGCTCGTCGGGGTCGTTGGCATCGAAGAGCACCAGCGGATGCAGGTTGCCGTCGCCCGCATGGAACACGTTGCAGCAGCGCAGGCCGTACTTCTTCTCCATCGCCTGGATCGCGAGCAGGATGTCGGCCAGGCGCTTGCGCGGGATGGTGGAGTCGAGGCACATGTAGTCGGGGCTGATGCGGCCCGATGCGGGGAAGGCGTTCTTGCGGCCGCTCCAGAAGCGCATGCGCTCCTCCTCGCTCGCGCTCACCGCGATGGCGGTGGCGCCCGATGCGCGCAGCACGGCGGTCATGCGGCCGATCTCCTCTTCCACCTCCTCGGGCGTGCCGTCGGATTCGCACAGCAGGATCGCGGCGGCATCGAGGTCGTAGCCCGCATGCACGAAGTCCTCTACCGCGGCGGTCATGGGCTTGTCCATCATCTCGAGCCCCGCGGGGATGATGCCGGCCGCGATCACCGCGGCCACCGCATCGCCGGCCTTTCGCACGTCGTCGAAGCTCGCCATGATGCAGCGCGCGAGCTGCGGCTTGGGCACCAGCCTGACCGTGACCTCGGTCGTGACCGCGAGCATGCCCTCGCTGCCGATCACGAGCGCGAGCAGGTCCAGACCGGGCGCATCGAGCGCCTCGCCGCCGAATTCGACCGGCTCGCCTTCGGCCGTGAAGCCGCGCACCCTGAGCACGTTGTGCAGCGTGAGGCCGTACTTGAGGCAGTGCACGCCGCCCGAGTTCTCGGCCACGTTGCCGCCGATCGAGCAGGCGATCTGGCTCGACGGATCGGGCGCGTAGTAGAGGTTGAAGGGCGCCGCCGCCTCGCTGATCGCGAGGTTGCGCACGCCGCACTGCACGACGGCCGTGCGGCTCACCGGGTCGACCTTGAGGATGCGATTGAACTTGGCGAGCGAGAGCGTGACGCCCATCGCATGCGGCATCGCGCCGCCCGACAGGCCGGTGCCGGCGCCGCGCGCCACCACGGGCGCGCCGAGCGCATGGCAGGCGCTGAGCACGGCCGCCACCTGCGCCTCGGTCTCGGGCAGTGCCACCACCAGCGGGCGCTGGCGGTAGGCGGTGAGGCCGTCGCATTCGTAGGGCGTGGTGTCCTCCGCGTGCCAGATCAGCGCATGCGCCGGCAGGTGGGGCTGCAGGGGCGCGCACGATCTGCGACTGGCGTTCGGTTCTCTGCAGCGAATCGTGCTGCACGGCGGTGAGCGGCGCATTCATGCGGCGGGCCTCTTGTCTCGTGGAGCCCGCACTCTACGCAATTGCGGCGCGGGCGGGTTGAAGCTTTTTCGCGCCGGACTTGAGGGAACTTGGCGGCGCGGCGGCGCCCGCCCGCTTCAGCGCAGGCTCTGCACCAGCCAGTCGACGAAGGCCGCGCATTCCCAGCGCTCGAGCGTGCCGGGCTGCCAGCAGATGGTGTGGCGGTGCGGCGAGGGCACGGGCTGGTCCGACAGCGCCACCAGCCGGCCCTGCTCCAGCCAGGCGGCGCCCATCTTCAGCCGCACCAGCGCCACGCCGAAACCGCTCGCGGCGGCGTCGTACACCAGGCCGAGGTCGTTGAACTGCGAGCCCACGTGCGGCTCGGGCTGGTCGATGCCGCAGCGCGCGAACCAGGTGCTCCAGGGCTCGAGCGGGCTGCGGATCAGCCGCGCATTCGCGATCTCGGCCGCGGTGGCGAAGCCGTCGAAGGGGCCGAACTCGTTGAGGTAGCTCGGGCTGCAGGCCGGCACCACTTCTTCCTCGAGCAGCAGCCGGTGCTCGCAGTCGGCATAGCTGCCGCTGCCATAGCGCACCTCGAGGTCGGCCGGCTCGGCCGTCACGTCGAGCAGCGGAATCGACACCTGCAGCACGAGCTCGATGTCGGGGTAGATGTTGCGGAACAGTTCGAGCCGCGGCATCAGGAACTGGCGGCTGAAGGTCGGCGTGACCGCGATGCGCAGCCGCGTCGCCCGCTGCCGCGCGGCGCCGCCGCCCGGCGTGGCCTGCAGCGCCGCCAGCCCGGTGCGCACGTTGGCGAGGTAGGCCGCGCCGTCGGCCGTGAGGCTGAAGTCGCCGCGGCCGAAGAGCTTGAAGCCGACGTGCGATTCGAGCTGGCGGATGCGGTGGCTCACCGCGCTCGGCGTCACGCAGAGCTCGTCGGCCGCGCGGCCCGCATGGCGCAGCCGCGCCACGGCCTCGAAGGTCAGCAGGCACTGGATCGGCGGGATGTGCTGCAGCGCCATGCGTCGCTCAGTCTTCGAAGAAGGCGACCGGCAGGCCCGCGGTGTCGACGCGCATCGAGATCACATGGCCCGCGGCCGGCTGCGCGGCGATCTCCGCGGCCGGGCGCCCCTTGCGTGCGGTGGTGACGAACAGCGTCTGCAGGTCGTCGCCGCCGAAGCAGGGCATGGTCGGGCATTGCACCGGCACGGGCACCGCGGCCACGCAGGCACCGGAGGGCGCGAAGCGCAGCAGCTGCGCGCCTTCGAACATCGCGACCCAGTAGTGGCCTTCTGCATCGACGGTGGCGCCGTCGGGGCGGCCTTCGTAGCGCTCGGGCGAATCCGGGGTCCAGCCTTCGGGCTTGGCATCGAACTGGCGGAACACGCGCGGCTGCGAGAGCGTGTTGGATGCAGGCTCCCAGCCCCAGGCGCGCACGCGGTGCGCGGCCGTGTCGGCCCAGTAGACGGTGCGCGCATCGGGCGCGAACGCGAGGCCGTTGCCCGTGGTCGCCTCGCCGGCCATGCGCACGAGCCGCGGCGCCGTATGCGCGTCGGGGCGGGCATCGAGGCAATACAGCGCGGCGTTCGGCCGGTCCTTGGCCTCGTTGAGCGTGCCGGCCCAGAAGCGGCCGAAGGCATCGCATTTGCCGTCGTTGAAGCGCATGGTGCGCGCGTCGTGGTCCACCCGCGCGATGGCCGCCAGTTCGCCGCCCCATTCACGCGCGCGGTAGATGCCGTCGCGCAGCGCGATCACCAGCCCGCCGCTGCGCGCCGGCGCCATGCAGCCGGGCTCGGTCGGCAGCGCCCAGCGCTCGACGCGCGCCGCGGGCGTGCCGACTTCGCCGCGCGTGCGCAGCACCGCGCGGCCGGGAATGTCGAGCCAGTAGAGCGCGCGTTCCGCGGGATGCCAGAACGGCGATTCGCCGAGTTCGCAGAGGCTGTCTTGCAGGGTGGTCCACATGGTCCGGCGATTGTGCACCCGGCCTATGCAGACAAAAAAATGCCCGCTCGCGCCGAAGCGCTCGCGGGCGAACATCCAAAGGAGACCTTGCTGAAATGAGTGGCTGTTTGTCGTTCTTATCCCCGGCCCGCGCACCCCCTGCCTTTCGCGCGAAACACCGCGGAACCGGCTTCGCCGGGCCGCTGGTGTTGCCCCCTCGAAGGGGGTTGGCGAAGCGACACGAAGTGCGCGAAGCCTGGGGGTGGTCTGTTCCTCGGGGGTTACCTGTTATATGCCGTCTCGCCGTGCGACGAGATGTCGAGGCCTTCGCGCTCTTCCTCTTCCGACACGCGCAGACCGATCGTCAGGTCGGCGATCTTGTAGGCGATGAACGAGACCACGCCCGACCACACGATGGTCAGCAGCACGCCCTTGAGCTGCACCCAGACCTGGGCGCCGATGCCGTTGGACACCACGCTGGCCGTGACCCAGTCGCCCACGAGGCCGGGGCCGCCGAGCGCCTGCGTGTTGAACACGCCGGTGAGCAGCGCGCCCACGATGCCGCCGACGCCGTGCACGCCGAACACGTCGAGCGAGTCGTCCGCGCCGAGCATGCGCTTGAGGCCGTTGACGCCCCAGAGGCAGGCGAAGCCGGCGATGAAGCCGATGATGATCGCGCCCATCAGGCCGACGTTGCCGGCGGCCGGGGTGATGGCCACGAGGCCGGCGACGGCACCGGAGGCGGCGCCGAGCATCGAGGCCTTGCCGCGCATCAGCGCTTCACCGATGCACCATGCGAGCACCGCGGCGGCCGTGGCCGTGAAGGTGTTCATGAAGGCGAGCACGGCGCTGGTGCCGGCCTCGAGGGCCGAACCGGCGTTGAAGCCGAACCAGCCCACCCACAGCAGCGAGGCGCCGACCATCGTGAGCGTGAGCGAGTGCGGCGTGAAGGCTTCCTTGCCGTAGCCCACGCGCTTGCCGATCACGAAGGCACCGACCAGGCCCGCGACGGCGGCGTTGATGTGCACCACGGTGCCGCCCGCGAAGTCGAGCGCGCCCCATTGCCAGATCAGGCCGGCCTTGGCGTTGTTGGCATCCACCACGCTGGCGGCGGTGTAGGCGTCCGGGCCGAGCCAGAACCAGACCATGTGGGCGAGCGGCGCATAGCTGAAGGTGAACCAGATCACCATGAACAGCAGCACGGCCGAGAACTTGGCGCGCTCCGCGAAGGCACCCACGATCAGGCAGCAGGTGATGCCGGCGAAGGTGGCCTGGAAGGCGGCGAACAGCAGCTCGGGGATGTAGACGCCCTTGCTGAAGGTGGCGCCGGGCGCGAACGCGCCGGTAGCCGGGTCGAACACGCCCTTCATGAAGAGCCGGTCGAAGCCGCCGATGAAGGCATTGCCCTCGGTGAACGCGAGGCTGTAGCCGTAGATCAGCCACAGCACCACGATCAGCGAGAAGGTGACCATCACCTGCATCAGCACCGACAGCATGTTCTTGCTGCGCACCAGGCCGCCGTAGAACAGCGCCAGGCCGGGAATGGTCATCATGATGACGAGCAGCGTGGACAGCATCATCCAGCTGGTGTCGCCCTTGTTGAACGAAGGCGCCGGTGCCGCGGCGGGCGCGGCTTCCGCGGCAGCGGGTGCGGCGGCCGGGGCCGCGGCGGGTGCCGCTGCAGCGGCGGGCGCCGATGCCGCAGGCGCCTCGGCCGTTGCGGCAGCGGGCGCCTGGGCGAAGCTGGCCGTGCCTGCGGCGAGCAGGCTCAGACCGAGCGCGAGAGAAACAAGCAGTTTTTTCATGGTTGTTTTGTTCCGGGCTGGATCAGAGGGCTTCGCGACCGGTTTCGCCGGTGCGGATGCGAACGACCTGCTCGAGGTTGTAGACGAAGATCTTGCCGTCGCCGATCTTGCCGGTGCGCGCCGCGCCTTCGACGGCTTCGATCACGCGGTCGACGAGGTCGTCGGAGACCGCGGCCTCGATCTTCACCTTCGGCAGGAAGTCGACCACGTACTCGGCGCCGCGGTAGAGCTCGGTGTGGCCCTTCTGGCGGCCGAAGCCCTTGACCTCGGTGACCGTGATCCCCTGCACGCCGATGGCCGACAGTGCCTCGCGCACTTCGTCGAGCTTGAACGGTTTGATGATGGCTGTGACCAGCTTCATGATTTCTCCTTCTGGATGGAATGAATGGCGCGGCAGCTTGGGCCGCGCCTCGTTGTGTTTTCTTTACAGCGTCTTGCTGAGCGTCACGATGAAGCGGGCCTTGTTCGGCGAGTAGTACTGCTCGCCGAAGGTGCCGAAGCCGAAGTCGTAGCCCGGGTTGCTGAGCGCGAGGTAGGAGCTCTTCTTGTTCGCGCCCTGCACCGAGCCCGCGAGCGCCAGGCCGTTGCCGAAGTCGTACGAGACGCCGACGTTGTAGTCGACGTAGCTCTTGTAGCCGAGGCTGCGGATGTCGCTCGACATGTGCGTGTAGCCCACGGCGGCCTTCAGCGTGAGCTTGGGCGCGATCTCCTTGCTGTAGGCGAGATTCAGGTAGCCGGTGTTGCGGCCCTTCAGGCCCGAGCCCGACTTGTAGCCGGCATAGCCGAAGTAGTCCTTCGACACGGTGTGCGAGTACTTGAGCGTGAACGAGCCGATGGCCTCGTCGGCCCAGGTGCCGGCGCCGTACAGCTCGGTGGTGTTGCCGATGGAGTTGCCCGGGTAGATGTAGGTCAGCAGGCCCACGTCGAGGTCGAAGGGGCCGGCCTTGAACTTGTAGCCGCCGTACAGGTCGCTCTCGATGCTGTTGCCCTGCAGCCAGTTGACGCTGGAGTTCCAGTTGCCGAGGTAGAAGCCGCTCTCGCCGAAGGCATAGTCGAAGCCGCCCTGGATCGCGGGCTTGAAGCCCTTGGTCTTGGCGTAGTCGTTCTTCCCGATCATGTCCTGGTCCTGGCCGCGGAACTTGTAGTTGCTGGTCAGCGCGACGTTCCCGGTGAGCTGCGCGCTCGCAAGCATCGGCAGGGCTGCAAGGGCGGCGACGGCCATGGCCGGAGCGAATTTACGGTGCATCATCGAGACTCCTCGGGTTTGTGGGATGTGGGGGGACGAGGGTCTCGTAGCAGGGAGCGTGCCAAAGTGCTCGTTTGCCGCGCGGTGCCCGGCGACCGCCGCACGATCCGATCGAGGTAACAGCTGTTCAAAAATGTGGCGCCCCATGGGCCGCCATGGTGCACGAGCCCGCGCAGAAGGGGCGCACCACATTGGGGAGAGGGAGAGGAATGAGCCTGTCTTTGGTGCAAAGTCGCGCTTTGCTCGGCTTGGAAGCGGCCACTGTCACGGTCGAGGTGCATCTGGCCAACGGCCTGCCCAGTTTCACGCTGGTCGGGCTGGCGGAAACCGAGGTCAAGGAAGCACGCGAACGCGTGCGCTCGGCGATCCAGAACGCCGGCCTTGAATTTCCCAACAACAAGCGCATCACGGTCAATCTGGCGCCGGCCGACCTGCCCAAGGATTCGGGCCGCTTCGATCTGCCGATCGCATTGGGCATCCTCGCGGCCAGCGGCCAGATCCAGGCGGCGAAGCTCGCCGGCCACGAATTCGCCGGCGAACTCTCGCTCTCGGGCGAGCTGCGTCCGGTGCGCGGCGCGCTCGCGATGGCGCTGGCGCTGCACACGCGCGGCGTGGCGACGCGGCTCGTGCTGCCGGCCGCGAGCGCGCAGGAGGCCGCGCTGGTGCCGGGCGGCGAGGTCTACGGCGCGCGGCATCTGCTCGACGTGGTGCGGCAGTTCCTGGCCGACGGCGCGGTGCCGCCCGAATCCGCGCAGGGCCCGGCGGAAGACGGCTGGGCGCGCGTGCAGGCCGCCGCGGCGGCCCCTGCGCCCCACTACGCCGACTTCGCGGACGTGAAGGGCCATGCGGCCGCGCGGCGGGCGCTCGAGATCGCTGCCGCGGGCGGTCACAGCCTGCTGATGGTCGGCGAGCCGGGCTCGGGCAAGTCGATGCTGGCGCAGCGCTTCGCGGGACTGCTGCCGCCGATGAGCGTCGAGGAGGCGCTCGAGAGCGCCGCGGTCGCGAGCCTGGCCGGCAGCTTCTCGCCCGCGCGCTGGATGAACCGGCCGACCTCGGCGCCGCACCACACCTCGAGCGCCGTGGCGCTGGTGGGCGGCGGCTCGCCCCTGCGCCCGGGCGAGATCTCGCAGGCGCACCACGGCGTGCTCTTCCTCGACGAGTTTCCGGAGTTCGCGCGCTCTGCGCTCGAGGCGCTGCGCGAGCCGCTCGAAACCGGCACCATCACCATCGCGCGCGCCGCCCGGCGCGCCGAGTTTCCCGCGCGCTTCCAGCTGATCGCGGCCATGAACCCCTGCCCTTGCGGCTACCTGGGCTCGACGCTCAAGGCCTGCCGCTGCACGCCGGACCAGGTCGCGCGCTACCAGGCCAAGCTCAGCGGCCCGCTGCTGGACCGCATCGACCTGCACATCGAAGTGCCCGCGGTCTCGGCGCAGCAGCTCATCGACGCGCCCCCCCGGCGAATCGACGGCCGGCATCCGCACCCGCGTGGTGGCCGCGCGCGAGTTCGCGTTGCGGCGCCAGGGCAGTCCCAACCAGGCGCTGCAGGCCGGCGCCATCGACAGGCACGCCGCCCTCGACGACGCGGCACGCAAGTTCGTCTACAACGCCGCCGCAAGGCTCGGCTGGTCGGCGCGCAGCACGCATCGCGCGCTCAAGGTGGCCCGCACCGTGGCCGACCTTGCGGGGGCCGAGTCGGTGCAGGTGGTGCACGTGGCGGAGGCGGTGCAGTACCGGCGGGCGCTGCGCAACAGCTGAGCGGCGGGCGCCGCTGCGGCGCTACTTGAATTCGTGGCTCACCACCGGCGCGGACTTGCCGTCCTGCACCGTCACCCGCTGGCGGTACACGTCGAGGTCGCCGTTGCGCACCTCGACGTTGTAGATGCCGGGGCGCAGCGACAGCGACTTGAGCGGCGGGCTCACGCCGCGGTCCACGCCGTCGACGATGACCTGGCCCCCAGGGGCGGATGTTGAACACCACGCGGCCCATGGCGGGCGGGGCGGTCGGCGGCGCGGCACCGCCGGCGATCACGGTGGGCACAGTGTTGGTCGGGGCGCCGGGCACCTGCGGCGGCGGGGGCTGCTGCGGCTGGGCCAGGCGGTCGAGTTCGGCCAGGGCGTTGCGCGCGTCGCGCGCATGGGGGCCGCGCCGGTAGCGGCGCAGGTAGGCCTCGTAGCCTTCGCGGGTGTTCTCGGCCTGGGCGAGGTTCCAGTCCTCGACCTCGCTGGTGGCCTGGGCAGGCTCGGCGGGCGGGGTCGCGGTCGGCGGCGTCGTGGTTGCGCTCGGCGGGGCGACGACCGGCACGTTGTCGAGCGGCGTCAGCGGGCCGGCCGGGGTGCTGGCGGCGGCGGCCGGTGGCGCGGCGGGAGTGCCGCCGGGTGCCGGGTCCGCGGCGGGCGGCATGGCGGCCGGCGGGGGCGCGGTCGCGGTCATCGGCTCCGAGGGCGGCGGCACGGGGACCATCGCGGTGCGGGTCTCCTGCCGGTTCGCACTCAGGTGCAGCCCGATCCAGCTGCCCACCGCGACCAGCGCGATCACGAGCACGCCGACCAGGCCCCAGGGCGGACGCGAGGATTTCTTCGCGGCGGGGCGCGGCTTGTGGGCCGGTGCCGCGGCGGCAGGCGCGCGCACCGGTGCGGCAGGTGCGGCGCGTGGCGCGGCCACGGCTTCCGGCCTGGGCGGCGCGGCGGGCACGGCCGCGGCTTCGCTCGCGCGGGCCGTCTCGCGCGCAGCGGTCGCACCGGCCAGCGCCGCGCTCGCGGCCACCGGTGCCTCGGCGGGCGGCGGCGCCGGCACCGGCGCGGGCTGCACGATCGGCGCGGGCGGCTCGGCCGGTTTCACGGCCGGCGCGACGATGACGGTCGGTGCCGCGAGCCCGCTCACATAGGTCTCGCCGAGCTTCACCAGGCCCAGCTCGGCCGCGAAGGCGGCCACGGTCTGCGTGCGGTCCTTGCTGTGCACCGCGAGCGTGTGGTCGACGGCGGCGCAGAAGGCGGGGCTGAGATCGCCGCGCCCCATCGACGACAACGGCACGTAGGCGTCCTGTACGCTGCGCACCACGGCCGAGGGCGGCGGGTTGCCCGTGACCGCGCGGTACAGCACGGCGCCCAGGGCATAGAGGTCGGTCCAGGCGCCCTGCAGCAGCGTGTTGTCGTCGGCGTACTGCTCGATCGGCGAGTAGCCCGACTTCACCATCACCGCCACCTCGTCGACCAGGTCCGCGATCGACTTGCGCGCGGCGCCGAAGTCGAGCAGCACCGGCAGGTCGTCGTGCTGGATGAAGATGTTGTCGGGCGCGATGTCGCGGTGGAAGCATTGGCTGCGGTGCAGCGTCTCGAGCGCGCCGAGCAGCGGGCCGAGCATGCCGAGCAGCCAGGCCTCGTTGATCTTCGCGGGCTCCTCCTCGGCCACGCGGCGCAGCGTGCGGCCGCGGTAGAGCTGGATCGCCATGTAGGCGGTGGAGTTGGCCTCCCAGAAGCGGTGCACGCGCACGAGCGCGGGATGGCTGAACTGCGCGAGCGTGCGCGCCTCGTTGATGAAGCTGCGCAGGCCGGCCTGGAAGGTGGCGGTGAGCCGGTCGGAGCGCACGTGCACGCTGTCGTCGCCCACGCGGCGCGCGAGCATCGAGGGCATGTATTCCTTGATGGCCACTTCGCGCTGCAGCGAGTGGTCGTAGGCGCGGTAGACGATGCCGAAGCCGCCCTCGCCGATCACCTCGCGCAGCTCGAACTCGTCGAGCCGGTGGCCCACGCCGAGCGGATGCGGCCGCTCCTGCGGATCGCCGCCCGCGCCGCCGTGGCTGCTGCTGGCATTCGTCGTCATGCATCTCCCCCCGCAGCAAGGTGCTGCCGCTTATGGTTGTTCATGCCCATGGCACATGCCCCTGAGAAAACAGTTTCGAGAACAACGGCGTGTTGAGGCCCCCGCCGTGGGCGGCGGTGCGCAGGGGCGAGCCGTCCGCCTGGTTGGTCCACCAGTAGCTGGTGCTGCCGAAGGCGTCGAAGCACAGCGGCAGCTCGGGCCAGCCGAGGCGCTGCTGCGGGCCCGCCGCGCCCTCGCCCGCGGCCGAGCCGAGGATCGACAGGATGTCGTCGGAACCGCCGCTCGCGGTCTGGAAGCCGCCGTGCGCGGCGGCCAGCACCTGGTGGTCGAACTGGTCGGGCGCCACGCTGTGGCGGATCGCCTGCAGCAGGGCGCTGCCGCATTGCCAGTACCAGGTGGCCGAGCCCTCGAGCATCGCCGGGCGGTAGCGCGCGGCAGCCACCTGCACCGTGACGCAGACGGGGTAGTAGCGTCCGACACGGTCGCAGCTCGGCGCGATGCAGCCGAACTGCACCGCGTCCACGCCCTGGGTGGCGGGGATCGCGAAGTTCCAGACCGGCGCGACCACGTAGTGCCGCGTCATCGCATCGGGCCAGCGCTTGAAGCTGCCGAGGCCGTTCTGCATCCAGCGGTCCCCACCAGGCCTGCAGTTCGCGCGACATGCGCCGGTAGAGAAAGTCGCCCGCGGCCGGCAGCTTGCCGTACCAGCCGATCTGCTCGTCGGCGGGGACCCAGGCGCCGTTCATGATTTCCCCGGGCACGAGAAGCCGTTCATCTGCGACAGGCGCAGCGGGTTGTAGACGCTGTTCGCGGTCACCGCGAGCACCACCTTCTTGCCCTGCAGGTCGAAGGTGGCGTTGAAGGATTCGGGCGCGCTGCCGGACGAGATGGTCGCGCGGTCGAACAGCCGGTGCAGCGCCCAGGGCCCCTCGGTCACGATGCCGCCCGCGGGCGTGCCGTTGGCGGTGGTCACCTGCAGCCGCACCTGGTTGCTGTTGCGCGGGCCGGGCCACTTGACGGTGGCGGGCGCCTGCGGGCCGTGGGCGTAGCGCACCGTCTGGCCGTCGACGTCGAGCGTGAACTGCGTCAGCGCGGCGTCCATGTCCTCGGGCCGGATGTCGATGGTGAACGAGGGCGTGCGACCGCCCGCCATGCCCATGAAGAACACGTCGCGGATCGCCTGCGCCTTCTGGAACGAATCGAGGTAGGCCGAGCGCCCCGCCGCGCTGCCGTCGATGCCGCGCTTGAAGGCCCAGGGGTTGACCGAGGTGTCGACCTGCGAGGCGAGGTTCTTCTGGAAGAAGTCGTCCATCATGCCGCCGGGCGCGAACAGCTGCGCGAAGTCGCCGGCCGCCACGTCGCGCTTGGAACCGCGCGAGAACGGATAGCGCCCCGCGATCGCCTGGCTGCAGAACTGGCCGATGGTCGCGGCCGCGCTCTGGCCGATGTTCTGCCGCGTCACGGCCGCGGCCTTCGACGAGGCGGTGGCCGAGAGGTCGTTGAGCATGCCCTGGAACGGCACCGGCAGCCGCCCGGCCTCGGCCTGCACCTTGGTGACCGCATCGCTCGAGGGCGGGATGTTGCCGCTGCGCAGCGCGGTGTCGGTGGCGGTGAGGAAGGTGTAGAGCTCGTTGATGAGCGCGGCGGTGGCGTCGATCGGCGCCTGCCCGCCGTTCTTCGGCGCGGTGACCATGCGGCGCAGCGGCGCGAAGTGGTTGTCCACCAGCGTCTCGGGCCGGTCGGGAATGGTGTTGCGGCGCTGGCTGCCGTCGGGCTGGCCGATGAGCTGCTCGATGCGCTCGCGCGTGCTGGCCACGCGGTTCTGCGCCTGGTCGAGCAGGCTGCGCGTGGCCTCGTCGTGGTTGCGCAGCAGGTCGGTCTCGCGCGCGGCGCCGCGGATCAGCCGCGACATCGGCGACTCCGAGGTCGAGAGCACGCGCGTCATCTGGATGCTCTGCAGCAGCGAGCGGCTGTCCGCCAGCCGGATGTCGGCCAGGTACTCGTCCCAGACGCGGATGTAGTCGGTCAGGTAGAGCCGGCGCACCTCGCGCAGCAGCAGCTCGCGCGAGGTGATGTCGGTCATGCCGGGCGCGCGGATCTGCAGCACCCAGCGGTCTTCCTGTTCGAGCGCGAGCGTGGTCTCGGCCATGCGCTTGTCGAAGATGTCCCAGTAGCCGCGGTAGGTGAAGAGCGTGGGAATGCCGTCGGTCAGCGGCTTGCCGCTGGCGCGCCGGATCACGAGCGCCGACTCGGCGCCGGCCGCCTCGGCGATGCTGAAGGCATTGGGCGGGCTGGTCTGCAGCAGGATGCGCTTGAGCCGCGCGTACGAGCGCTGCGCGAGCGGCACGCCCGCGAGGCGCTCGCGCGTCTCGGTGATCAGCCGCTCGTCCTTGGCGAAGGGCGAGGCGACCACGCGGCCCGCGAACAGCGCCTTCAGATGCGTCTCGAGGTTGGCGCGCTGCTCGCGCGTGAGCGCGGCGCCGATCTTGCGGTCCACGTCGGTGAGCAGCCAGGCCTGCAGGAAGTCGGCGTCGTAGCGCTCGGCGTCGTACAGCATCAGGTAGGCCTTGAGCGCCTCGTAGCTGTATTCGGCGTCGGTCTTCGAGGCATCGCGCAGCGCCTGCTCGACCCGGTGCGCGGCCTGCGGCAGCAGCACGGTCTCGAGCGCGCGCTGGTAGACGCCGTCGGTCGCGGACTGCAGCTTGTCGCCCTGGTAGAGCCCGAAGCGGTAGCCCAGCGGCGGATCGCCGATGTCGAACTGGCTGGACTTCGGCAGGTCGCGCAGCCGGTCGAGCACCGGCAGCGAGCTCGCGATGTCGCTGTTGGCATCGACCACCGTCGGCAGCTCGCCGCGCGCCGCGGCCTTGTTGAAGGCCTTGGCATTGCCGTCGACCTCGGCCACGTAGTTGCTGTTGTTGCGCCAGCTGTTCACGCAGGCGCCGAGCAGCACCACCATCAGCACGCCGATGAGCGCATAGCCGCCGATGTCGATCGCGCGCTTGCGCCGGTACCAGCGCAGGTTGGTGCCGGCCACGCCCGCGTCGCGGAAGATCACCTGCTGCAGCAGCTCCTTGAGGAAGTAGCTCTTGCCCGGGCCCGGCGGCGGCGCGGGCGGCGCGTTGACCTGCAGGTAGCGCTTGATCGCGCCCATCACGCGGTCGAAGGCCGTGCCCTCCTGCGTGCCGCTGGTGAAGTAGACGCCGCGCAGCATCGGCGCGGTCTCGAACTTCGAGGGGTTGAACACGTCGGCCAGGAAGGTGCCGAGGATGTCCTCGAAGCTCGCGAACTGCTGCGGCAGCAGGTAGGCCTGCGCGCGGCGCAGCTGGTCGGGCTCGGCCGCGAGCAGCTCGGGCAGGCGTTCGTCGAGGCGCTGGTGCAGCAGGCGGTATTCCTGGTGGAAGCGCTCGCGCAGGTCGGCCTTGGCGGGATCGGCGGGGTTGTCGTCGATCGGGAAGGTGAAGCCCCAGACCTGCGAGCGCTCGGCGCGCCCGAGCGAGCCGAAGTACTCGTTGAAGCCCGCCAGCAGGTCGGTCTTGGTGACCAGCACGTAGACCGGGAAATTGATGCCCAGGTCGTTGCGCAGCTCCAGCAGCCGCTTGCGCAGCGCCATCGCATGGCGCGCGCGCTGCGCGTCGTCGGCCAGCGGCAGGTCGGCGATGCTGATGGTGAGGATCGCGCCGTTGATCGGCTGGCGCGGCCTGAACTTCTTCAGCAGTTCGAGGAAGCCCTTCCACTCGCTCTCGTCGGTCTCGCGGTTGCTCTCGTGCGTGGTGTAGCGCCCGGCGGTGTCGATCAGCACCGCCTCGTTGGTGAACCACCAGTCGCAGTTGCGCGTGCCGCCGATGCCGCGCACCGCGGCCTTGCCGAGCTGGTCGGCGAGCGGGAAGTCGAGGTCGGAGTTGACGAGCGCCGTGGTCTTGCCCGAGCCCGGCGCGCCGATGAAGATGTACCAGGGCAGCTGGTAGAGGTACTGGCGGTCGAAGACCGAGAAGCGCCCCGCGCCCTTGCCGTCCGCGCCGGCACCGAAGCGCATGTTCTTCAGGATGGCCGTGGCATCGGTGAAGCCGCTCTGCAGCGCCTTGATCTCGGGCGCGTCCTCTGGCTTGGCGGCCTTCTCCTTCTCGGAGGGCGTGCGCAGCTGGTTCAGCAGCTGCGCATTGAGGCGCCGCTCGCGCCACTTGCGGTAGAGCAGGCGGGCGATCCAGATCGCGAACATCAGCGCGATCACCACGATGCGCACGAACTCGCTCTCGAGCGGCCGGTAGCGGCCCACCGCGATGACCGGACCGATGACCCAGATCAGGAACGCGAGCGCGAGCAGCCCGAAGAAGACCCACAGGTCGCGGCTCACGATGAAACGGAAGATCGCGCGCAGCATCAGCGGCCACCTCCCTGCGGTGCGGCCGGCGCGCGGCCCACGGGCGCCACCAGCAGCGTGATCTCGACGCGCCGGTTGCGCGCGCGGTTGGCGGGCGAGTCGTTGGGCACCAGCGGATCGGCCTCGCCGCGGCCTTCGGCGCGCAGGCGCTCGGGCCGGTCGATGCGCGTGGCGATCATCTTCTTGACCGAATCGGCGCGCGCCTGCGAGAGCTGCCAGTTGGACGGGAAGCGCACGCTGCGGATCGGCTGGTCGTCGCTGAAGCCGCTGACCAGCACGTTGCCGTCGACCGAGTTGAGCGCATCGGCCACGCGCGCGAGCACCGGCGCATAACGGTCGAGCACGCGGTCCGAGGCCGACGCGAAGAGGCCGTCGCCGCGCAGCACCACCACGCTGCGGTCGGCCTCGTCGCGCACCGTCAGCAGGCCCTCGCGGATCTCGGGTTCGAGAAAGCGCTGCAGCCGCGGCTGCGGCGCGGGCAGCGCCACCGCGCGCTGCGCCTGCGGCAGCCGCACCGCGTTGACCGCGGCGAAGGCGCCGTCGGAGCGGCCCGCGAGGCTGAAGGTGAGCGCCGCGAACACCAGCACCAGCAGCACCGCCGCCACCGCGCCCACGGCCCACAGCGGCAGCAGGTTGCGCGTGCGGCGCACCGGCGTGCTCGCGTCCTGCCAGTGCGGAGACAGCGGCACGGCGATCTCGCCGCGCGTCTGGCGGATGATCTGCAGCAGCCGCTGCTTGAGGGTCTCGAGCTGCGTGCGGCCGTTGTCGATCACGCGGAAGCGGCCCTCGAAGCCCATCGCGAGGCAGAAGTAGATGAGTTCGATCAGGTGCAGGTGCTGCTGCGGGTTCTGCACCAGGCGCGACAGCAGCTGGAAGAACTTCTCGCCGCCCCAGGTCTCGTTGTGGAACATCACGAGCAGGCTCTGCGAGGACCAGATGCTGCCGCCCCACGGCGTGAGCGCCGCGGCCTCGTCGACCGCGGTGCAGAGGCAGTAGCGCGCGCCGATGATCACCTCGGGCGCGATGCCGCTCTGCTGCGCACGGGTCTCGAAGCGGCGCACCTCGTCGACCAGGTGCTCGCGCAGCTGGGCCGGCGAATCATGGTGGCCGGTGGCGCGGATCTGCGGGATCAGGTCGAGCAGCGGATTGGCCGCCGCCACGAGCGGGTTGTTGCCCGCGAGCGCGGTGTCGCCCGCATGCGGGCGGCGCGCGTCGTGCCAGGCGGTGAAGGCCTGCGGCTGCTGCGGATGATTCAGGCTGCCGCGCGCGGGCGGCATGCCCGGCGGATCGCCGGGGCCGCCGCCGTGGGCGATGGGGCCGTTGCCGTTGTGGGCGCCGCCGCCCGGGTTCGGTGGCACGAAGCCTCCCGGACCGACGGCCATGTCGTTGACACCGTTCATAAGGTCCTTCACGGACGGATTGCCCAGAACTCCATGGCCAGGCCCGGGAAGTCGCCGGCCAGGTGCATTGCAACGCCGCCCGACTTCTCGAGCTGGCGCCACATGTCGCCGCTCTTGTCGAGTTCGAAGTAGTGGTAGCCCGCGTTGTAGGGAATCTGGCGCGGCGCCACGGGCAGCGGCCTCACCGTCACGCCCGGCAGCTGCAATTGCACCAGGTCGCGGATGCGCTCGACCGAGCCGATCTTGACCTGCGTCGGGAAGCGCTGCTGGATCGCATCGGCCGGCAGGTCGGCATGCACCGCGAGCACGAAGCCGGCGTTGCGCACCAGCACGGGGTCGGGCATACGGCCCACGCGCACGCCGTGGCTGCGCTCCTCGAGCTCGATCGCGATCGCACTCTGTTCGAGCACCGCGGAAAGCGAGCGCCGCAGCTCCTCGATCAGCGGCCGGATGCTTTCGTTGAGGTTGTCGTGGTCGTACACCGGCCACACCACCGGCCGCCGCGTGGGCGAGGTGTGCGTGGCGAGATGGCAGGCGAGCTTGAGCCAGTCGACGAACAGCTGCTCGGGATGCACCTGCACCGCCTGCTGCGCATGCCACGTCAGCGCGAGGTAGCGGTTGACCAGTTCGAGCAGCAGGAAGTCGGAGACCTCGCTCACGCCGCCGCGGCCCGGCTGCGAGAGCCGCGAGGCCAGCGCCTCGGAGCGCTGCGTGAGCAGGCCGTGCAGCTCGGCGATCATGCTGCGCAGCATCGGATGCGCCGAGGCGTCGAGCACCGGCGGGATGTAGTTGGCATCGACCACGAGCTTGTGGTCGGTGCGGCGCTCGATCACGCGCACCGCGCCGATGGCCTGCCATTCGGCCGTGAGCGACGAGGCGCGCGCGAGGCGCAGGCGCGGCTTCGCGAGCTGCAGCACCGCGGGGCCGAGCGCCACCGCGTTGCCGTCGGCCACCTCGCGCTCGATCACGCCGAAGCGCGCGGCCGAGCCTTCGTCTTCCGAGAAGATCACCTCCTCGCTGCCGGTGCGGCGCAGCGGCAGCGCGAGCACGATCAGCTCGTCGGTCAGGTCGGTGGGCACTTCGTAGGGCGCGGGCGCATCCTCCGCGCCGAACGAGAACGGCGTGCCGTCGGGCAGCACGCCCGCGCCGCCGAGCAGCGAGACGCGGCCGAGCGCATAGGCGTCGCGGTCGATGTCCAGGTGCAGCCATCCCCAGTACGCGCCCTGCAGGCCCGCGGTGCGCCGCGTGACGTACTGCTCGACATAGCGCTCCAGTTGCTGGAAGTGCTGCGGCCGCAGGTACATGCCCTCGGACCACACGACGCGATTTGCCAATGCCTGCGGATGAGCGCCCTGCCTGCCGGTGCTCGGGTTGCGAACTGTCACCAAAGAACCTCCTGGGGAGTGCCCACGCTGAAGCGGGATTGCCTAGTTAACGGCATCCCGATTGATACGGTTTTGTTCTCAGATGCTACACGGCGCTTCTTACGTTTTGCACCGCATTTCGCGTGCGAGTTGCTCGCACTTTCGGGTTAATTTCAGAGGGAAACTAACGACTTGGTAGTAATTCGATGCCTGTTTTGCGCACGGCGATACGCACCGCCTGCTCGCTTGGCGAAAACTGCCAGATCTTGTAGAGATTGGTTTGCTTCGGCTCCTTGAGCGGCAGCACGATGCGCCAGCGTGCCGACTCCAGCCGGCGGTAGCCCGCGATGACGCCGATGGCGCGCGAGTCGAGGCCCGCCTCGCGCTTGAAGACGCGTTCCTCGCCGCTGCGCATGATGGCCTGGTCGGCATTCACGAGCTCCGTCATGAGCGTCTCGCGGTCGCGGTCCTGCAGGGCGAAGTAGTCTGCGGCCTCGAAGTTACCGGAAGATTTCAACTCGAAGACCTTCACGAGGATCGGCGCCGGTTGACCGCGTCCGTCGGGGTTCACGCCCTCGTCGATGCGGATCGTGACGGCATAGGGCGTGGGCAGCGACTTCGCGGTCGATGCGCATCCCGCGAGGCCGCCGAGCAACGGTGCCGTGGCCAGTGCGCCTTGAAGAAGCGTTCGTCGATGCATGGAGATCTCCCTCGGAAGTTCGCGGCCTTACATATATTATCGAATCGCTCGGCGCCTCCCTCATGACGCGCCGCATTGCGTTCCATCGCGTGCCTGTCGCATGGCAGCCGCACACTATCTCAAGCATTGCCTTTCGCGAGGTAGGAGAGAAGATTGAAGTCATGTCTGCCAGCCCTGGCATTCACCTTGTCCCTGGTCGCCGGTTGCACCACCACGCCGCCGCCCGAGCCCGCGCCGCAACCCGAGCGGCTGAGCCAGCAGGTCGCGCGCACCACGCTCGAACGCGCGCAGCAGGCCTATGACGAAGGCGACTACGCCAAGGCGATCACCACGCTCAAGAGCGGCGGCGTCTCGGTGTTCGAAGCCGCCGAGCCCGGCACGCGCCTCGATGCGATGAAGCTCGAGGCCTTCAGCTACTGCGTGGCGAACCAGGTGGCCGAATGCCGCACGCAGTTCCGCAAGCTGCTCGATGCCTTTCCCAACTTCGACCTCACCGTCGCCGAGCGCAAGCACCCGGTCTGGGGCCCCGCGTTCGAAGCCGCCAAGCGGATGAAGCGCTGAACGATGCCGCGCGATGCGATGCGATGCGACGAGCCGATCGCGCGCGGCCGTTCGACCTGAACATGAACATGGAGACGCCATGCGTTGGACCGTGATCGAACACGCCGGCAGGCCGGTGGCCGCGGGACCGTCGGCATTGCTGGCGATGCCCGGCGGCACCATCGGGCGCAGCCCCGACAACCACCTGGTGCTGCCCGACGAGCAGCGCCAGATCTCGCGCCTGCAGGCGACCGTGCGCTTCGACGAGCACGGCACGGCGGTGCTGCGCAACATGAGCGCGGTGCTGCCGATCGTGGTGAACGGCCGCACGCTGCAGCACGAGCAGGAATCGCCGATCGCCGACGGCGACCGCGTGACCATCGGCAGCTATGTGCTCGAAGCGATGAGCGGCCAGCGGGCGGCGGTTCCGCCCGCGGTGGCCGCGCCGATGGCCGAGCCTGCGGCGGCGCTGCCGCCGCCGATCGCCGCAGCCATGCCGCTGCGCGACATGCCGGCCGAGCGCACCATCGCGCCGACCGCGATCGATTCGCTGCTGCCCGCGGCGCCGGTCTCCGACGTGTTCTCGGACCTGTTCGGCGAAGGCGCGCTGCCGCTCGGCGATGCGCAGGCCGCGACCGTCGCCCGGCCACCGGCGCCGGCGCCCGTGGTGGCGCCGCCGGTTGCCGCTCCGCCGCCGTTCGCGGCGCAGCCCGCGTTCACGCCGCCGCCTGCGCCGTCCGCACCTGCGCCGACGGCGAGCGCCCGCCCGGCCGCGGCGAACGCGCAGATGCCCTCCGCGGCCGACTGGGACGCCATCCTCGCGAACGCGCCGCGCCGCGCGCCGAGCGCGGCCCCCGAGCCCATGCCCGATCCGCTCGCCCACGAGCCTTTCGAACTGCCCTCGCAGGCGCGCAGGAACCCGGTCGATCCGCTCGCGGAGCTGAATCCGCATGCGGCCAGCGACATGTCCGACGTGGCGCTCAAGCGCGGCATGGACCCGCTGTCTTTCTTTGCCGCCGATGCGCATGCGCCTTCGCCGCTCTCCGATCCGCGGCCGACCGCGCTGACGCACGAGGATCCGCTCAGCGACGTGCATCCCGCGATCGATCTGCTCGCGCGGCCGCCCGCAGCGCCGAGCTACGGCAGCCAGCCGAACCACGCGCGCGAAGTGTCGGCGCAGTTCAGGCCGCCGAATCCGGTGGCCTTCCAGCCGCCGGCGGTGCAGCCCGCCGTGAAGCCCGCGCAGGCGGAGGCGCCTGCACCGCTGGCGCCTGTCGCTGCGCCCGTGCCTGCACCTTCGCCGGTGGCGCCTGCCGTGGTGCATGCCACGGTCGAGCCGCCGGCACCGGCGCCCGTGCCCGCGCCGCCGCCGGTCGCCGCGGCCGCGGTCGAGGCCGCAGCCCCCGTGGTGCCCGCGCCTGAAGCCCGGCCGATCACACCCGAACCGCACGCCGCCCCAGCCAGGCCGGTCTCGCCGCCGGCATCCTCCTCCGCCGCATCGGAAGACCTCTTCCGCGCTTTCCTCGAAGGCGCCGGCGTGCCCGAGGTCGCGGGCCAGCAGCCGCTCGATGCCGAGGCCATGCGCCGGCTCGGCCGGCTGATGCGCGCCTTCACCGACGGCACCATCGAGCTGCTGTCCTCGCGCGCGATGCTCAAGCGCGAAGTGCGCGCCGAGATCACGATGATCGTCGACGAGGAGAACAACCCGTTCAAGATCCTGCCCAACGGCCGCGCGGTGCTGATGCAGATGTTCGGCGCGCGCATGCCCGGCTTTCTTTCGCCCGAGGCCGCGGTGCACGACGCGCTCGGCGACCTGCAGTCGCACCAGCTCGGCATGGTGGCCGGCATGCGCGCCGCGCTGCTCACGGTGCTCAAGCGTTTTGATCCCGCGGTGCTCAACCACGACACGCCGCACGACGGCGGCCTTGGCGAGAAGCTGCTGCCCGGCGGGCGCGAGGCGCGCCTATGGCGGCAGATGCAGAAGCTGCACGCCGAGACCACCGCGGCCGTGGAGGACGACTTCCAGGCCGTCTTCGGCCGGGCCTTCCAGCAGGCCTACGACAAGGAAATGGAACGCCTGAAGGAGGCCCGCCGTGCTTGAAGCCACACGCAGCGTCGCCATTCCGATCTCGACCTCGCAGTTCTCCTGCGTGGGCGAGCGCAGCGGCAACCAGGATGCCATCGGCTACCACCTCGACGACCACAGCGCCTGCTTCGTGGTGAGCGACGGCGTCGGCGGCAACGCGGGCGGCGAGCTGGCCGCGCGCATCGCGGTCGACACCGCGCTCAACACCTTCGTCGACAACCCCTCGGTCGCGAAGGAGGACATCCAGCAGGCCGTGAAGGCGGCGAACGACGCGATCCTCGCGAAGCAGCGCGAGCTCGCCGACCAGAGCCGCATGAGCGCGACCATCGTCTCGCTGTTCGTCGACCGCGCGAGCGGCCAGGCCTGCTGGGCCCATGTGGGCGACAGCCGCCTCTACTGGTTCCGCCGCGGCGCGCTGATGCAGCGCACCGAGGACCACAGCCTCTCCGAACGCTCGGGCGAAGCCGCGACCGGCAGCGGCGCCAACGGCGGCGAGCGCCTCGTGAAGACCAACCTGCTCTACCGCGCGCTCGGCGCAAGGGCCACCGCCGAGACCACCGTCTCCACGCCGCAGCGCCTGGCCGACGGCGATGCCTTCCTGCTGTGCACCGACGGACTCTGGCAGCTCATTTCGCAGCAGGTGATGGAGCGCTCGCTGCAGCTCGCCGCGAGCGCCGAGGAATGGCTCGCACTGCTGCGTCGCGCGGCCGAGGCCAAGTCCGAGGACTCGCGCGACAACTACTCGGCGCTGGCGGTGTGGGTGGGGTTTCCGCAGCAGGTGACGCTGGCGGGGACGGCACGGCCGGGGGCGGCGGGCGGCTGAAGCGCCCGCAGCGCGCCCCCGCTCAGGCGCAGAGATTCACGCTAGTGAGTTGGGGCGGCGTCGCGAGGATGCCGTTGACGTTGCCTCGGTTCTGCTTGGTGAAGCTCGTCACGCGCGTGGCCGGCGAACCCTTGATCAGGAAGGTGTTCGAGGCAGTGATCTTTTTCGACTGCCCCATGACGCTGGGCACGCGAACGCCGAGTCCGATCCCTGCCGTGTCGCCGAAGGTGAGCGGGATCTTGGTCTTCTTGTTGTGGGCCATCATGCAAGACCAGAAGATGTTGGGCACGTTGGGGATCGCCATCAGGCCCAGCCCGATGTCGATGTGGGGGATCGGAACGGCCGGCGTCTTGCAGACATCGGGAAATCCGAGATCGAGGCTGGGCCCCTGGGCGGCAAAGAACATTTCACGCTCCTTCGGAAAGTTGGCAAAAGGGTTCGGACGGGTCGTCATCCCATGTGGATCTGCCTGGCGTCGGCCTTGATCAGATCCTTGGCCGTGACCACGGTGTTTCTTCCATGCACGCGCGCCATCTCGCTGGCCTGGTAGTCGATCTGGCCGGCGTGCAGCTGGTCCACGCCTTCGGTCATGCGGAAGGCCGACTTGCTCAGGTGCACGAGGCGATCGACGATCGCTTCATAGACGCGGCCGACGATGCGCATGTTCAGCACGGTCGCACGTGCTTCCACACCCTGGTAGCTCATCCGGCCGACTTGGCATTCGGCCGCCTGCGCATCGAGCCGCAATTGCGCGGTGTCCATGCGCAGCGCGCGCGGACCGCTCAGGTGCAGGTCCGTGGCGCCCTGCAGCTTGACCGCGCCGCGCAGCGAAGCCAGCGTGAGATCGCCGGCCACCTCGATGTGGGCGGCGCCCGCATCCGCTTGTTCGGCGACGGCGGTCAGGTACAGGCGCTGCTCGTCGGGCCCGCTGACGAGCACGGTGTCGCCGACCTCCGGCCGCAGCAGGCAACTGGCGGCGCGCAGGCACCGCAGCATGCGCCCGTCGCTGTCCACGCTATGGATGCCGCCGGGCAGGATGGCCGTCACGGTACCGAGTGCGTTGACCACGCCACCACCCGCGGGCCGGGGCGCAGCAGCGGCGGCGGAGCGCATTTCGCGGCTCGCGGGTGCCGGGTCGGAAGCTGTGTGTCGGAACGTCGTCATCTCTGGGAATCCTTCTCTGCGGCCTGTTCGCTCGCGCCCGGCTCGCCGCGAGGCCTGGGTGGATCGCGGTGGCTGGGCCTGCGCGCGGAATAGGCCTCGGCCTCGTACAGCGCGTCCTCCTTGAGCAGCAGACCGCCGCGGTCGGAGAACTTCGTGCCTTCCAGCGCCGCGCGGTGCACCTTGGTGCGCATCAGCGTGGCACCGCGGAAGTCGGCATCGCGTAGATCGGCATAGGAAAAGTCGGCGTAGGCGAGCCGCGCATCCGGGAATCTCGCGCCGCCGCATTGTGCGCGGTGGAAGACGCATTGTTCCAGATGCGCGCCAGACAGATCGGCACCGATCAGCCGGGCATCGGCCCAGACGCTCTGGAAAAAGTGGCCGCCATTGAAGGCGACGCCGTCGAGATGGGCCCCCACGAACACGCTGTGCGCCGCCGTGGCACGCCGGAACGAGGCGCCCTCGATTCGCGCGCCTTTGAAGTTGCACTGGCGCAGCGTCGCTTCGTCGAAATCGCAACCTGCCAGCTTGGCATCGGGAAACTGGCAGAGATTGAAGGACTGCCCGCGGAAAACCTGTTCCGACAGGTCGCACTCGGAAAAGATCGCGCGCTCGAAGCTGCAGCGCGCGAAAACGGCGGTGCGCAGGTCGGCTTGGTAGAAGGTGGCGCCGTCGAGCAGCGAGCCGGAAAAATCGGTCAGGTCGAGCCGCGCACCATAGAAGACCAGCATCTCGGACTTGATCTCGCGCAGCGAGGTTCCGGTCAGGTCACAGTTCGAAATGCCGATCACATCGCCTTCGACGCCGTCGAGGCGCGCGTCCGCGAGTCGCGTGTCGTAGAAGCTCGTGCCATGCATGGTGGCGCCAGCCATCGTGGCCGCAGATGCGTCCACGCGATGGAAGTTGCAGCGATCCAGCACGGCGCGTTCGAGCGTTGCGCGGCTCAGTCCGCAGCCTGCGAAGGCACTGCCCTTGAGATTCGCGCCCGACAGGTCCGCTCCTGTGAAGTCGCTCTCGATGAACATGCCGCCCGACAGGTCGAGGCCGCGAAAATCCATGCCGGCCAGCTTCAGGTCGACGATTTCCTGGCCGCGCTTGATCATGGCCTGCACCTCCTTCGGTGTCATCTCGCGCCCTCTTGCGCCTTGCGCCGCGGCACCGTGACCACGTTGGCGGTATAGGCCTCGTCGAAACGTGTGGTGTCGTCGATCAGGCACTGGGACAGGTCGGCCTGGAACAGGTTGGCACGGTGGAAGTCCGTGGCCACGAGGATGGCCTTGCTGAAGTCCGCCTCGATCAGGCTCGCATCGACCAGCGACGCAGCGGTGAGATCGGTGCGCACGAAATCGGAACCGTCGGCGTTCGCGCCGTCGAGCCGGGTGCCGCGCAGGGACGCATCGGTGAAGTCGGTGTTGTCGAGCCTCGCATCGCGAAAGTCGGCCTCGTCGAGGCGTATCGACTGCAGGTTGCATTCGATCAGCACTGCGCCTTGGAAATCGGCCTTGTGCAAGTCGGTCGATCCCACGAAACAGGTCGCGACAAGACGCGCATCGGAGAAGTCCATGGCATCGGTGCAGTCGGTATCGGTCCAGTCGCAGGTGTCGAACGTGGCCCCGCGGAAGCGCAGCCTGCCGGCCTTGCATTCGATCCAGTCCACCTTGTGGAAGGTGGCGCCTTCGAAATCGAGGCGGTCGAGACGGGTGCCTTCGGTGAAGCTCAAGTTCCGCAGTTGCGCACGCTCGAAGTCACAGTTCTCCCACACCACGCCCGCCGCCTCGTGGAGTTCGAAGAACGCGCCGGCGAACTTGCAGCCGCGCGCGGCCATGCCTTCGAGTTGGGTGGCCTCGAAGCGCGCGCCGGTGAAATCCGAGTTCTCGCATAGTGCCAGGGACAGATTCGCTTCCTTGAGATTGACGCCCTGCATCGAAGTGCCCACCAGGCGTGCACGCGCGAGTAGCGCATCCGAGAGATCGCCCGCATCGAGCGTGCTGCCGCTGAGATCGGCGCACTCCAGCATTGCGCGGTGCCAGCATGCGCCGCGCAGGTCCATTCCCGAGAGATCCGCGCCCGTGAGATCCATGTCGGACAGGTCGCGCGCGCCGGCCATCCGGCGCTCGACCTCCCTGCGCGCCTCGGCCGACCGCTCGCCGGACATCCGGTCCGCAGCTTCCTGGCGCTGCGCGGTGCGGCGGTAGTTCTCGAGCAACTGGCGCGCGGCGTCGTCGTGAACCTGGCGCAGCTGCGCGACCTGTTCGGGCGTTGGCGAGAAGCCACTGCCGTCGGATTTGGCGATGATGTCTTCGATGCGGGACCACCTGTCCACGTTCGGAGGACCCTTCTGGGATGACGATTCGACCTCCTGCATCAGCGTCGACGTGTCGAAGCCCGCCTGGCGCGAATGCACGGCATTCGCCTTCGCGGCCTCGTCCATCTCGCGCCGCGCGGCCTCGATCTTCTGGCGGTGCTCCTCGATGAGCGCCTTGCGCTGCGCCATGTAGGCCGGCAGCTCGCGCAGGCCGGGCGGCTTCTCCATGAGATCGACGACGGGCGGCTCCTCGTGCGCGGCCGGGCCGAGGCCCGAGGACTTGAACGACACCTTCACGCGCTCGCGCTCATATTCGGCGCGCGCCTGCATGTTGCGGCGCATCGGCGATTCCTCGAGCTCCGCGTCGAGTTCGGGCCAGGGGCCGATGATCGGTTCGGGCAGCAAAAGGTCATCGCGCATGCCGTAGAACGCGCGATCTTCCGATTCGCAGCGCAGCACCAGCACATCGCGCCAGGCGTCGAGTCCCTGAGGCGGCGTGGACGCCTCCTCCATGGCGACCATCGCGTGGGTGACGTCCGCGGCGTCGTCCTGTTCGACTTCCACGAAGCCGTGATAGATCAGACCCAGTCGCTCCAGATGCGGGAAGAACCAGGCGGTGGTCAGGCGCATTGGCACGTCGTGCAGCGTGCCCTCATCGAGCTTCACGCTGTTGATCGGACCGCGCACGACGACGGCACGTGCGCGCCAGTCGGGCACCCGGCCGTGCAGCACGGTGCGGTCGGGATGCAGGTTCCAGAGCTCGAACGCCGCGCCAGCGAGTTCGCCGTCGTCGCGCCCGAACCATTGGTCCGGCGGCGCGACATTGAAGAAGGCCCAGTCCATGTCGCTCGCGAAGCCGGGGTAGAGCTGGTTCTGCCAATGCTCGTCGTACTGGCGGCCCAGCCGGTCCGCGCGTGACGGGCGCGTGGCCTCGACGGGCCCGAACCCCGCCGGCTGCACAGCCTGATCCGGGCGCTGCACGCGGGCCCGCGGATCCTCGATGTTCGCAAGGCGCTGCACCTGGACGCCGCTCACCTGCTCGAGCGCATGCCCGATGCCGGCAGGATTCTCGGCAAACCCTGGCCCCCCGAACGCACGGCTCCAGTCGATGCGCATCGACTCGTAGGGTTGCGGGGCACTCGGCCGGCCATCGATCCAGAACCGGTCGCCGAACACCAGGAGATCCTTCTGCCGCTTGCCGACGCGGACACGGACCGCGCACTGCGTCTTGTCCTGCTCCCGGCGTGTGTAAGCCGCGCCCGTGACGAGGAATTCCGGATGCAGCTTTGGCATGCCGACGTCGAACGCGCCGTCGATGCCGACCTCCGCGCCGAAGATCTTCCAGCATTCCTGCTCCGGCACGAGCCGGGCGTCGCCGTCGAGGCGATCGGTCATCGCGATGGCGGTCACGGCCAGCCAGTGACGCCCGTCGTTGGCGAAGGGGCGGGTCAGCATGCCAAGACGCAACGGTTTGATGATTTTCATGCGTCGATCGTGGAGGGGATCTCGAGCTGCACGCGGTCGCGGTCCACCGCGACGCGCAGGGTCGGGTTCTTGGCGTAGACGATCGGCAGCGGACGGCCGCCCGAAAAATTGGCCAGCAGTTCCTGGTCGATGAAGGTCCGCACCGTCACGCGGTGGTTCTCGCCCTCCGAATCCGTGAACGCGACCAGCAGTTCCGCGGCTGCCATGTTCGGCGAGCCTCCGCGCCAGGTCACCAGGCGGAAGCCGGGCCGGGCCAGCGCCAGGATCTCGGCCACCGCGCGCGCGCCATCATGGCGCAATGCTTCCCAGTCCTCCTCTTCCCGGACATGCGTCGTCTTGGTCGCGCTGCCGGCGCGAAATACGCGCGAACTGCCGACCGTGGACACCACCAAGACCGCGACGCCGGCAACGGCGACCGCGATTTCCAACCATCTCATGATCTGCATCCGCTGTAGTTCCCTGGTGGTGCCTTCACTTCTCGATGTCGAGCGCGCTCTTGATGTAGTGCACCGCTCCCACGACCATCAACACTTGATCGAGCCAGAAGTGGTAATGGCCGAACTCCTGCCTGTCCACTGCCTGCACCCAGCTGGCGCCCGAGATGTTCACGAACGAACCCCTCTGCAGCAGCGTGTTGCGTACCGCCAGCTGGATCTTGGCCACGTAGGAGTCGGCCGAGGCTCCGACGAACAGGGCCTGGTGGCCGATGCCTTCCTTGACCGCGTGAAGCCACCACTTGGCATCGAGCGAGTTCACGGTCTTGACCGGCGTGTTCTCGATCTCGACGCCGGTCACATTGATCTTGAGCGTGCCTGGCACATTGATCGTATGGTCGCTGCCGGACAGATGAAGAACGGTCGGCGAGAAGATCACCTTCGGCCCGGTCACGGTGGTGAGCTTGCTTCCCTGGACCAAGGTCATGTCGACCGCGTTCACCACTTCCACCCGGGCCGCGCCGGTGATGCGGATGTCCGCACCGCTGACCAGGCGCAGCACGCTTCCGTTGATCGTGACCACCACTTCGCCATTGATCGTCTCGGTGACACCCCCGGCGACCGTGCGCGTCTCCCCGCCCGTGATCGTCTCGGTCGCCCCACCCGTGATCGTGCGCTCCTCGCCGCCCGTCACCGTCTCGGTCGCCCCGCCCGTCACCGTGCGCTCCTCGCCCCCGTCGATCTTCTCCACCGCACCCTGGCTGATGTGCCGCTCCTCGCCCGACTCGTACGTCGCCGACTCGTGCCCCTTGATCAGCGTGGTGCGCGTCTTCTCGGTCGTGTGCGTCTCGTCGCCCTCCACCTCCACGTCGAGGTTGCGCTCCGCATGCAGCAGGATCTGCTCCGCGCCAGCCTTGTCCTCGAACACGATGGCGTTCGCATTCGCGGGCGAGCCGCCCTTGGTCGAGCGCGACACGATGCCGCTCTTGGTGGCCTCGCCCGGCAGGTCGAACGGCGGCATCTGGTCGGCGTTGTAGACACGGCCGACGATGATGGGGCGGTCGACACGGCCGGCAATGAAATCGACCACCACCTCCTGCCCGATGCGCGGCACATGCACCGTGCCGTAGCCATCGCCCGCCCAGGCCTGCGAGACACGCACCCATGCCGAGCTGTTCTCGTTGCGCTGACCTTCGCGGTCCCAGTGGAACTGAAGCTTCACGCGCCCGTATTCATCGGTCCAGATCTCCTCGCCCGCAGGGCCCACCACCGTCGCGGTCTGCGGCCCGCTCGTGCGGGGCATCGGCGCGTGCCGTGGTGCGCGAAAAGGGTTGTCCGCAGGCTGCGCGACGAAATCGAAGCTGTACATGCCCGGCGCGCCTCCGGTGGCGTAGCCGCCCTCGCGCAGCGCGTAGGCCACCGAGACGATCAGGTGCTCGCGGTTGTCGTCCGCGCGCGGTGCATTGCGCATGGTGAATTTGGCGCCAGGCGCCATGCCACGCACAGTGCCATGGCCGGTGCTGCGCGAGGCCAGCGATTGCGCCTCTTCCAGCCGCACGCGCGCATAGTGCTCCGCCTGGCCGGCGTCGACGTACTCGCCGAGCCACTCGTACATGTCGTAGCCGGCATGGTCGTGCGCGCGCGGCAGGCTGCGCGTTCCGCCGAGGTCGCCTTTCGGGTTGGTGAAGTTGAACTCGTCCACCGCATAGCTGCCAGCACGGACCTCCTCGGTAACCCGCCAGTCATCGATGATTTCCAGGTCCTCGCCGATGCCGCGCTCGGCAGCGAAGTAGTCGATGGTTTCGTAGCCCGGCATCGGCTCGTGCGCGTCCACGTCGTCGGCCAACACCAGGGTGTGGCGTCCCTTCTCGTGCCTGAACCAGTAGTAGATGCCCTCCAGTTCCATCAACCGGTTCACGAAGTCAAGATCGCTCTCGTTGTACTGGGCACAGTACTCCCACTGACGGTAGCTGCCGCTGAGCCTCTTCTCGAACGCGAAGCCGTAGGCGCCGAACACTTCCTCGAGGATGTCCACCACGGACTTGTTCTGGAAGATTTTGCTGCCGCTCGAAAACGAGAGATACCAGAGCCAGGGCCGCAGCACCGCGTGGTAGATCGTGTAGCGCGAGGTCCCGCCTTCCCGGCCGATTTTCGCAAAGCGCGCCACCTGGCCGTCGAGGAAGCGCGGGCGGCCGTCGGCGGTCTTGATCTCCAGCGACAACGACTTTCCGAGCAGGGACTTCGGATCGATCGCCGCGTCCGTGCTGAGCAGTTCGAGTTCGAACTCGTACGGCCGTGAAAGGCTCTCGATGCCTTGCATCAGGCGCAGCAGCAGTTGATCTTCGCCCAATGGAGAATGGGTCTTCACGATGCGGTCCATGGCTCGGAAACTCCTATGGGTGGACGGCTTGGCACCAGCCGCAGTGCAGCAGGATCATTTCTTTTTCGTCTTGAAGACACACTTCAGGTGCAGCTTGCAAATGCCGATGCTCACCCCCTCCTTCGTTGAATTGCGCGCCGAGGTCTCGAACTTGACCGGCGCATCAAGCATGAAGTTCGTCGCTCTGTTGGTGAACCAACCGTTGATCTGCGTGTTGAGCCCGCAGGCCTGAAACTTGGCGCCGTAGAAATCGGTCGCGAGAACGAGCGCCCGCACGTGCTGGTTGGTCCAGCGCAGGACATTGCACTTGAGCCAGGTCTCGTCGGCGACGTTGAGAACCGTATGTGGGGACGTCGTCACGGTCAACTTCGCGTTGAGCGTGTAGGTGCTCGTGGTGTCGATGCGGTCGGTGGTGTGGTAAGTCATCACCGGCGCAACGACGATCTTCGGACCTGTGACCACGGTGCAGTCGCTTCCGTTCACCAGCTTGAGGTCCATCGCATTGACCATCTCGATGCGCCCACTGCTGGTGATGCGCAGGTCCGAACCGCTCAGCAGACGGATGTTGCTTCCGTTGACCGTCAGCATCACGCCGCCACTGACCGTTTCCGTGATGCCCCCGTTCACCGTGCGCGTCTCCCCGCCCGTGATCGTCTCGGTCGCCCCGCCCGTGATCGTGCGCTCCTCGCCGCCCGTCACCGTCTCGGTCGCCCCACCCGTCACCGTGCGCTCCTCGCCCCCGTCGATCGTCTCCACCGCACCGCCCGTGATGTGCCGCTCCTCGCCCGACTCGTAGGTCGCCGACTCATGCCCCTTGATCAGCGTGGTGCGCGTCTTCTCGGTCGTGTGCGTCTCGTCGCCCTCCACCTCCACGTCGAGGTTGCGCTCCGCATGCAGCAGGATCTGCTCCGCGCCCATCTTGTCCTCGAACACGAAGGCGTTCGCATTGGCGGACGAGCCGCCTTTCGACGAGCGCGTGACGATGCCGCTCTTGGTCGCCTCCCCGGGCAGCGCGAACGGCGGCATCTGGTCGGCGTTGTACACCCGCCCCACGATCACCGGCCGGTCCACCCGGCCGCCGATGAAGTCCACCACCACCTCCTGGCCGATGCGCGGCGTGAACACGCCCCCGAAGCGCTCGCCCGCCCAGATGTGCGAGACGCGCACGAAGCGCGAGCTGTTCTCGTTCTTCTGCCCGTAGCGGTCCCAGTGGAACTGCACCTTCACGCGGCCGTACTCGTCGGTCCAGATCTCCTCGCCCTCGGGGCCCACCACGGTCGCGGTCTGCGGGCCGCTGGTGCGCGGCACGGGCGTCTGCCGCGGCGCCCGGAACGGCAGCGATGTCGGCTGCACCACGAAGTCGAAGTTGTATTCGCCGCTGGCCGCCCCGCTCGCATAGCCGCCCTCGCGCAGCGAATACGACACGGCCACGGCGAGGTACTCCTGGTTGTCGTCCGCGCGCGGCGAGTTGCGCATCTTGAACTTGAAACCCGGCGCCATGCCGCGCACGGTGGCCTGGCCGTGGCTGCGCTGCGCGAGCGACTGCACCTCCTCCAGCCGCACGCGCGCATAGTGTTCGCCATCGCCGGCCGCCGGGTAGTCGCCCAGCCATTCGTAGATGTCGTAGTCGGCGTGGTCGTGCCCCCTGGGCTGGCTGCGCACGTTGATGAGGTCGCCCTTGGGCGTGGTGAAGTTGAAGTCGTCCACGGTGTAGCTGCCGGGCCGCACCTCCTCGCTCGGCTGCCAGTCGCGGATGACCTCCAGGTCCTCGCTGATGTCGCGGTCGGCCGCGAAGTAGTCGATGGTCTCGTAGCCGGGCATCGGCTCGTGCGCGCCGATGTCGTCGGCCAGCACGAGGGTGTGCTGGTTCTTCTCGTGCCTGAACCAGTAGTAGATGCCTTCGAGCTCCATCAGGCGGCTGACGAAGGCGAAGTCGCTCTCGTTGTACTGCACGCAGTACTCCCACTGCCGGTAGCTCGCACCGAGCTTCTTCTCGAACGCGAAGCCGTAGTCGCCGAACACCTCCTCGACGATCTCGACCACGCTCTTGTTCTGGAAGATCTTGTTGTCGCTCGAGCGCGTGAGATACCACAGCCACGGCCGCACGGTGGCGCGGTAGACAGTGTGGCGCGCGGTGCCGCCCTCGCGGCCCACCATCGAGAAGCGCACCACCTGGCCGTTCAGGAAGCGCGGCGACCCCGCGACCGCGGTCTGGATCTCCAGCGTCAGCGGCTTGCCCAGCACCGACTTCAGGTCGAGCGCCGCGCTCGGGCTCAGCAGGTCCACCTCGAACTCGAACAGCTGCGACAGCCCCTCGCTGCCGCGCATCGAGCGGAACTTCAGCTGCTCTTCACCCAGCGGGGTGTGGGCCGTAACGATCCTGGTCATCACTGCCATCCTTTTCAGTTCCCCTTGACGAAGATCGTGCCCTTGTTCGCGCGCAGGCCGTGGGTTCTGACCTCCTTCGCGAACTGTCGGAACTTCAGCCAGCCGACCGTGTACTTGTTCATCGACTGGATCTCGGTCTTGGCGGCGAGGTTGATGAAGATGCCGTTGACCGACCAGAACATCCTGCTCACCATCAGCTTCACGCCGTAGATGTCGAACGCGATGCTGTGTGTCCCGCCCTGCCACACTTCGATGTCGTAGCGCATCCAGCGCCAGTGGCTGTGCTCCTGGATGTGAAGCGTCTGCGTCGGCTTGTTATGGATCACCACCTTGGCGTTGATGATGTAGTTGACGGTGTTGATCGTGTAGGTGTCGGCGTAGTGGATGATGAATGGCGCGAAGACGATCTTGGGGCCGGTCACGGTGGTGGTGTTCGACCCAACCACCACCTTGGCGTCGATCGCGTTGATGATCTCGACACGCCCCGCGCCAATGATCCGGATGTCGGTCCCGCTGAGAATGCGCACCACGGTGCCGTTGACCGTCAGCATCACGCCGCCGTCGACCGTCTCGGTCAGGCCGCCCGTCACGGTTTTCGTCTCCCCGCCCGTGATCGTCTCGGTCGCCCCACCCGTGATCGTGCGCTCCTCGCCGCCCGTCACCGTCTCGGTCGCCCCGCCCGTCACCGTGCGCTCCTCGCCCCCGTCGATCGTCTCCACCGCACCGCCCGTGATGTGCCGCTCCTCGCCCGACTCGTAGGTCGCCGACTCATGCCCCTTGATCAGCGTGGTGCGCGTCTTCTCGGTCGTGTGCGTCTCGTCGCCCTCCACCTCCACGTCGAGGTTGCGCTCCGCATGCAGCAGGATCTGCTCCGCGCCCATCTTGTCCTCGAACACGAAGGCGTTCGCATTGGCGGACGAGCCGCCTTTCGACGAGCGCGTGACGATGCCGCTCTTGGTCGCCTCCCCGGGCAGCGCGAACGGCGGCATCTGGTCGGCGTTGTACACCCGCCCCACGATCACCGGCCGGTCCACCCGGCCGCCGATGAAGTCCACCACCACCTCCTGGCCGATGCGCGGCGTGAACACGCCCCCGAAGCGCTCGCCCGCCCAGATGTGCGAGACGCGCACGAAGCGCGAGCTGTTCTCGTTCTTCTGCCCGTAGCGGTCCCAGTGGAACTGCACCTTCACGCGGCCGTACTCGTCGGTCCAGATCTCCTCGCCCTCGGGGCCCACCACGGTCGCGGTCTGCGGGCCGCTGGTGCGCGGCACGGGCGTCTGCCGCGGCGCCCGGAACGGCAGCGATGTCGGCTGCACCACGAAGTCGAAGTTGTATTCGCCGCTGGCCGCCCCGCTCGCATAGCCGCCCTCGCGCAGCGAATACGACACGGCCACGGCGAGGTACTCCTGGTTGTCGTCCGCGCGCGGCGAGTTGCGCATCTTGAACTTGAAGCCCGGCGCCATGCCGCGCACGGTGGCCTGGCCGTGGCTGCGCTGCGCGAGCGACTGCACCTCCTCCAGCCGCACGCGCGCATAGTGTTCGCCATCGCCGGCCGCGGGGTAGTCGCCCAGCCATTCGTAGATGTCGTAGTCGGCGTGGTCGTGCCCCCTGGGCTGGCTGCGCACGTTGACGAGGTCGCCCTTGGGCGTGGTGAAGTTGAAGTCGTCCACGGTGTAGCTGCCGGGCCGCACCTCCTCGCTCGGCTGCCAGTCGCGGATGACCTCCAGGTCCTCGCTGATGTCGCGGTCGGCCGCGAAGTAGTCGATGGTCTCGTAGCCGGGCATCGGCTCGTGCGCGCCGATGTCGTCGGCCAGCACGAGGGTGTGCTGGTTCTTCTCGTGCCTGAACCAGTAGTAGATGCCTTCGAGCTCCATCAGGCGGCTGACGAAGGCGAAGTCGCTCTCGTTGTACTGCACGCAGTACTCCCACTGCCGGTAGCTCGCACCGAGCTTCTTCTCGAACGCGAAGCCGTAGTCGCCGAACACCTCCTCGACGATCTCGACCACGCTCTTGTTCTGGAAGATCTTGTTGTCGCTCGAGCGCGTGAGATACCACAGCCACGGCCGCACGGTGGCGCGGTAGACAGTGTGGCGCGCGGTGCCGCCCTCGCGGCCCACCATCGAGAAGCGCACCACCTGCCCGTTCAGGAAGCGCGGCGACCCCGCCACCGCGGTCTGGATCTCCAGCGTCAGCGGCTTGCCCAGCACCGACTTCAGATCGAGCGCCGCGCTCGGGCTCAGCAGGTCCACCTCGAACTCGAACAGCTGCGACAGCCCCTCGCTGCCGCGCATCGAGCGGAACTTCAGCTGCTCTTCACCCAGCGGGGTGTGGGCCGTAACGACTCGCGCCATGGAAGTTGTCTCCTTGATGCTGATGCATTTCTTTTGCTTTCTCAGGCTTCCGAAAACTCATACCGGAAGTCGTCCTCCGCCGCCGACAGCCGCACCCCCGTCAACTTGCGCGCGCTGACCGTGGCGCCGATCACCTCCTCGCTGAGCCGCGGCAGGATGGTGTGGGTGAGGATCGCGTCGATCATGCGGCCGCCCGATTCGATGGCCGTGCAGCGGCGCGCGACGAGTTCGACGGCGCTGTCGTCGTAGGCGAGCGCGATGCCGTGGTTGGCATCGAGGCGCGCGGCGATGCGGTCGAGCTGGAGGCGGATGATGCGGTGCAGGGCGTCGGCGTGCAGCGGGTAGTAGGGCACGACGACGAGGCGGCCGAGCAGCGCGGGCGCGAACACCTTGAGCAGCGGCTCGCGCAGCGCCTGCGCGAGCGGCTCGGGGTCGGGGCGCAGGGTCGGGTCCTCGCACAGCTGCATGACCAGGTCGGTGCCGACGTTCGAGGTCATGATGATCACGGTGTTGCGGAAGTCGATGTGGCGGCCCTCGCCGTCCTCCATCCAGCCCTTGTCGAAGACCTGGAAGAAGATCTCGTGCACGTCGGGGTGCGCCTTCTCGATCTCGTCGAGCAGCACCACGCTGTAGGGCCGGCGGCGCACCGCCTCGGTCAGCACGCCGCCTTCGCCGTAGCCCACGTAGCCGGGCGGCGCGCCCTTGAGGGTGGAGACGGTGTGCGACTCCTGGAACTCGCTCATGTTGATGGTGACGAGGTTCTGCTCGCCGCCGTAGAGCGCCTCCGACAGCGCGAGCGCGGTCTCGGTCTTGCCCACGCCCGAGGGGCCGCAGAGCAGGAACACGCCCACCGGCTTGTTCGGGTTGTCGAGCCGCGCGCGCGCGGTGCGGATGCGCCGCGAGATGGTCTCGAGCGCATCGGGCTGTGCGACCACGCGGGCCGACAGCGTCTCGGCCAGGCGCAGCACCGACTGCGCGTCGTCGCGCACCATGCGGCCGATCGGAATGCCGGTCCAGTCGGCCACCACGGTGGCGATGGCCTGCGCGTCGACGGCCGCGAGGATCAGCGGCGTCTCGCCCTGCAGCTGCGCGAGCTTGTCCTGCGCTTCGTTCAGTTCGGCGCGGATCGCTTCGGGTGCGCGCTCGGGCTCGGCCGGCGGCGCGGGTTCCGCGTCCACATCCACCGCGGGCGCGGCGCCCTCTTCTTGTTCTTCCTCGTCCTGCCGCGCTTCGGCCTGCACCGGCACCGCCTGGGGCGCGAGCTGCCTGCGCAACGCGACGATGCGCTCGACCAGCGCGGCCTCTTCCACGCGGCGCTGCGCCAGCAGATCGAGCTCGCCCTGCGCCGCGGCGATCTCGGCCGCAATGTCGTCCACCCGCTTCGCCTCGCCGACGCCGATGGCGGCCTCGCGCCCGGCGATGCCCGATTCGATGCGCAGCACCTCGATGCGGCGCTGCAGGTCCTCGATCGCGGCCGGCAGCGCATGCTGGCTCAGCGCGACGCGGGCGCAGGCGGTGTCGAGCAGGCTCACGGCCTTGTCGGGCAATTGACGCGCGGGAATGTAGCGGTGCGACAGGCTCACGGCGGCCTCGAGCGCGGCATCGAGGATCAGCACGCCGTGGTGCTTCTCGAGTTCGGCCGAGATGCCGCGCAGCATCACCACGGCCTTCGGCTCGGTGGGCTCGTGCACCTGGATGGTCTGGAAGCGCCGCGTGAGCGCCGGGTCCTTCTCGATGTACTTCTTGTACTCCGACCAGGTGGTGGCGCCGATGGTGCGCAGCCGGCCGCGCGCGAGTGCGGGCTTGAGCAGGTTGGCGGCGTCGCCGGTGCCGGCCTGGCCGCCCGCGCCGACGAGCGTGTGCACCTCGTCGACGAACAGCACGATCGGCTTCGGGCTCTTCTCGACCTCGTCGATCACCTGGCGCAGCCGCTGCTCGAACTCGCCCTTCACGCCCGCGCCGGCCTGCAGCAGCGTGGGGTCGAGCACCCACAGCGACACGTCCTTGAGCGAGGGCGGCACGTCGCCGGCCGCGAGCCGCGAGGCGAGGCCCTCGACCACGGCCGTCTTGCCCACGCCGGCCTCGCCGGTGAGCAGCGGGTTGTTCTGCCGCCGGCGCATCAGGATGTCGATGATCTGGCGGATCTCGTCGTCGCGGCCGTAGACCGGATCGAGCTCGCCGGCGCGCGCCTTGGCCGTGAGGTCGCTGGCGTACTTGGCGAGCGCGCTGCCGCCGGCCGCGGCGCCCTCGCCCTGCTGCGCGGCCGGCGCAGCGCCGCCGAGGCCCGTGGCCGCGGGCGCATCGAAGTCGTCCTCGGGCGAGCCTTCGGTCCAGGCGGGCAGTTGCGCGACGAGCACGTCGGGCACGATCTTGTCGAACTCGCGCGATATGCCCGAGAGCACCTGGCGCAGCCCGGGCGTCTTGACGATGCCCGCGAGCAGGTAGGCACCGCGGATCGAGGTGGCCTCGAAGCGCAGGCTCGCGTACACCCAGGCGCGCTCGACCGCATGGTCCACGTGCTCGGAGATGTCGCTGATCGAGGTGGCGCCGTGCGGCAGCCGGTCGAGCGCGCGCACCAGGTCCTGCTCGACCGCGTCGAGGTTGAGTCCGGCGCGCTTGACGATGCGCAGCAGGTCGCTGTCCTGCAGCTGCAGGATCTGGTGCAGCCAGTGCACGAGTTCGACGTAGGCGTTGCCGCGCAGCTTGGCGAAGGCGGTCGCGGTCTCCAATGCCTTGTAGAGCATCGGATTGAGCTTGGAAAAGAGCGAGACGCGGCGGATGTCTGTCATAGGGCCATGGAAGAGGCAGCCTCGGCCGAAGTGGCCGCCGCTGCGGAACGGGGAGACAGCGCCTCGGGCTGGAACAGCATGTCGCCGGCGTCGGTGTCGGACAGGCGCGTGCCGAGCCAGCTGCCCCAGCCGAGGCGCTGGTCGCTGCCGAGCTGCATGCCGCGCGCTTCCTGCTTCTGCAGCACGAGGCGCAGCTCCCATGCGAACTCGATGCCGATGTACTGGCGCACCCAGTCCACCAGCTGCGCGAGGCGCTTGCTGCCCGGCAGGAAGGCCCGGAACGCGTCCTGGGAGAGCGGCCCGAGTTCGAGCCGGAACTTGGCTTGCGCATCGCGCACCGCCAGGCCGATGGTCGCGCCGCCGCCGAGCTGGTGGTTGCGCCCGGTGAGGCCGATGCGGCTCACCTGCCGCTCGTCGATCATCACCCAGTCGCTCACGAATTCGTCCACGCGCACGGGCACGTCGAAGTAGAGGCGCAGGATCTGGATCAGGCCCTCCGGGTTGCGCGTCTGGCGCACTAGGTGGCCCGCCATGTGGGTGCGCGCATGGTCGGCGATGCGGTCGCGCTGCTTGAGCCCCGGCTGCCCCATGTTCATGAGGCTCGCCACGTAGTCGACGAAGCGGTGCCCGTCGGGCCGGTCGAGGCTGTTGACCGACTGCGCATCGGCCCAGGCGCGGTAGAACAGCAGGATCAGCCGGTGATGGAACAGGTCGGCGAAGGCGCTGAGCGTGTGGTCGCCGTGGTGTCGCTTGCGCTCGCGCGCGTACTCGGTCAGATGCAGCGGCAGCGGGCCGTTGGGACCGAACAGGCCGAAGCCGTAGATCGAGATGCGCGGCGGCCCGTCGCCGTCGAGGTCGACGCCCGAGACATTCGAAGGCGCGAAGGCCATCGAGGGCTCCTGCCCCAGGCGCAACGGTTCGTCGAGCGGGCGCGGCGCGCGCCCGAGCAGCGGATGGCCGCCCTGCGCATCGAGCCGGCGCAGCAGCATGAAGAGGTCGTGCTCGAAGGGCTGCTCGACGAGCCGCGCCCAGAGCACCGGATCGGCCTCGGTCGCGCCGCGCGGCGCAGCAGCAGCACCGTCACCCTCCGCGGCGGGAGGGGCCTCGCCGATCGTATCGGGCGCCGTGAGCGGCGGCAGCGGCTCGTCGGTGAGGTCGGCGGTGTTCATACCGTGGGCCGGCGTCCGATGCGCGGCGCCCAGCGCGCGATCTCGCCGCGCTGCAGGCTCGCGAGCGAGAACTCGGTGAACGCGTTGAGCGACACATGCCGGCTGAAGAACTGCTCCAGCACGGCGCCGAAAAGATAGGGGCTCGCGCCCGAGAACGCGACCTCGTCGATCTTCAACGCGATCTCCACGCCGCGGCCGAAGACGATCGGCCCCGGCTCGGGCAGGCGGCGGAACACCGGCGCCAGCGCCATCGAGCGCACGCCCTGGATCTGGCGGCGCACCGCGGGATCGGCGAGGTTGCCGTAGAGATCGAGCATCTCGCGCAGCGCGGCCGCGCCCTGCGCGGCATCGACGTCGGTCAGGCTCAGGTAGTTGAGCCCGAGGTGGCTGATGAGGCGCCAGGTCAGCGCGCCCTCGGCCAGCGCCGGGTACGGGCGCGAGGGCCCGCGCAGGATGCGCACCGCGCGCACCGGCGCCGACACGCGCAGCGTGAAGTCCGACTCGAGCCCCGTCGGCAGCAGCAACGGCAGGTCGCGGTTGGTGCACAGCGCATCGATCGTGATGTGCCGCAGGCTGTGCGGAAAGGGCGCGTCATGCTGGTCCACGAGCGAGACGTAGACCTCGCTGCCGGTGTAGCTGGTGCGCGTGCCCTGGGCGCGCGCGCGGTCCGACACCAGGCGCGGTTCGCGCCGCAGCGAGAAGTAGGCGCCGAAGTCGCCGTCGTCGGCCGCGAAGGAGCCGAGGAAGGGCCGGAACTCGCGCTCTTCCGAGCCGCTGGCCATGTGGCCCGTGACGCGTTCGACGGTGAAGATCTCGAAGTCGCGCGGCCGCGTGCGGTCGATCACCGCATGGTGCTCGTGCTGACCGGGGCCGACCGGGATGCGGTCGCTGCGGCGCGGCACGAGGTTGATGATGGGCGTGCAGAACAGCGAGAAATGACGCGCGTCGACCAGCCGCTCCAGCTCGGCGTCGGCGCGGTCGAGCAGGATCACGATCTCCATCGTGGTGCCGCTCATCGCCGCGGCCGCGGCGCGCAGGTTCTTCACGCTGAAGAACAGGTAGCGGTCGGGGAAGGCGAAGTACTCGTGCAGCAGCCGGTAGCCCTGGAACGAACGCGCGTCGTAGGGCAGCAGCGACTGGTCGGGGTCGAAGCCCTCGTGGCGGATGGCCTCGTCGCCGAGCGGCACGATGCGCGCGGTGCTGCCCGGGCCGCTGCGGCAGACGGCGCCCACGCTGTGGTGCACCGCGAGTTCGAGCACGCGCAGCGCATGCAGCTCGGCGCCCGAGAGAAAGAATTCGAGCCGCTCGAGCGGCATCTCGGCGAAGCGCGCGCCGCCGACCGCCTCGAGCTTGATGGTGAGCGCGCTCTTCGCCTGCCGGGCCACCATCGGCATCGCATGCAGGATCTCCGCGGGCACCGGGCCGATGCCCGCCTCGGCGATCTTGATCGGCCACAGCGTCACGGCATGGCCGGTGCGGAACTCGCAGGCCGTCTGCTCGCCCTTGATCATGCGGCCGCGCAGGATGGTGTGGCGCGGCAGTTCGTAGCCGGCCTTGAGCGAGCCTTCGTTGAGGTTGCCGTCGATCTGCACCACGCCCATCGCGGGCAGCGGCGCGAGGAAGTTGGGGTAGACCACCTCGAGCAGCCGCTGCGAGAACCGCGGGAACTCGGCATCCATCTTGAGCTGGATGCGCGCGGTGAGAAAACTGAAGCCTTCGAGCAGGCGCTCGACGTAGGGGTCGCTGACCTCGATGCCGCGCATGCCGAGCCGGCCCGCGATCTTGGGGTAGCGCTGCGCGAACTCGGCCCCGAGCTCGTGCATGTAGGTGAGCTCGCGGTTGTAGTAGTCGAGCAGCCGCGCGTCCATCAGAGGCCTCCCGTGGGCCGCAGCACCATGTGGCCGCTCTCGAGGTCGAGCTCCGAGCGCAGGATGAACTCGATCGGATAGGGCACCGACCACAGGGTGCCGCGGATCTCGAGCGCGAGCAGGTTGTGGTGTTCGAGCTCGTTCGCATCGGTGACGCAGCGCACGTCGATGCTGTCCTTCATGATGCGCGGCTCGAAGTCGATGATCGCGGCACGGATCGCGGCCTCGACGTCGGCGAAGTCGACCTCCGACATGCGTCCGCCGGCCCAGCCGCGCACGCCGTAGTTGACGACCGAGCGCCGCGCGCGCGGCATGGCGTTGATGAGGTGGTCGGCGCCGAAGTTGGTGGTGTTGAGCAGCCACTGCAGGTCGCGCAGCACCGAATCGCGCAGCAGCTTGCCGCTCATGAGGAAGGCGCCCGCGCGCTCCTGCCGGCTCTGCGGCGCCTTGTCGGTCAGGCGATCGAGCAGCACCGGCTGCAGGCGGTCGCGTGCAACGCTCTCTGGCTGGTCGCCGTCGCCATCCAGGGCGGAGCGGCTGGCGGGCAGGACGGCGCTCACTGGATCACGCGCTCCCCGTCGGTATCGCGGCCGGCCGCATCCGCTGCCGCGGCGAACTCGATCTGGCGGATGTCGAGCAGCGAATGGTCGCCCGCTTCGCTGATCAGCGTGCGCTGCCCGGCGCCGGCGTACTGCTCCTCGCCCGCGAGCGGCAGCCAGTCGGTGCGGCGGCCGAGCGCGGTCTCGTCGTCGAGTGCATCGAGCGCGCCCGGATAACGCACGGGCACCAGGCCGTTGAGGCCGCGGCCGTCGTGCAGCTCGATCATGGCCGGCGCCCAGAGCAGATCGACCAGGTGCTGCGGGCGCGAGAACTTGATGCGCCGCACCGCCGGCATCGGCAGCCACGCATAGCCCGAAGGCGTGAGCAGTTCCAGCACGGCGCCGATGCGCACGTCGCCGTCGCACAGCCAGGCGAATTCGCTGGTCTGCACGGGTTCGCCGTCGATGGCCTGCACGGCGCGCGCATCGCTGCGGTCCACGCACTGCAGGCTGCCCTGCAGCGCGGGCGCGGCCTCGCGCGCGGCTTCGCGCAGGCGCGCGGCCTCGGCGGCCTGTTCGGGCGGCAGCGCGGCGGCGGCGATGAGGCCGTCGACCCATTCATCGCGGCCGGCGATCACGGTCGGCGCGCGGCCGCCGTTCCAGAATTCGGTGCGGTGGCGCTCCGCAGTGAGCGCCATCGCGCAGGTGGCGCTGGCGGGCGCGAACGAAGGATCGATCTTCGCGGCCAGCTTGAGCTGGTCTTCAGCCCGCTGCCATTCGCCCCGAAGCGCCAGGAAATGGCACAGGGCCAGGCGCAGGCTCGCGTTCTGGGGACTGGCGCGGATCTGGCGCTGTACCCATTCGGTGTGCTCGGCCACGGAGCGCTCGCCCAGCACTGCAAACCCTTCGCCCATGAAACTTCCTCATTGGCTCGCGCGCGGCCGCGAGGGCCGCCCGAGTGAAAAACGTAGAGAGACGCGAAGACCGGGCCGCCGCACGCCGCGGTGCGGCGCGCGCGGGCCCGGCCGGGCACCACGGGGAAAGATCAGCCCTCGCGGTTTTCCTTGATGTTCCAGGCCAGCACCGTCTCGGCGCCCTTGCCGCCCTTGTCGGTCTGCTCCCAGTACTGCTGCTTGACCTTCGCGGCCTGGAACGCGTACTGCACCAGCACCGCCTCGCTGCCCTGCTCGGCCGAGTACTGCACCGACGTCACCAGCACCTCTTCCAGCGTCACGCGCGTGTACTCGATCTGCGAGCCGCCCGCCTTGCACACCGACACTTCCACCTTGCTCAGATGCTTGCCGCTCGCGCAGTTCTTCAGCACCGAAGGCGCCGCCTTGTCGATGCGTGCGATCACCTGCAGATCGTTGAAGCTGGCCTTGCCCACGCCGCCCCCGCCGCCGCTCACCATGTTGCCTGGCTGCGTCGCTCCCCATGCAAACGACCGGATGTCCGTCCACTCCTTGTGGTTCGAGTCCTTGGATTCGCCGTTCGCGCCCTCTACGCGCATGAACATGTCAACTGCCATGATTGAAAACCCCCAAAGTTATATATGCCCGATTGCGGGACACCGTTGAACTAGCTGCTGTCCTTCTTGTTGGATGGCAGCTTCGAAACCAGCCGCAACGACACCGTCAGCCCTTCGAGCTGATAGTGCGGCCGGAGAAAAAACTTGGCGGCGTAGTAGCCGGGGTTGTCCTCGATCGACTCGACCTGGACTTCGGCCGCCGCCAGCGGCTTCATCGCCTTCGTGTCCTGCGACGACGTGCCGGGGCTGCCGTCGACGTAGTTCATGATCCAGTCGTTGAGCCAGCGCTCCATGTCCTCGCGCTCGCGGAACGAACCGATCTTGTCGCGCACGATGCACTTGAGGTAGTGCGCGAAGCGGCAGCAGGCGAACAGGTACGGCAGCCGCGCGGCCAGGTTGGCGTTGGCGGTGGCGTCGGCGTCGTAGTACTCGGCCGGCTGCTGCAGCGACTGCGCGCCGATGAAGGCCGCGAAGTCGGAGTTCTTGCGGTGCACCAGCGGCATGAAGCCGTTCTTCGCGAGCTCGGCCTCGCGCCGGTCGCTGATCGCGATCTCGGTCGGGCACTTCATGTCCACGCCGCCGTCGTCGGTCGGGAAGGTGTGGGTCGGCAGGTTCTCGACCGCGCCGCCCGATTCCACGCCGCGGATCGAGGTGCACCAGCCGAACTGCTTGAACGAGCGGTTGATGTTCACGCCCATCGCATAGGCCGAGTTGGCCCAGGTGTAGCGGTTGTGCTGGGCCGAATCGGTCTCTTCCTCGAACTCGAACTCGTCCACCGGGTTGGTGCGCGCGCCGTAGGGCAGGCGCGCCAGGAAGCGCGGCATCGCCAGACCGATGTAGCGCGCGTCTTCCGACTCGCGCAGCGAGCGCCAGGCGGTGTGCTCGGTGTTCTGGAAGATCTTGGTCAGGTCGCGCGGGTTCGACAGTTCCTGCCACGAGTCCATCTGCATCACGGTCGGCGAGGCACCGGCAATGAAGGGGCAGTGCGCGGCCGCGGCGATCTTCGCCATCTCGCCGAGCATCTCGACGTCGGGCGGGCTGTGGTCGAAGTGGAAGTCGCCGATCAGCGCGCCGAAGGGCTCGCCGCCGAACTGGCCGTACTCGGCCTCGTAGATCTTCTTGAACAGCGGGCTCTGGTCCCAGCCAATGCCCTTGTGGCGCTTGAGCGAGCGCGCCACTTCGCGCTTCGATGCGCACATCACGCGGATCTTGAGCTGCTCGTCGGTCTCGGTGTTGTTGACGAGGTAGTGCAGCCCGCGCCATGCGCCTTCGAGCTGCTGGAAGTCCTCGTGGTGCAGGATCTGGTTGATCTGCTCGGAGAGCTTGCGGTCGATCTCGGTGATGATCGCCTGCACCGTGCGGTAGGCGTCGTTCGAGATCGTGACCGTGCTCTCGAGCGCCTGCACGGCGAGCGTCTTGACGGCGCTCTGCACGGCCTCGCGGGCCTGGTCGGTCTTGGGCTTGAACTCGCGCTGCAGCAGGTCGGAGAACTCGTTGGGCTCGAGCGCCTCGATGGTGGCGGTCTGCGCGCGCGCTGTCTGTTTGGGTGCGGTGCTCATGATGGAGATCCCGTGCTTATTCGGAAGAGGTACCCGGGCTGCCCGACTTCTCGTTGGCCGCCTCGACCGCCTTGGCCACGGCGGGGTTCGGCGCGGAGGCGAGCGACTTGAGCAGCTCGGGGTTCTGCAGCGCCTGCGCGATCAGCTGCTCGGCGCCGTTCTTGCCGTCCATGTACGACAGCAGGTTCGACAGCTCCGTGCGGGCTTCGAGCAGGTGCTTGAGCGCGCCCACCTGGCGCGCGATGCGCGCGGGCGAGAAGTCGTCCATGCTGTCGAAGGTGATGTCGACGTTCATCTGGCCTTCGCCGGTCAGCGTGTTGGGCACCTGGAACGCGACGCGCGGCTTGATCGCCTTCATGCGCTCGTCGAAGTTGTCGATGTCCACCGCCATGAAGTCGCGCTCGGCCAGGTCCGGCATCGGGTCGACCTGCTTGCCCGCGAGGTCGGCGATCACGCCCATCACGAAAGGAAGCTGGATCTTGCGTTCGCTGCCGTAGATCTCGACGTCGTACTCGATCTGCACACGCGGCGCGCGGTTGCGCGCGATGAACTTCTGTCCACTGTTTCTGACACGGTTGTCTGCCATAAAGCTTCCTCTTGAATCTCAATGCGTGTTGGTCGGACCCTGACTGACTGTTGCTGCTGCTGCCGCGCCGCGTGGGGCACGCACGCCTTCGCTCCCCCGGCGCTGCGCCTTCAATCCGCGGCCGAGCCGGCGCTCAGCGAGCGCCCCGCCAGGCTCTCTATCTTTTGCACGCCCTCGGGCACGAGCTCTTCGATGATCTGGAAGAAGTTGAGGTCCAGCAGCCTTTGCGCTCTGCGGATCAGCATCGGGGCCGGGTGGCTGGGCTCCGTGCGTTCCATGAACTGGCACGCTTTTTCCAACAGAACTTGCACATCATCACGGCTCGATATTTCAATATCTTTAACACTTGTCACACGTAGGCCGGAAGCGCCACTTGCCGGGCCGCCGGCCTGGGCGGGCCCGGATGCGGAAGCGCCCTCTGCGCTTCCCTCGCCGGCCGTGGCCGCTTCGGATGCCTCCGCCGATGCCGGCTGCGCCTGCTCGGGCAACAGCTGGACCACCGTGCGCAGCGAACGTTCGAGCCGCGAGAAATCGGGCGCCCAGCTCTGGCCCAGCGCGCGCTCGGCGATCTCGCGGATGCGCTGCAGCAGTTCGAGCGCCGCATGCAGCGCCACCACCGGCGGCGCGCCCTTCTCCTGCGCGCGCCGCGCCACTTCGCGCAAGCGGCCGATGCCGCCCGGGTAGTCGATCTGATCGGCCTTGCTCGAATCGAGCAGCGCCTCGACCTGCCGCAGGCTCATCGACGCACCGCCGTCCTCGAGCAGCCGCGCATCGCGCACGCTGCGCCCGAGACCCTCGGCCTCGGCCAGTGCGGCCAGCGCGTTCATGCGCGGCAGCGGGTCTTCGAATCCGTCGTCGACGACGCGCGGATGCACGTCGTCCCAGAATTTCTGCAGCACGCCCTCGACCACGCGCAGGCCATCCACGTAGCCGGGCAGTCCCTGGGTCTCGGTCCATGCCAGCGTCAGCAGGACCAGCACGCGCACGTCCAGCGTGCGCTGGCACAGCGCTTTCGCGAGGCGTTCGACGCGGGCCCAGTCGGGCGGCTCCGCGGGAATGATCGTGGCGCCGAACTGCTGCTCCCGCTTGCCCGTCGCGGCCTGTTGAAGTGCGAGGAATTCGGGGTCGTACTCGAGGTCTTCACCACACGGAAGCGGGCCTTCGACTGGCGACTGCAGTAGTTCGATCTCGCGCGGCGGCAACCTCTGTCTCCCGTGTTACTTCATTAACAGGCGGGTATCTTGAGGGGAACGTGAACAACGGTCAACAGCAACAGTTTGCTACGTGCTGCCAATGAATCACAAAGGAGTACAACTCCTTCGAATTCGTAGAAGTAACGTTTACAGCAGTTTTCGTGCGGCGAGGCTGCGCATGAGTGCGCTTAAGCCGAAAGTCCACCGCGGCGCCTGATCGGCGTGCACGACGCGGTTCAGCAGGGTACCCAGTTCGGGTGCCGAAATGCGCACTTCGTCACCGACCACATGGGTGAAGCCCTGCCCCGGTCCATGGCGGTCCTGCGTGGGCGCGAACATGGTGCCGAGGAACAGCATGAAGCCGTCCGGATAGTCGTGGTGCGCGCCGATGGCCTGCCCGACGAGGTCGAGCGGATCGCGGCTGATCTTGGCGAGCGAACTCGAACCCTCGAGCACGAAGCCCTCGGGACCCCGGACCTCGAGCGCCACGGTGATGCGGCGCACGTCTTCGATGCCGAAGTGCGCATCGAACAGCCGGATGAAGGGACCGATCGCGCAAGAGGCGTTGTTGTCCTTGGCCTTGCCGAGCAGCAGCGCGCTGCGGCCTTCGAAGTCGCGCAGGTTCACGTCGTTGCCGAGCGCCGCGCCCAGCGTCTCGCCGCGGCTGTTGACCGCGAGCACCACCTCGGGCTCGGGGTTGTTCCAGACCGAGGCGGCGTGGATGCCGATGTCCGCGCCGGTGCCCACGGACGAGAGCACGGGCGCCTTGGTGAAGATCTCGGCATCGGGGCCGATGCCCACTTCGAGGTACTGCGACCACGCGCCTTGCGCGATCAGCACTTCCTTCGCCCTGGCCGCCGCGTCCGAGCCCGGCACGATGCCCGCGAGGTTGTCGCCGAGCACGCCGCCGAGCGCCGCGCGCGTGGCTTCGGCCTTGGACGCATCGCCGCGCGCCTGTTCCTCGATCACGCGTTCGAGCAGGCTCTCGACGAAGGTCACGCCGCTGGCCTTGATGGCCTGCAGGTCGCAGGGCGCGAGCAGCCAGGGCCGGGCCTCGTCGCGCGCGACGGTGCCGTCGCTGTTGGCGAGGGCTTCGGCCAGCGTGGCGATGCGCGGCGCCTTGCCGCCTTGCACCGCGCGCTGCACTGCATCGGCGGGCGAACCCTTCATCTCGAGCAGGTCGCTCATCGTGGGCGCCACTTGCGAGAGATCGTGCAAGCCGCCCTCATGGACCGCGACCAGGACCGGGCCGACGCCGGGTTGCCAGACGCGGCCGACGAGGGTGGCGCGCGCGGCGTCTTGCGGAAGGGTCGAGGAAGCGTCGAGGCTGAGGGGCATGGGTTGTCTCTGTGTGTGGGTAGGGGATGGACGGGATCGTAGCGCTGTGCTGGGGGAGGCCGCTGGATGCGGGCTTCCGGACGCAGAGGACGCGAAGGTTTCGCGAAGGACGCGAAAGGAACAGCCAGGAAGATGTCCTGGTTCTTTCTTTTCTGCGACTTCTGCGTTCCTTCTGTCTTCCTTCTGCGTTCGGCTGTCCGGATTCGACAGCCCTCAATGCCCCTTCGCCCTCCGCACCCGCGCCACCTGCGCCTGCAGGTCGGGCCAGGCGGGCTCCTGCGGCGCGAAGCGCGCGCGCATGTAGCCCGCGAGTTCGGCGATCTGGCGGTCGTCGAGCGCTTCGCGGAAGGCGGGCATGAAGCCGATGTCGCGCGTGGCGGGCTCGCGCACGCCGTCGAGGATGGTGCGCAGCAGGTTGTCGGGCTTCGCGCTCGTGAGGTTGCTGTTGAGCGCGAGCGGGGTGTTCACGCCGAGCAGCGTGGGGCCGTCGCCGTCGTGGTGGCAGGCGGCGCAGGCGCTGTCGAACATGCGTTGCGCGGGGCCGAGCAGCCGTCCCTGCTGGCGCGCGGCGGCTGCGACGACGCGTTGCGCCTCGGCCTGCGCCTGGGCTTCGGGCACCGGCGCGGCGCCGTTGAACGCGGCGAGGTAGGTCGCCATCGCGCGGATGTCTTCATCGGGCACCGCGCCGAGCTCGCGCACCACCTCGGCCATTGGCCCGCCCGCGATGCCGTGGCGCGGCGAATGGCCGTGGCGCAGGTAGCGGTAGAGCGATTCGGCGTCCCAGGGCATGGCGGACTTCGATGCGAGCGACGTGAGCGGCGGCGCTTCCCAGCCGTCGACCATCGCGCCCGAGAGGTACGCGCTGCCGCCCTGCTCCGCGCCGAGCGCGTTGCGCGGCGTGTGGCAGGCGCCGCAGTGGCCGAGGCCGTTGACGAGGTAGGCGCCGCGGTTCCATTCGGCGCTCTGCGTGGCCACGGGCTGCGCGGGCGCGGGGTCGTGGAAGAGCGCGTTCCACCCCGCCATCAGCGGCCGCAGGCTGAACGGGAACTTGAGTTCGGCCTTGGGCGTCTCCGCGCGCACCGCGGGCATCGCCATGAAGTAGGCATAGAGCGCCTGCAGGTCGTCGTCGCTGGTCTTCGCGAACGCGGTGTACGGAAACGCCGGGTACAGATGGTGGCCGTCGCGCGAGACGCCCTCGCGCATCGCGCGCTGGAAGGCGCTGAAGGACCAGCGGCCGAGGCCGGTCTCGGGGTCAGGCGTGAGGTTGGTGGTGTAGAGCGTGCCGAAGGGCGTCTCCATCGCGCGGCCGCCCGCATTGGGTGCGCCGCCCGGCGCGGTGTGGCAGACGGCGCAGTCGCCCAGCGCGGCCAGCACGCGGCCGCGTTCGATGGTGGCCTCGCTGTAGACCGGGGCGGTCAGCGTGACGGGGGCGATCGCGGCACGCCAGCCGAGCAGGCCGGCGATGACGCCGATGCCGCCGACGACGAGCGCAGCACCGGTCGCCCAGACCCCTTTGCGCTTCGGCCAGACGGTATTGCTCCTTCCCCCGCTGGGGGAAGGTTGGGATGGGGGCGTAACGGCGTCACCACCCGCTCGCCGCTCGCCCCCACCCCCGCCCTCCCCCGGCGGGGGAGCGAGAAACTCCTGATCGAGCGCAGCCAGCACCGTCTCCGGCGTGAACGGCGGCGCACGAAAGCGCACCCCCGTCGCATCGAAGATCGCATTCGCGATCGCCGCCGTCCCCGGCACCGAGGACGATTCGCCCGCGCCCAGCGAGGGCTCGCCGGGCCGCGGCATGTGCATCACCTCGATCACCGGCACTTCGCGGAAGTTGATGATCGGATAGCTGCCCCATTCGCGGCTCGCGACCACGCCCGAAGGCAGCACGCCGGGCAGCTGCGCGCCGCCCGCCCCGGCGCCGGCCTGCGGCGCGAACTGCACCTGCTCCTTGAGCGCGCGGCTGGTGGTCTGGATCACGTTGCCGTGCACCTGGTGCTCGACGCCCGCGGGGTTGACGAGCAGCCCGGCGTCGTGCCCCACGACGACGCGGCGCACGTGCACCTCGCCCGTCTTTCGATTCACCTCCACGTCGGCCACCCATGCCGCCCATGCCGCACCGAAGCCCGGCCACTTGCTGTGCACGTAGCGCGCATAGGCGAAGCCCTGGCCGAAGAGGATGTCGCCACCAGCGCCGAGCCCGCCGTCGGCGTTCTCCTGCGGGCCGGTGCGCATGCGCCAGCCGGCCTTCTGCGCCGTGGCCTGCACCAGTTCGACCGCGCGCGGATCGTTCAGGTGGCGCAGCCGGAACTGCACCGGATCGACACCCGCGGCGGTCGCGAGCTCGTCGATGTACGACTCGTGCGCGAACGAACTCGGCAGCGCCGACACGCCGCGCAGCCAGGAGGCGCGCACGATCGGCGCCATGTCGTTGACCTTCACGCGCAGGTTGTCGAAGGCATAGGGCGGCCGCGCGGTGCGGTCGCCCATCTCGAAGGCCTGGGGCAGCGGCTCGATGGTGCGCGTGAGCAGCAGCGCCAGCGTGGGCGCGCCGTTCGAGGGGTACGAGGTCTGGAAGTCGTAGGCGGCCACGCGGCCGTCGGCCATGAGGCCGCCGTCGATCTCCATGAGCTGCGCCGCGCCCTTGGGCTCCCACGCATGCTCCTGCTCGCGCGTGAGCTGCACGCGCACCGGCGCGCCGACCGCGCGCGCGAGCAGCGCCGCATCGGCCGCGACGTCGTCGGCGCCGTTGCGGCCGTAGCAGCCCGCGGCCTCCATGCGGACCACGTCGACCTGCAGGTCCTGCAGGCCCATGAGCTTCGCGAGGTCGGCGCGCAGCACGTGCGGGTTCTGCGTGCCGGCCCAGCAGCGCAGCCGGACCGCGCCGCCGTCGGCGGGCTGCCACTCGGCAAGCGCGCACGAGGGCCCGATCGACGCATGCATCTGGTAGGGCCAGACGTAGGTGCGCGGCATGGGCCGGTCGGCGCCGGCCAGGGCGCGGTCGACGTCGCCCTCGTCCACCAGCAGCCGCTGGGTCGACGGGTTGTCGCGCAGCGCCTGCGCCACGTCGCCCAGGTCGGGCATGCCGGGCCAGGGCTTCCATGCGACCCGCAGTTCGCGCAGCGCCTGCTCGGCATGTTCCTCGCGCTCGGCCACGATGCCGACGAAATCGCGGATCACCACCACCGCGCGGATGCCGGGGATGTGCGCGATCGACGATTCGTCGACCGATTCGAGCGTGTTGCCGATGAAGTCGCCGTGGTCCGCGCCCGCGTACGGCGGTCGCACCACGCGCCCGTGCAGCATGCCGGGCACGCGCATGTCGTGCACGAAGACCTGCTCGCCCGCGAGCTTGGCCGGGATGTCGACGCGCGCCTGCCGCGTGCCGACGATGCGGTAGTCGGCCGGGTTCTTGGTGGGCGCCTGCGGATCGAGCCGGAGCACCGTGCGCTGTCCGCGCACCAGGTCGGCGTAGCTCACGCGGCGCCCGGGCGCCTCGGCCACGCGCACCAGGCCGTTGCGCATCTGCAGCATCTCGGCGGGCACGCCCAAGTGCTCGGCCGCGCGTGCGAGCAGCCAGGCGCGCGCCTGCGCGGCCGCGAGGCGCAGCGGCTGCGCATGGATCTGGATCGAGGCGCTCGCGATGGTCGCGCCCTGGTTGGGCGCACGTGCGGTGTCGCCGAGCATCATGCGCACGCAAGGCATGCCGAGCTCGAGCTCCTCGGCCACGATCTGCGCCAGCGCGGTCTGGATGCCAGTGCCCAGGTCGACGTGGCCGTTGAGCGCCGAGGCGCTGCCGTCGTCCCACACCGCGAGCAGGATCTCGTCGCCCTCGGCCGGGTTGCCCGCGATGAAGGCCGGCTGGCCCTTGGCCGGCGGCGGCGCGGGCGGGGTCTCGCGCACCACCAGCAGCACGCCGTCGGCCGAGAGGAATTCCGCGCGCGTGCGCGGCAGGTCGGCGCGCCGGTTCATGCCTGCTGCTGCATGCGCAGTGCCGCGCGCCGCACCGCGTCGAGGATCTCGACGTGCGTGCCGCAGCGGCACAGGTTGCCCGAGAGTTCGCCGCGGATGCGCGCCTCGCTCGCATTCGGATCGCGCGTGAGCAGCGCCGCGGCCTGCATCACCATGCCGTTGAGGCAGTAGCCGCACTGCGCGGCCTGGGCTTCCTCGAAGGCGGCCTGCACCGGGTGCCAGTCATCCTTCGTACCCAGCCCTTCGAGCGTGGTGATGCTCCGGTCGGCGACCCCATGCGCCGGAATCACGCAGGCGCGCGCCGCGACACCGTCGACGTGCACCGTGCACGCACCGCACTGCCCGAGCCCGCAGCCGTACTTCGGCCCGTTGAGCCCCAGGTCGTTGCGCAGCAGATGCAGCAGCGTGGCCGCACGCGGCACGCCCTCAAGCGCATGCGCGCGTCCGTTGACCTCCAGATTCAGCAGCGGCAATTCAGTCTTCACGCGCGAAGCAAGCCTCGAACAGGCGAATCGGGTCGGCCGGGCCCGGCGAGCGCAGCGAAGCCCCCAAGGCACCCGTGGAACCGGCTCTGCCGGGCCACCGGGTGCGCCCCCTCCCGCCGCAGGCGAGAGAGGGGGGAGCCGCGAAGCGGCATGGGGGGTGCTTCATGTCACCGCCGGAGTTGGCCATCACGGGTGTACATCTCCAGGTCGACGAAGGTCGAGCCGTTGTGGTTCTTCGCGCTGTACTCGATCGGGAAGTCGCCGAAGCGCGTGCTGCCGATGCTCTCCAGCCCCGCGATGAAGCTGTCGCGCGTGAGCGCCTTGCCCGCGCGGCGCAGGCCCTCGGCCATCACGCGCGCGGCGATGTAGCCCTCGAGCGCGGTGTAGCTGTCGATCTTCTCGCCGAACTCGGCGCGGTCGCGCTGGTAGTCGGCCACGATCGGGATGCGCAGCGCCTGCGGCGGCGGCACGATGCTGGCGGTGACCAGCCCCGCGAGCTTGCCTTCGAGCCGCTTGGCCGAACCGGCCGCGTCGGTGATGCCGACCGAGAGCGTGTAGAGCGGCGCGCCCACGCCGGTCGCGCGGTAGTCGCGCATGAAGACCTCGACCTGGCGGCCCGCCATGATCATCACGACCGCGCCGGGCTTGACCTCGGCCAGGCCCGCGGCCAGGGGCTTCGCATCCTCGGCCGCGATCGCGAGCGGAAAGGTCTTCTCGACCTTGACCTTGTAGTCGGCCGCGAGCTCCTCGCAGGTCGCGAGGTTCGACTTGCCGAAGGCGCTGTCCTGGTAGACCACCGCGATCGAATGGATGCCGATGGTCGAGAGGTGGCTGATGATCTTGCGCAGTTCCAGGTCGTAGCCCGCGCGCACGTGGAACAGGTAGCGGTTGGTCTTGGCGCGGAACGAACTGGTGCCCACGAGCGGCGCGAACATCGGCACGCCGGCCTTCTCGGCGAGCGGCATCGCGGCCGCGAGGTTGCCGGTGGCGACGTAGCCCGTGAGCGCGAACACCTTGTCCTCGTCGATCAGCTTGGCCGTGTTGGCGGCCGTCTTCGCGGGTTCGTAGGCATCGTCGTACGAGACCAGCTCGATGCGCCGGCCATGGATGCCGCCCGACTTGTTGACGCGGTCGAAGTGGAGCTTGATGCCTGCGCGGTAGTCGACGCCGAAGTCCTTGGCCGGCCCGCTGAACACGGCCGACTGGCCGATGCGGATCGTAGTGTCGGTGACGCCGTTGTCCGCGTGCACCGCAAGCGAAAGCACCGGCCCCAGGGCCAGCGCGGCGCCGCCCGCCATCAGGGCGCGTCTCGAGATCGAAGTCGTCATGCGGGGTCAAGCTCCTCGTTGTGGTTATCGGAATCGCTGCGGATGCTGGTGCTGCTGCCGCGGCCGGCGCGGCCAGGGAATCGTTCAGGCGTCGATGTCGCCGGACTGGATGCGCCTGACGCCCTTGGCCGTCATCTGCTTCCAGGCCGCCGCGAGCGAACCGTTGAGGTCGATCGCGCGCGTGGCGTCCTCGATCACGTAGACCTCGAAGCCGGCCTTGCGCGCGTCGAGCGCGGTCCAGGCCACGCAGAAGTCGGTCGCGAGGCCGGCGACGTAGACGGTCCTGATGCCGCGCTGCTTGAGGTAGCCGCCGAGGCCCGTGGGCGTCTTGCGGTCGGCCTCCTCGAAGGCCGAGTAGCTGTCGACGCCCTTGTTGAAGCCCTTGCGGATGACCAGCTGCGCGGTGGGCAGCTGCAGGTCCTTGTGCAGCGCCGCGTCGTCGGTGCCCTGCACGCAGTGGTCGGGCCAGAGCACCTGGTTGCCATAGCTCAGCTTGATGCTGCTGAACGGCTTCTGGCCCGCATGCGCGCTCGCGAACGAGGCATGGCCGGGCGTGTGCCAGTCCTGCGTGACCACGATGTTGGCGAAGGCGCCCGCGATCCGGTTGATCACCGGCACCACCTCGGCACCGCCCTTCACGGGCAGCGTGCCGCCGTCGACGAAGCAGTTCTGCACGTCGATGACGAGCAGCGCCGACTTGCCGTCGGGCTTCACCCTGCCCGCCGCGAAGGCGTTGAGACTCAGGCTGCCGAGGCCGCCGGCCAGGCCGAGGGCGGTGGCAGCGGATCTTGCGACGAAGCTTCTGCGGTGCATGGCGGACTCCTCGAAAAGAGAAAGACGAACGACGGGGACGGAACGGAACTAGACGCTCAGGTAGGCGCGGCGCACCTCCTCGTTGGCCGCGAGCTCGGCCATCGTGGCCTGGTAGCGGATCTGGCCCTTCTCGAGCACGTAGGCGCGGTCGGAGACCAGTTCGGCGAAGTGCATGTTCTGCTCCGACAGCAGGATGCTCACGCCCTGCGCCTTGAGCTCGAGGATCATGTTCGCCATCTGCTCGACGATCACGGGCGCCACGCCCTCAGAGGGCTCGTCGAGCAGCACCAGGTAGGGGTTGCCCATGAGCGTGCGCGCCACCGTGAGCATCTGCTGCTCACCGCCGCTCATGCGGCCGCCCGGGCGGTGCGGCATCTCGCCGAGGTTCGGGAACAGCTTGAACAGCCGCTCGGGCGTCCACAGCGGCGCCTCGCTGCCGTCGGTCCAGCGCCGCGGCGCCTGCTTGCCCACTTCGAGGTTCTCCATCACCGTGAGGTCGGTGAACACGCGCCGGTCCTCGGGCACGAAGCCCAGGCCCAGGCGCGCCGCATGGTGCGGCTCGCTCTTCGAGATGTCGTGGCCGAGGAAGCGCACCGCGCCGCGGCGCTTGCCGAGCATGCCGATCAACGCCTTGAGCGTGGTCGACTTGCCCGCGCCGTTGCGCCCCATGAGCGCCACCACTTCGCCGCGCCGCACCTCGAGGTCGACGTCGTAGAGAATCTGCGCGGCGCCGTACCAGGCGCACAGGGCCTTGGCTTCTAGAAGAGGTTCCGAGGTGTTCATCGAGGCTTGAGGGAATGCGGGATCGGGCAGCCGAACGCAGAGAGCGCAAAGATTTCGCGAAGGTCGCAGAAGGAACTTCCAGAAGATTTTTTTGCGACTTCTGCGAAACCTTCGCGTCTTCTGCGTTCTGTCTCGGTATTCATGCCGCTGCCTTTTCGAAGGTCTTGCCGGTGCCGAAGTAGACCTCCTGCACCTTGGGGTGGTCGCGGATCTCGAGCGGCTTGCCCTGCGCGATCAGGCGGCCGCGCGCGAGCACGATCATGCGGTCGGCATACGCGAACACCACGTCCATGCTGTGCTCGGTGAAGAGCACCGCCATGCCGCGGTCGATCACCAGCTGCTTGGTCAGCGCCATCAGCGAATTGCGCTCCTTGGGCGCCATGCCGGCCGTGGGCTCGTCCATCAGCAGCAGCTTCGGACTGTTGGCCATCGCGATCGCGAGCTCGACGCGCTTCACGTCGCCGTAGGCCAGCACGCTGCAGGGCCGGTCGGCCTGCGACTTCATGCCGACCTGGTCGAGCAGGGCGAGCGCCTCCTCGCGCTTGTGGTCGGCGGCGCGGCGCCACATCGAGAACAGCTTGTGGTCGTGCGAGAGCAGTGCCATCTGCACGTTCTCGACCACCGTGAGCGAGGCGAAGGTCTCGGCGATCTGGAAGGTGCGGCCCACGCCCATTCGCCAGATCTCGCGCGGCCGGCGGCCCACGAGTTCCTGGCCGTCGAGCGTGATCGAGCCCTGGTCGGCCTTGAGCTGGCCATTGACCATGTTGAAGGTGGTGGACTTGCCCGCGCCGTTGGGCCCGATCAGCGCAAGCAGCTCGCCGGGCGGCAGCTCGAAGCTGATGCCGTCGACGGCCTTCACGCCGCCGAAGGACTTGCCGAGGTTGTGCACTTTCAGAAGGCTCATGCCTTCACCTCCTCGAGCTTGTTGGCGCCGTTGCCGTGCGCATCGTGCTTCGCGCCGCGGAAGCGCTCCGCGAGCTGCTTGATCGAGCCCGCGATGCCCTGCGGGAACAGCAGCACCAGGATCAGGATGATGGCGCCGAGCATCGCGCGCCAATAGTCGGTGTTGCGCGCCACGGTGTCGTGCAGCCAGGTGAAGGTCACGGCGCCGACCACCGGACCCGCGAGGGTCTGGATGCCGCCGAGCAGCACCATCACCAGCCCGTCGACCGAGCGGCCGACCGAGAGCGTCTCGGGCGAGATGCTGCCCTTGGAGAACGCGAACAGCGCGCCCGCGAGCCCCGCCACCGCGCCCGCGATGACGAAGGCCGCCCACTGCATGCGCTTGACGTCGATGCCGATCGCGTCGGCGCGCAGCACCGAGTCGCGGCCTGCGCGCAGCGCATAGCCGAAGGGCGAGTACAGCACGCGCCGCAGCCACCAGATGCCGAGGCCCACCAGCAGCAGCGTGAGCCAGTAGTAGTTGCGCTTGTCCGAGAGCCAGGCCGAGGGCCACACGCCCGTGAGGCCGTTGCTGCCGCCCGTGAAGCTGTCCCACTGGTAGGTGATGGCCCAGGTGATCTGCGCGAAGGCGAGCGTGAGCATGGCCAGGTACACGCCCGAGAGCCGCACCGCGAACCAGCCGTAGACGAAGGCGCCGAGCGCGGCCACCAGCGGCGCGACGATGAGCGTGAGCTCCATCGGCAGGCCGAGCGAGCGCGCGAGCAGCGCGGCGCCGTAGGCCCCGAGGCCGAAGTAGGCCGCATGGCCGAAGGAATGCATGCCCGCCGGTCCCATGATGAAGTGCAGACTGGTCGCGAACAGCGCCGCGATCATCAGGTCGATGGTGAGCACCATGGTGTAAGGCGAATCGGCCGCGAGCAGCGGCAGGCCGGCCAGCAGCAGCGCGAGCACCGCGGCGCCCGCCATGTAGGCGTTGCCTGGGCGGCGCAGCGGCTCCTCCTGCATGCCGACGTAGCGGCTCGGCGCCTGCGCCCGGCCGAACAGGCCCCAGGGGCGCCACACGAGCACCGCGGCCATCACGAGGAAGTCGACCATCAGCGTGAGCTTGGAGAAGGACACGTCGATGCCGAAGATCTGCACCACGCCGAGCCAGATGCACACGGCCTTGATCTCCGCGATCAGCAGCGCCGCCACGTAGGCGCCCGGGAGCGAACCCATGCCGCCGACCACCACCACCACGAAGGCCGCGCCGATGGTGTTGAGGTCCATCTCGAGCGTGGCGGGTTCGCGCGGCAGCTGCAGCGCGCCGCCGAGGCCCGCGAGCAGTGCGCCGAGCGCGAACACCGCGGTGAAGAGCCAGGCCTGGTTGACGCCGAGCGCGCTGACCATCTCGCGGTCCTGCGTGGCGGCGCGCACCAGCGTGCCGAAGCGCGTGCGCGTGAGCAGCAGCCACACGAGGCCGAGCACCACCGGGCCGACGACGATCAGGAACAGGTCGTACGAAGGGAACTGGCGCCCGAGGATCTCGACCGAGCCCTTGAGGCCCGGCGCGCGAGGGCCCAGCAGTTCATCGGGGCCCCAGAGCCACAGCACCGCGTCCTTGATGACGAGCACCAGCGCGAAGGTCGCGAGCAGCTGGAACAGCTCGGGCGCCTTGTAGATGCGGCGCAGCAGCACCACCTCGATCAGCGCGCCGAGCACGCCGACCGCGAGCGCGGCGATCAGCAGCGAAGGCCAGAAGCCCAGGCTGGAACCGAGCTTCTCGACCAGCGTGTACGCCACGTAGATGCCGACCATGAAGAACGAGCCATGGGCGAAGTTGACGATGCGCGTCACGCCGAAGATCAACGAGAGGCCGGCCGCCACGAGGAACAGCGACGACGCGCCGGCCAACCCGTTGAGCAACTGAACGACAAAACCTGAAAAGCTCATCAAAAAAGTCCTTTGCTCGCCCCCAGGCTTGCCCACTTCGTGTGGCCGCCCACCCCCTACCGGGGGCAATACCTGCGGCCCGGCAAAGCCGGTTCCGCGGTATTCCTGGAATGGTTCGCTTGCGGTAGAGGGCTATGGTCGGTCGACGGTCAGTCTGCGGGGCGCATCTTCTTGACTTCGTCGTCCGACGGCTGGAACTTCGCGCCGTCGAGGTACACGTAGTCGACCATCACGCCCTTGCCGCCGTCGTTCTTCGTCTTGCCGACGTAGGCGCCCATGGTGGACTGGTTGTCCTGCGCGCGGTAGCTGATCTTGCCGAAGGGCGTGTCGACCTGCAGGCCCTTGAAGGCCGCGACCAGCTTCTCGGTGTCGGTGCCGCCGGCCTTCTTGATGCCCGCCGCGATCGAATGGATGGCGCTGTAGCCGACCACTGAGCCGAGCCGCGGATAGTCCTTGAACTTGGCCTGGTAGGCGTCGAGGAAGGCCTTGTGCTCCGCCGTCTTGACGCCGTTCCACGGATAGCCGGTCACGATCCAGCCGTTGGGCGCCTCGTCCTTGAGCGGGTCGAGGTACTCGGGCTCGCCGGTCAGCACGCTCACCACCTCGCGGTCCTTGAACAGGCCGCGCGTGTTGCCTTCGCGCACGAACTTCGAGAGGTCGGCGCCGAACAGCACGTTGAAGATCGCGTCGGGCTTGGCATCGGCCAGCGCCTGCACCACGCTGCCCGAATCGACCTTGCCGAGCGGCGGCGCCTGCTCGGCGACGAACTCCACGTCGGGCTGCGCAGCCTTGAGCAGCTGCTTGAAGGTGGCCACCGACGACTGGCCGTATTCGTAGTTGGGGTACACGACGGCCCAGCGCTTCTTCTTGAGCTTGGCGGCCTCGGGCACCAGCATCGCGACCTGCATGTAGGTCGACGGGCGCAGGCGGTAGGTGTACTTGTTGCCGTTGCTCCAGACGATCTTGTCGGTCAGCGGCTCGGCAGCCAGATAGAAGAACTTCTTCTGCTTCGCGAAGTCGGTCAGCGCGAGGCCGGTGTTCGAGAGGAAGGCGCCCGCGAGCACGTCGACCTTCTCGCGCGAGATCAGCTCCTCGGCCACGCGCACCGCATCGCCGGGGTTGGCGTTGTCGTCGCGGCTGATGAGTTCGATCTTCTTGCCGTTGACGCCGCCCTTGGCGTTGATCTCGTCGACCGCGAGTTCCATGCCCTTCTTGTAGGGCTCGAGGAAGGCGGGCTGCGCCTTGTAGCTGTTGATCTCGCCGATCTTGATCACGCCCTGGGCGTGGGCAGGGACGAGGACGCAGATCGCAGCGAGGGCGGTGGCGTTGAGGACATGACGCAACGGGATCATCGGAAGCTCCTTGAAAAATCGAGCGCAAACAAATCGGGATCGGACAGCCGAACGCAGAAGCCGCAGAGGTTCCGCAGAAGTCGCAGAGAAGTCCCGAAGAAGATCTGGGTATTCACTTTGGCGACTTCTGCGTGATCTTTGCGACCTCTGCGTTCGGCTGTCCGCATTCGGTATTCAGCGAAGGCCGTCTTCGCCCTTGATTTCGGAAACCTGCAGGCCGCCGATGCGGGGCAGCGGCCGGCCGCTGTCGGTGACGGCCACGGCCACCACGATCTCGTTCGCGCGCGGCGCATCGGACACGCGGGCCTCGACGGCGTCGAAGTGGCTGCGCACGAAGGCGGCGTCCTTGTGGCCGAGCGGCACGTCGATGGCGGTGCCGAGCGTGCCGCGCTTCTTGGCCGAGGGCACCAGCGCCGCGCCCTTCTCGACCGCCACGCGCAGCGGCGCGCCGAGCTTGGGATGCAGGATCGCGGCGGCATGCTCCAGTTCACCGCCCTCGCCCACGATCGCGGCCTTGCCGTAGCTCTGCGCCTGGCCGGGCTCGATGCCGAGCGCCTTCACGGCCTTCTGGCCGAGCAGCGCGCCGAGCTCCTCGCCGATCGCGATCAGCTGGTCGAGGTTCTCGCTGTAGCGGCCCGCGTAGGGGTTCTCGATCACGGCGATCGCGACGGCGCGGCGCGTGGGGGGCGTGATGTCCTGGCCCATCTCCTTACGGGTCTCGTCGACCTGGATGACGAGCTTGCGGATGTTGGCGGTGGTCATTGGCTCACCCCCAGGCTGCGCGCACTGCGTGTCGCTTCGCCACCCCCCTCTCCGGGGGCAACACCAGCGGCCCGGCAAAGCCGGTTCCGCGGTGTTCCTGGCTTGGAGCGGCTGAGCTTGAATGGTGAGGTTGGGGTCGTGATCATGGTCATGGTCCTTTTCTGGTCAGCGCAGGCCGTCCCACTTGCTGATGTCTTTCGCCAGCAACCCGCCCACGCGCGCATGCACGCGGTAGCCGGTGCTCATCGCGAGGATGAAGACGATCTCGTCGGCCGCGGGCGCGCCGGGCACGCGCACCTCGATCGCGTCGAACTGGCCGCGCACGTAGCTGGCGTTGATGTTGGTGAGCGGCACGTCGAGCGCGGCGCCGGGCGGGCCCACCTTCTTGGTCGAGGGCACGATCGAGAGCGCGTTGCCGGGCTGGCCGGTCTTCTCCTCGCCCTTGCCCGCGGTGTAGGCCGCGCGGTCGCCCTTCCAGCCGAGCAGCTCGCGCATCGCGTAGCCGCCGGGCACGTGCCACAGCGCACCGTGCTCCAGCTCGCCCGCGGCGCCGACGATGGCGCCCTTGCCGTAGGTGGCGATCTGCTCCAGCGGCACGTCCATCGCGGCGTGCAGGCGGTGCGCCATGTCCACGCCCACCGGATCGAGCAGCGCCATCATCGGGAGGATGTCGGGCTCGTAGCGGCCGGCGAAGGGATTGGTCAGCACCGCGCCGATGGCACCGCGCACCAACGGGGTGTCGGCGCGCGGGCCGAACTCGTGGTGGATGTGCTCGATCTGGGTGAAGACGCGGCGTATATCGATCATGGAAAGAACCTTGCTTTTCGTTAAGCAAATACTGAACCAACTGCATCGGCCGGCGCCGCCGGCAGCGACTTCGAGCATAAGGGCTCCACAAGTCGGAGCTGCCCCTGGCAAACGAGCAGGGCGGCCCAGACCAGGCCGCCCTCCCTGCAGCCGACGTGTACATGCCGCACCGGCGTCGAGCGCGCTGCGCACCTGCGCGGGCGCGAGCGGCGGCACGTCGACGGTGACGAGGAAATCGCCGAGGTCGCTGTCGTCCTTGCATTCGTTGGCGGGCTTGCGCGCGATCCGCGGATCGTCGACGTCGACCGCGTTGGCGATCACGGTCGCTGCCGCATCGGCCTGCGCCGCGGTGGCGGCGAGCACGGTCACGCTGTCGGCGATGCCGAGCGAGAAGCTGCGCCCGCGCCAGCCGCTCGTGGCCACGCCGCGCACCGGCTGCTCGGCGCGGATCTCGAACTGGCCGTCGGTGCCGAGCAGGCCGCCGCCATCGACGTGCTGGCGCCAGTCGAAGCGCGCGAGGTCGGCATACACGCCGACGCGCGCCGACTGGCCCGGCGCCAGATGCAGCGCGATGTCGCCGCCGTTGTTGATCCAGGCCCGCTCGATGCCGGGCCGGTCGTAGAAGGCGATCAGCTCCTGCGCGACCGAGCCGGCCACGGCCGCCATCGGCGTCAGAAACATCGGCGAGAACGCCGCGCAGGCGTTCCACATGCGCCGTGCGACCACGCCGCGCGGCGGGCTGTTGTCGCTCGCGGGCAGGCGCAGCAGCGGCAGCTCGCGCACCAGCTCGTCGAGCACGTGCACGAAGCGCGCCCAGGCGGCGTCGTGCGCCGCGGCCACCGCGTAGGGGTCGCCGTGCGCCTCGGCCACGATGTCGATCGGGCCGTGATTCAGGTGCCAGCGGTTCTTGTCGAGCGCTGTGCGTTGGGCGGTCATGGCTCAGCCCAGCATCGGCGTGTGCCCGAGCGGCCACGGATTGGCCGCGTCCATCGCGAGCCACTGGCGCGCGAGCGGCGCGCCGTCTTCCTGCCACGCGCCGCGCGCGAGCGCCTGCTCGAGCGTGAAGATGCTCGCGGTGTGGCCGCCGAGCGCCTCGTAGTCGGCGCGCCGCATGCTGAACTCGATCGGCGCCACGATGGCCGGCGTGGGCACCGTGCCGAAGCTGTTGTCGGGCATGCGCATGACGTCGGCCATCACCGTGATGCCGCCGCCGGGCCACACGTAGGCCGGTGCACCGCCGCAGGTCACGTTGACGAGCGCGCGCTTGATGGCCCGCGTGAGCAGCACCGGGTTCTCTGTCACGCCGGCGCGCAGGGACCCGCCCGCACCACCGAGGAACAGCACGGTGCACAGCGATGGTTCGCAGTTCTCGCCGATGCGATCGACGATGCGGCGCACCTCGGGCGGCATCGGCTGCTCGACGGGCTTGAGCGCCGCGTCGAGCACGTACCACTGCGCATGCTCGCCGGTGGTCGAGGTCATCAGGAGGCGCAGGCCCGGACGCGCCACGCCCTCCTCCCAGCCCTCGATGATCGAGAGCGGATCGGCGATGTCGGTGCCGCCCCAGCCGTTGCCCGGATTGGCCACCTGGAAGTAGCGCCCCGGCGTCGACTTGCGCCCGAGCATCTGGATGCCCGAGGGCGCCATGTCGAGGCAGCGGCCGGCCTGGTGCTCGGTGAGCACGCCGGTGATGTGGTCGTCGACCACCACCACCTCGTCGGCCAGGCCCGCGAACTGGCGCGCGAAGATGCCAACCGCCGCGGAGCCGCAGCCCACGCGCATGCGCTGCTCCTCGACACCGTTGACGATGGGCGCGCGGCCGGCCTGGATCACGAGCGTGGAGCCGCCGTCGATGGTGCACTCCACGGCCTTCTTGTTGCCGAGCAGCTGCATCAGCTCGGCCGTCATGCGGCCTTCCTTCTTGCTGCCGCCCGTGAGGTGGTGCACGCCGCCGAGCGAGAGCATCTGCGAGCCGTACTCGGCCGTGGTGACGTGGCCCACCACCTCGCCGCGGTAGCGCACGTTGGCCTGTTCGGGGCCGAGGTAGCGGTCGGTGTCGATCTTCACCTTGAAGCTGCAGTAGCTGAAGATGCCTTCGGTGACGACGGTGACCATGTCCACGCCCTGCGCCTTCGAGGCGACGATGAAGGGCGCGGGCTTGTAGTCGGGGTAGGTGGTGGACGAGCCCACGCCGGTGACGAAGACCTCGTCGGCATGCAGCAGGTCGCCGTTCCAGTCGGGGGCGGCGCCCTCGGTTTTCTCGGCGGCGGGGCGGTCGAAGGGCACCAGCGCGGGCGCTTCGCTCGCGAGCTCGCGGCGCAGCAGCACCACCGGGTCGACGCGCACCAGCACGCCCTCGCGGTTGGCGTAGCGGTCGCAGGCGCCGGTGCGGCCTTCGGAGATCTGGCACAGCACCGGGCAGGCGTTGCACTCGACCTTGGCGGCGCTCATGCGCTCGTTGCGCGGCGGCGCCTTGCCGAAGGCGCCGGCACCGGCTTCGGCGACCACCGGCATGTCCATGCCGGGCATGCCGTCTGTCTTGGTGTGTTCTGTCATCGCGGTCTCGTGGGCGTTGGGCTGCAGGTTGGATCAGCCGTCGGGGTTTGCAACAACCGTGCCGTCGATGCGCTTGTGCGGCGGCTTTCGTTTGTGTAGCATTCCCTAAACTTTCATGTTGCGTTCACTACATTCGCGGTCAATGTAGCAAACGGGCCCGATGCTTGCAATGGTGTTTTCTCGCGGTGTTCATCGGGGTTTTTCCGACCAACGACAATGGAGGGTTCGCAGCCGGCCGGTGCCTGCCGCCCCATCAGGGTGCATTCCGGCTCAGCCACCTCTCACCGTCCACAACCAACTCTTGAGTTCCGTATGAGTGCATTCAGCGAAGAACGCGTCCTCAGCGTCCACCACTGGACCGACCGCCTGTTCACCTTCACCACCACGCGCGATCCGGCGCTGCGCTTTTCGAACGGCCACTTCACGATGATCGGGCTGAAGGTCAACAACAAGCCGCTGCTGCGCGCCTACAGCATCGTGAGCCCCAACTACGAGGAGCACCTCGAGTTCCTCAGCATCAAGGTGGAAGAAGGCCCGCTGACCTCGAAGCTGCAGCACATCCAGGTGGGCGACACCATCATCGTGGGCCGCAAGCCCACGGGCACGCTGCTGATCGACTACACGCTGCCGGGCAAGCGCCTCTACCTGTTCGGCACGGGCACCGGCCTCGCACCGTTCATGAGCATCATCCGCGACCCGGACACCTACGAGAAGTTCGAGCAGGTCATCCTGGTGCACGGCGTGCGCCAGGTCGACGAGCTGGCCTACCACGACCTCGTGACCGACCACCTGCCCAAGCACGAGTTCCTCGGCGAGATGGTCGCGAAGCAGCTGCTCTACTACCCCACGGTCACGCGCGAGGAGTTCCGCAACCAGGGCCGCATCACCGACCTGATCAAGACCAACAAGCTCACCGACGACCTTGGCCTGCCGCCGCTGAACCCGACCGAGGACCGCGTGATGCTCTGCGGCAGCCCCGGCCTGCTGGTGGACCTGAAGCACATCCTCGAGGAACGCGGTTTCAAGGAAGGCAACACCTCCACGCCCGGCGACTTCGTCGTCGAGCGCGCCTTCGCAGAGAAGTAATTCGGACAGCCGAACGCAGAAGGCGCGAAGGTTTCGCAGAGGTCGCCGAAGAAAACCGAAAACTTCATGGGTGTTCCTTTGCGACTTTCGCGAAACCTTTGCGTCCTCTGCGTTCGGCATTCGCTTTCGATCCTGCTCGCCTGCCCTCCATGAGCGAACGCAAGACACCCGCCGCCAAGCCCCAGCGCCGCACCGGCGTGCGCGAGGCCGCGGCCCAGGCCACGCGCGACAGCATCCTGAAGGCGGCGACCAAGGTCTTCGCGAAGTACGGCTACGACGGCGGCAGCGTCGAGAAGATCTCCAAGGCCGCGAAGTCGTACGACCGGATGATCTACTACTACTTCGGCAGCAAGGAAGGCCTGTTCATCGCGGTGCTCGAGGGCATCTACCAGCGCATGGACGATGCCGAGGCCGCGATCGCGCTCGATGCCTCGCGACCCGTGGAGGCGCTGACCGAGGTGATCCGCTTCGTGCTCGGCTACTACCGCCGCAACCCCGAGTTCGTCACGCTGCTCAACACCGAGAACCTGCACAAGGGCCGGCACATCGCCAAGTCGCTGCGGGCGCGCGAGTATTCGTCGCGCGCGGTGGCGATCATCGCCGAGATCCTCGCGAGCGGCGCGGCGCAGGGCCTGTTCCGCAAGGACCTGGTGGCGCGCGACATCTACCTGCTGATCGCCTCCACCGGCTACTTCTACACCTCGAACCGGCACACGCTGACCGCCTTCCTCGGCGAGCCGCTGGAATCGCCCGAGGCGATCGCGCACTGGGAAGACTTCGTGATCGAGACGCTGCTGCGCACGGTGCGCGCGGACGAGGCGCAGGACGCAGGCAACACCCCACCCCACGACGAGGACACAAGCAAATGGCAGAAATCGCAACCGGCGCCAAGTCGGGCAAGGTCGTCATCCAGAACATAGGGCTGCTGCTCTCGGGCGACATCGACCGCCCCATCCTCGACGCCGACACCATCGTGGTGAACGACGGCCTGATCGTCGCGGTCGGCAAGCAGAAGGACTGCGACCTCGAGGGCGCGAAGACCGTCATCGATGCGAAGAAGACCTGCGTCGCGCCGGGCCTGATCGACAGCCACGTGCACCCGGTGTTCGGCGACTGGACGCCGCGCCAGGGCCAGATCGGCTGGATCGACTCGACGATGAACGGCGGCGTCACCACCATGATCTCGGCCGGCGAGGTGCACCTGCCGGGCCGGCCCAAGGACATCGTGGGCCTGAAGGCGCTGGCCATCACCGCGCAGCGCGCCTTCGACAACTTCCGCCCCGGCGGCGTGAAGGTGCTCGCCGGTGCGCCGGTGATCGAGAAGGGCATGGTCGAGAGCGACTTCAAGGAGCTCGCCGAAGCCGGCGTGGGCCTGCTCGGCGAAGTGGGCCTGGGCTCGGTCAAGGCCGGCTACGAAGCCAAGGAGATGGTCGCCTGGGCGCGCAAGTACGGCATCCAGAGCACCATCCACACCGGCGGCCCCTCGATCCCGGGCTCGGGCCTGATCGACAAGGACGTGGTGCTCGAGGCCGACGCCGACGTGATCGGCCACATCAACGGCGGCCACACCTCGCTGCCCGAGGCGCATGTGTGCGAGCTCTGCGAGAAGAGCTCGCGCGCGATCGAGATCGTGCACAACGGCAACGAGAAGGTCGCGATCGCGGCGGCCAGGGCCGCGCTCGAACTCAAGTGCCCGCACCGCGTGATCCTCGGCACCGACGGGCCCGCGGGCTCGGGCGTGCAGCCGCTCGGCATCCTGCGCATGATCGCGATGCTCTCGTCCATCGCCAACATCCCGGCCGAGCTGGTGTTCTGCTTCGCCACCGGCAACACCGCGAAAATCCGCAAGCTCAACTGCGGGCTGATCGAGGTCGGGCGCGACGCCGACTTCGTCTTCATGGACCGGGCCCAGCATTCGCCGGCGCCGGGCCTGCTCGAAAGCGTGCAGCTCGGCGACATCCCGGGCGTGGGCATGGTGATGATCGACGGCATCGTGCGCTGCGGCCGCAGCCGCAACACGCCGCCCGCCACCGAGATCCCGGTGGTGCTGGCCTAGGGCTCGCGCCGCGCCTTGAACACGAGGTGCCGCGCGGCCAGGAAGTTGACCACCAGGCCCGCGCAGCTGCCGGCCGCGACGCCGAGCGCGGGCACCCAGCGGCCCTCGAAGGCATGCAGCACCCCGACGTAGGCGCCGTAGTTCACGACCGCGCCGCCGAGCATGGTGACGAGATAGCCGAGGTATTCGCGCACGATCGAGGTGCCCGAACGCCGCGTCGTGAAGGTGTAGCGCCGGTTCAGCGCCCAGGTGGCCGTGGCGGCGACAAGGAAGGACAGCACGCGCGCGCCGTACCAGCCGAGCCAGGGCGCCGCGAGGTAGAGCACCGCCACGTCGACCACGAAACCCGCGGCGCCGACCGCGGCGAAGCGCAGGAACTCGCGGCCCGCCTTGGTCATGCCTTGCGGCGGAACTGCCCGACGCCCGGCACCGCGAGGTAGCGCAGCCGCTTGGTCTCGCGGCGCGCGAGCCGGATCGCGTGCATCACCACGCCGCAGACCATCGAGAGCATGGCCGCGAGCATCGCGCCGGTCGCGAGCACCGCGGTGGGCAGGCGCGGCACCAGGCCGGTCTGCATGTAGGTGATCAGGAGCGGAATGGCCAGCGCGATCGCCGCCACCGCCAGCAGCGTGGCGAAGATCGAGAAGAACTGCAGCGGCCGCTCGCTCACGAAGAGCTTGCAGATGGTCCTGAGGATGCGCCAGCCGTCGCGGTAGGTCGAGAGCTTGCTGTGCGAGCCCTCGGGCCGCGTGCTGTAGGCGGTCTCGATCTCGGCATAGGGCATGCGCAGCTCGAGCGCATGCACCGTGAGTTCGGTCTCGATCTCGAAGCCCTGCGAGAGCGCGGGGAACGACTTCACGTAGCGGCGCGAGAACACGCGGTAGCCCGAGAGCATGTCGGTCAGCCCGCCGCCGAAGAGCTGCGCCACCGCGCCGGTGAGCATGCGGTTGCCGAAGCGGTGGCCGGCGCGGTAGGTGAGCGCGTTCTGGCCGTCGTCGACGCGGCTGCCGACCACCATGTCGAGGTTGCCTGCGACCAGCGCATCCACCAGCCGGCGCGCACTCGCCACGTCGTAGGTCGCGTCGCCGTCGACCGTCACGTAGATGTCGGCCTCCACGTCGGCGAACATGCGGCGCACCACGTTGCCCTTGCCCGGCGCGGCCACGTGCGTGACCCAGGCGCCCGCGGCGCGCGCGATGGCGGCGGTGTCGTCGGTGGAGTTGTTGTCGAAGACGTGGATCTCGGCCTCGGGCAGCGCGGCGCGGAACTGCGCGACCACCTGCGCGATGGCGAGCGCCTCGTTGTAGCAGGGGATCACCGCGGCGATGCGCAGGGGCGCGCCGGCGGCGTCGATGGAAGTCTGGGGCTCGGTCATGGTGCGGGCGAAAGGATACGGTAGGCCCGCCCGCCGTCTTGTTCGTACAGCAGGGCGAAGTGCGTGTCGAAGCCGGGGCGGGTGGCGAGCGTGGGCACCAGCGAGGTGGGCATCACGATGGCGGTGAAGCCGAGGCCGGCGAGCTTGCGCGCCATCTCGGGCGGCGGCAGGAGCAGGAAGTCGCGGTAGCGCCAGGGACCGAGCGTGTCGCCCCAGATCGGGTTGGGGCCGTAGTAGATCGCCTCGTTGAGCGCGATCTGGTAGACGCGGCCGTCGGCATGGCGGCGCAGCCAGTCCATGGCCCCGTAGCCCGGCACGTTCTGCCGCAGGAAGGCCTCGCGCGTCTCGGGCGTGGGCGAGATCATCGCCACCTTCTCGGCCGTCTGACGCATCGACACCGCGGCGAGGGCGGCCAGCAGCAGCACGGCGACCCAGTCGGCCGCGAGCCCGAAGCGCGGGGGCGCGGCGGTTGCTTCGCCGGCATCGGGCGCCGCGCGCCGCGCGCCGAAGAGGCGGCGCAGGCCGGCCGCGATCCCGCCGAACAGCACCTGCCAGCCCAGCGCCGCCATCAGCGCGATCAGCGGGTACGAGGCCGTGAGGTAGCGCGGATAGCGCGAGGTGACCAGCCACACGGCGATCGAATAGAAGCAGAACCAGCCCGCGGCGCGCAGCGCGGCCGAGCGCTTCCAGAGCGCGCCGAAGGGCGCGAGGAACACGGCCCAGATCAGCAGGTTGGGCCGCGCCGCATGGTCGCGCACGTCGGCCACCTGCTGCACGTAGTCGGCGGGGATCCAGTCGGTGAAGCCGAACACGCGCGCACCGATCGGGTTGAACGGATCGCCGGTCATGATCGCGTTGCGCGCGTACCAGTAGACGCAGGGCACGAGAAAGCAGGCGAGCGCGAGCGCCCAGGCCTTCGGCCGCCGCTCGTGCCACACCACGAACAGCGCCACCAGCGGCAGGAAGGTCAGCGCCTGGTACTTCGAGCCCGCGGCCACGCCGAGGCCGAAGGCCGCGACGCCGAGCCAGCGCATGCCGCCCGCGATTGGTTCGGACTCGCGCCACCACCAGAGCGACACGCAGGCCATGAGCACGAACAGCGCCACGCCCATGTCGATCAGCGCGTTCGAGTAGTCGCCGATGCCGAGCCAGATCGCCGCGCCGATGCAGGCGGTGAGCCGGTTCGCATGCTGCATGCCGAGGCGGAACACCATCAGCACCGAGAGCGCGCCGGCCAGCCCGTTGATCAGGTGCGGCAGCACGTCGTCGCCGAGCTGCAATGCGCCCGCATAGAGCAGGTTGTAGTTGTACGGGAACCAGGGGTAGCGCAGCCAGCCGTGGATGCCGAGCCGGCCCTCGTCCGCCACGAGGCGCGCATACGGCAGGTGGTACATCAGTTCGTCGAAGGCCGCGGGCGGTGCCAGCGGCGCGACGATCGAAGGCAGCGCCACCAGCGCGAGCGCGATGGCGCCGATCTTCTCGAGCCGGGTCCACGGAACCGCGACGGGCACCGGCAGCGCACGCACCTCGCGCCGCCAGGCGCGCAGCTGCAGCACCGCGGCGAGCACGCCCGCCGCGACCAGCGCGGCCGTGGCCTCGCGCCGGAACAGGCCGAAGATCGCGAGCAGCTGGAAGGCGCAGATGAAGAGACCGACGCCGAGGGTGGCCGCCATGGCCGCCTCGAGCCAGGCGTTGCGCCGCGGCGGCGGTGCGAGCCGCGCGAAGAGCGCACGCCCGAAGCCCCAGCACGCGACCACGAACACCACCCATGCCGCGTAGTGCGCGGCGGCAAACATCAGCTTCTGAATAACAACTCCCGGGGCCGGTCGGCCGCGCCGGCCGGCAGGTTCAAAGATTCGGCGCGAGCAGGCGCTCGAGTTCGGATTCGCTCTGCTGGCGCCGCGCGGCCTGGTCCTGCAACTGGTCGTGCCCGATCTTGCCGACGTTGAAGTAGGTCGAATCGGGATGGCTCAGGTAGAAGCCGCTCACGCTGGCGGCGGGCATCATAGCGAGGCTTTCGGTCAGCGTCATGCCAATGTCCGCGCAGTTCAGAAGGTCGAACATCGCTCGCTTAACGCTGTGGTCGGGGCAGGCGGGGTAGCCGGGCGCAGGCCGGATGCCGCGGTACTTCTCGGCGATCATCTCGTCGTTGCTCAATGCCTCGTCGGGCGCGTAGCCCCAGAGGTCGGTGCGCACGCGGTGGTGCAGCGCCTCGGCGAAGGCCTCTGCGAGCCGGTCGGCCAGCGCCTTGAGCATGATGGCGGAGTAGTCGTCGAGGTCGTCGGCGAAGTACTTCTCCTTCTTCTCGACGCCCAGGCCCGCGGTCACCGCGAACACGCCCACGTAGTCCTTCAGGCCGCTGTCCTTCGGCGCGACGAAGTCGGCGAGGCAGCGGCTGGGGCGCATCACGCCATCGATCGCCTGCTTCTCGGTCTGCTGGCGCATGCCCCACCAGGTCAGCGCCACTTCGCTGCGCGTCTCGTCGGTGTAGAGCTCGATGTCGTCGTCGTTCACCGTGTTGGCGGGCCAGAAGCCGATCACGCCGCTCGCGCTGAGCCAGCGGCCCTCGATCAGGCGCTTGAGCATGCGCTGGCCGTCGGCATACACGCGCACGGCCTCGGTGCCCACCACCTCGTCCTTGAGGATCGCGGGGAACGGGCCGGCCAGGTCCCAGGTCTGGAAGAACGGGCCCCAGTCGATGTACTTCGCGAGCTCGGTGAGGTCGAAGTTGCGGAACACGCGCCGGCCGATGAACTTGGGGCAAGGCGGCAGGTAGTTCGACCAGTCGATCGGCGTCTTGTTGGCGCGCGCCTTCGCGAGCGGCCACAGCGGCACCTGCTTCTTGTTGGCGTGCTGCGCGCGCACCTTCTCGTAGTCGGCGTTGATCTCGTCGATGTACGCGGCCGCCTGGTCCGAGAGCAGGCTCTGCGCCACGCTCACGCTGCGCGAGGCGTCGGGCACGTAGACCACCGGGCCCTCGTAGTGCGGCGCGATCTTCACGGCCGTGTGCACACGGCTGGTGGTGGCGCCGCCGATGAGCAGCGGAATCTTCCGGATGCGGAAGTGGTCGTCCTTCTGCATCTCGCCGGCCACGTACTGCATCTCCTCCAGGCTCGGCGTGATCAGGCCCGAGAGGCCGACGATGTCGGCGCCCTCGACCTTGGCCTTCGCGAGGATCTCGTGGCACGGGACCATCACGCCCATGTTCACGACCTCGAAGTTGTTGCACTGGAGCACGACGGTGACGATGTTCTTGCCGATGTCGTGCACGTCGCCCTTCACGGTGGCGATGATGATCTTGCCCTTGGTGCGCACGTCGCGGCCCGCGGCCTCGTCCTGGCGCTTCTCTTCCTCGATGTAGGGAATGAGGTGGGCCACGGCCGACTTCATCACGCGCGCCGACTTCACCACCTGCGGCAGGAACATCTTGCCCTGGCCGAACAGGTCGCCGACGATGTTCATGCCGTCCATCAGCGGGCCTTCGATCACGTGCAGCGGCCGGCCGCCCTTGGCGAGGATCTCGCGGTAGGCCTCCTCGGTGTCTTCCACGATGAAGTCGGTGATGCCGTGCACCATCGCATGCGAGAGCCGCTGGTTGACGTGCACGGGGTTCTCCGGCGTGCCGCGCCATTCGAGCTTCTTGCTGTCGTCCTTGGCGCCGCTCTTGGCGGTCTCGGCCACTTCGACGAGGCGCTCGCCGGCATCGGGCCGGCGGTTCAGCACCACGTCCTCCACGCGCTCGCGCAGCGTGGGCTCGAGGTCGTCGTACACGCCGACCATGCCGGCGTTGACGATGCCCATGTCCATGCCGGCCTGGATCGCGTGGTAGAGGAACACGGTGTGGATCGCCTCGCGCACCGGGTCGTTGCCGCGGAAGCTGAAGCTCACGTTGCTCACGCCGCCCGAGACCTTGGCGCCCGGCAGGTTCTGCTTGATCCAGCGCACCGCCTCGATGAAGTCGACCGCGTAGTTGTCGTGCTCCTCGATGCCGGTGGCGATCGCGAAGATGTTGGGGTCGAAGATGATGTCCTCGGGCGGGAAGCCCACCTCGTCGACCAGCACGCGGTAGGCGCGTTCGCAGATCTCGACCTTGCGCGCGAAGGTGTCGGCCTGGCCCTTCTCGTCGAAGGCCATGACCACCGCGGCGGCGCCGTAGCGCTTCACGAGCCGGGCCTCGTGCTTGAACTTGTCGACGCCCTCCTTCATCGAGATCGAGTTGACGATGCCCTTGCCCTGCAGGCAGCGCAGGCCGGCCTCGATCACCTCCCACTTGGAGCTGTCGACCATCACCGGCACGCGCGCGATGTCGGGCTCGCTCGCGATCAGGTTCAGGAAGCGCACCATCGCGGCCTTGCTGTCGAGCATGGCCTCGTCCATGTTGACGTCGATCACCTGCGCGCCGTTCTCGACCTGCTGGCGCGCCACCGCGAGCGCCTCCTCGAACTGGCCGTTCAGGATCATGCGCGCGAAGGCCTTGGAGCCGGTGACGTTGGTGCGCTCGCCGATGTTGACGAACAGCGACCCGGCGTCGATGGCGACCGGCTCGAGGCCGGCCAGCTTCATCGCGGGAACGGAAGGGGTCGTGGAAACGTCGTCGCTCATCGGGGGCTCACCTGTGCAGGAGGAATCTTCAGGTGAGCGTCGTTGCGGCTTCGTCCTGCCCTGGCGGACGGGGCGCCTTCCAAGCCTGACGGCGGGCCCCGGGTGAACACGGGCCGCCGCTGCAACGCTCCTTGGAAGGGAGCGCGATTTTACGCGGCAACCGGCGCGGCCGAGGCCGGCAGGCCGAACACCCTGTCGAAGGCCCAGTTGAAGACGAAGGTGTAGACCAGGAAGAACACCACCAGCCCCAGGTCCATCACCAGCGCCTGCCAGAGCGTCACGCCCAGGCCCCAGGCAAACAGCGGCACCAGCACCGCGATCAGGCCGCCCTCGAAGCCGACCGCATGCGCGATGCGGCGGCGGATGCTGCGCCCGCGCACCGCCTGGCGCGCTTCCCAGCGCTCGAACAGCATGTTGAACAGCAGGTTCCAGATCACCGCGATCACCGAGGCCGCGACCGCGAGCACGCCCGAATGGCCGAGGCCCGCGCCCGTCATCAGCGACAGGCCGGCGCTGGCAGCCACGATGGCAATGGCTTCGTAGAGGGCGATGTAGACGACGCGGCGCTGTAGACCCTGCATGGCTTTCTTCTTTCCTTGGAACGACGGAGGCAATGGCTGGACTTTATGTGCGTCTTGCTGATATAAAAAGTTAACTTGTTTCAGTTTTGTTGATAGATCGGCACCATGGCCTTCTCGAGCGACAACGTCGAAGTCTTCCTGGCCGTGATCGACCACGGCTCTTTCTCGGCCGCCGCGAGGGCGCTGCGCAAGGTGCCGTCGGCCGTGAGCATGGCCATCGCCAACCTCGAGGCCGAGCTGGCCCTGCCGCTGTTCGACCGCAGCGGGCGCGAGCCGCAGCCGACCGCCGCCGCACGCTCGCTCGAACCGCAGGCGCGGCTGCTCGCGGCGCAGTTGAAGCAGCTGCAGGTGCAGGCGCTCGCGCTCACGCAGGGGCTGGAGGACCGGCTCACGCTCGCGATCGCGCCCGAGCTGCTGGCCGCGCCCTGGAGCGGGCCGCTCGCCGCCCTGGCGCAGGAATACCCGCTGCTGCAGGTCGAGGTGCTGGCCGCGCCGCAGGCCGATGCGCTCGCGCTGCTGCACAGCGGGCGCGCGCAGCTCGCGCTGGTGTTCGAGCGCCCGAGCCTCGACGGGCGCGAGGGCTTCCAGGAAGTGGGCAGCGACACCATGGTGGCCGTGATGGCGCCCGACCATCCCGCGCTGCGCGCCGCCGCGGGTCAGCGCCTGCGCGAGGAACACCTCACGAACACGCGGCAGATCGTGGTGGCCGGGCGCGACCTCGCGAGCAGCGACCCGCGCTTCGTGTTCGCGCGCCATGTCTGGCGCACCGACAACGCGCTGGCCGCGCTGAGCCTGATCACCGCCGGCCTCGGCTGGGGCTGGCTGCCGCGCAACTTCGCCAAGCCGCACGTTGCCGCCGGCGCGCTGGTGGAGATCCCGTTCGAGAACCTCAGCAACGGGCTGGACCTGTGGGTCGACGTGGTGTGGTCGCGCGAGCGGCCGCTGGGGCTGGGGGCGCAGCGCTTCGTGGCGCTGATCGCGCGCGAGCCGCGTCCGGAGAAGGCGTCGCTTGACGATTGACCTCGACGCCTCAATGTCATAACATACAAGCAAACTGGCCCAAGGGAGTCCGCCATGCCTGTCACCAGCATTTCGAGCCGCGATTTCACCCGCGACGTGGCGGCGGCCAAGCGTGCGGCCGCCAAGGGGCCGGTCTACATCACGAACCGCGGCGTGCCGGAATACGTGCTTCAGCGGATCGAGGACTACGACCGCGATCGCGGACAGGGCGAGATGTCGCTGCTCGCGTTGATGGACAGCCTTCCGGACACCGGCAATCTCGACTTCGAGCCGCCGCGCGCCGACATTGCACTGAAGACGCCGGACTTCGGCTGATGTATCTGCTCGACACCAACGTCGTGTCGGAACTCCGGCACGGCAAAGCCGAACCCGTCGGCCGCGGTCCGGGAATGGGCCGCATCGGTTCCGCAGAGCAGCTTCTTTCTGTCGGCGATCACCGTGCTCGAACTCGAGACGGGCATCCTGCGGCTGGAACGCAGAGAGCCGCCGCAGGGCGGTGCGCTGCGCCGGTGGTTCGACGGCCTTCGCGATGCCTTCGACGGGCGCATCCTCCCGTTCGACGACAGAGCCGCGATGCTCTGCGCACCGATGCACGTGCCCGATCCCAAGGATTACCGCGACGCGATGATCGCTGCGACGGCCATTGCACACCGCTTCACGCTCGTCACGCGCAACGTGCGCGATTTCGAGCAGACCGCCGTCAAGCTGTTCGATCCCTGGACCGGTGGCCGCTGACCCCGGTCCCCGGCCGATCAGCGGTGCGGCCCGTGCCCGCCGCCCTTGCCGCCGCCCTCGCCACCGCCGCGGCCCCCGCCCTCGCCTCTCCCGTGCGGACGCCCGCCACCGCCACCCTCGTGCCGACCGCCGCCGGGGTGCATCTGCGGCGGACGAGGCGGCGGTCCCGGGCGCTGCACCGGCTGCGGACGCGGCGGCCTGAAGCCGGGATCGGACGGCGGGCGGAAGCCCGGCCCGGGCTGCGGGCGCGGACCGTGCGCGGGCTGCGGCCGGTAGCCGGGCCCCGGCGCGGGCTTGAAGCCGGGACCGGGCCACGGCCGGGGCTGCCATGCCGGGCGGATCGGCGGCGGCGGGCGCCAGCCGGCCACGGGCGGCGGCGGCGGGCGGCCGCCCCACCAGCGGCGCTCGCCGTACCAGGGGCGGTCGCGGTAGTAGTCGGCCCAGTAGCTGCCGATCACGAAGGTCACGATCGGAATGCCGATGGCCGCGCCATAGGTCGCGACCGGCACGCGCTGCGCCTGCCAGGCGTAGTCGAGGCTGCGCGACCAGACCCAGCCGCGCCCGCCGTCGGGCAGCACCACGTCGCACCAGCCGTAACCGCTGGTGCAGCCGAGCACGTCGAGCGGCTGGCCCGGCGAGAGGCGCGCCACCAGGGGATAGTCGCCCGAAGGCCCGGCCCGCAGGTTGACGGGACCGCGCGTGTAGGCCTGCTGCGCCGCGGCCGCGAGCGGCAGCGCGAAGGCGAACGCCAACGCAGCGATGCGGATGCCCCGCGGGAATGAGAAGAAGGATCGCTTGTCGTCGTTGTCGTTCATGGCGGGGCTCTCGTGGGTGTGCGCGCCCAGCCTAGGCGGCCGCCCCGCCCGCGTCAATCAGCCGCGGGCGCAAACCGCCCCGCGGCCCGCGGTTCAGGCCGCTTCCTTGTAGAAGCCGGCGTGGTGGGTGCCGCTCAGCAGGCGCACCGGCATCGGCGCCACGGCCTGGCCGATCGCCGCGATGTGGTCGGGCGTGGTGCCGCAGCAGCCGCCGACGATGTTGACCAGCCCTTCGTCGGCGAACTCGTGCAGCAGCCGCGAGGTGACGTCGGGCGTCTCGTCGAAGCCGGTCTCGCTCATCGGATTGGGCAGGCCGGCGTTCGGATAGCAGCTGATGTAGGTGTCGCCCGCGGCCTTGGCCAGTTCCTGGATGTACGGCCGCATCAGCGCCGCGCCGAGCGCGCAGTTGAGGCCCACGGCCAGCGGCTGCGCGTGGCGCACGCTGTGCCAGAAGGCGGTCACGGTCTGGCCGCTGAGGATGCGGCCCGAGGCATCGGTCACGGTGCCGCTGATGATCAGCGGCAGGCGCTCGCCGCTCGCCTCGAAGTACTCGTCGATCGCGAACAGCGCGGCCTTGGCGTTGAGCGTGTCGAAGATGGTCTCGACCAGCAGCACGTCGGCGCCGCCCTCGACGAGCGCCTGGGTCTGTTCGTAGTAGGCCGCGCGCAGTTCCTCGAAGCTGACGTTGCGCGCGCCCGGGTCGTTGACGTCGGGGCTGATGCTCGCGGTCTTGGGCGTGGGGCCGAGCGCGCCTGCCACGAAGCGCGGCTTGTCGGGCGTGCTGAACTTGTCGCAGGCGGCGCGTGCGAGCTTGGCGGATTCGAAGTTCATCTCGCGCGCGAGATCCGCCATGCCGTAGTCCTCCTGCGCGATGGTGGTGGCGCCGAAGGTGTTGGTCTCGATCAGGTCGGCACCGGCCGCGAGGTAGCCCTCGTGGATGTCGGAGATCACGTCGGGCCGGGTGAGCGAGAGCAGCTCGTTGTTGCCCTTCACGTCGCGGCCGAAGTCCTTGAAGCGCTCGCCGCGGTACTGTTCCTCGGTGAGCTTGAAGCGCTGGATCATCGTGCCCATCGCGCCGTCGAGGATGGCGATGCGCTTTGCAAGGATGCCGGGCAGGGCCTGGCCGCGGGTGTAGACGGGGGGCTTCATAGGCCGTTATTGTCGCTCGCGGTTGACCACCCTCGCTGCAATGCGGGATCGGACTTCCGTACGCGAAGGGCGCAAAGGTTCCGCGAAGGACGCGAAAGGAAACCTGAAAAATTAATTTGATTTCTTTCGCGCCTTTCGCGAAACCTTCGCGTCCTCTGCGTCCGGCTGTCCGCCTTCCCTGCGGCTACTGCTCGACGAACGCCAGCACCGCCTCGATCATGCGCCGCACGTGCGGCTGCACGCCCGCCGCGACTTCGGGCAGGTAGTCGAAGGGCAGCTGCTCCTGCATGTAGCTCGACTGGGTCATCTCGAGCTGCACCGCATGCACGCCCGCGGCCGGGTTGCCGTATTCGCGCGTGATGTAGCCGCCCGTGAAGCGGCCGTTGAGCACGCCGGTATAGCCGGTGGCCGACTCGGCGATGTCGAGCAGCGTCTGAGCGAGCACCGGATCGCAGCTCGTGCCCTTGCCGGTGCCGAGGTTCAGGTCGGGCAGCTTGCCCTCGAAGAAGCGCGGCAGCACCGAGCGGATCGAATGCGCATCCCACAGCGCGATGGTGCCGTGCGCGGCCTTCAGGCGCGCGAGCTCGGTCTGCAGCTGGCGGTGGTACGGCACCCAGATGGCCTCGCGGCGCTCGGCGATCTCGGCCTCGTCGGGCAGGTCGTCGGCCGAGCCGTAGACCGGCGTGTCGTCGAAGGTGTCGACCGGGCACAGGCCCGTGACGCTCTGGCCCGGGTAGAGGCTCGCGCCGTCGGGCGGACGGTTGAGGTCGATGACGTAGCGCGAGTGCGTGGCCACGAGCACCGAGGCGCCGAGCTCGTCGGCGAAGTCATAGAGCCGTTCGAGGTGCCAGTCGGTGTCGGGCACCTGGCGCGCCTCGTCGGTGAGGCGCGCGGCCAGCGCGGGCGGCACGTGGGTGCCGACGTGCGGCATCGAGATCAGCAGCGGGCGCGTGCCCTGGCGAAAGCGGAAAGGGGGTTCGTGGGTGGTGAAGGGCATGGTGGGTTCGATCAATGGTCCGTGAGCAGTTCGGCGCGCGCGGCGGTGAAGGCGGCGGCGGCCTCGTCGTGCAGCGCATGGCGGCCCGCCGTGACGCGCGGCACGCCGGCGACCCACACCGCGTCGATCGCCGAAGTGCGATGGCTCGCGAACACATGCGAGGAGAGCGCATCGGCCGCGGAGAGGCCCTGCAGCGCGACGTGCGCGCCGTCGAGCAGCACGAAATCGGCCTGCTGCCCGACCGCGAGCCCGCCGACGGCGCGGCCCGCGGCCTGGGCCCCGCCCCGCACCGCGCCGAGCGTCAGCGCGGTCGCGACGTGCGGATGCGCGGCCTCGGCGCCGACGTTGCGCTGCCGGCGCGCGAGGCGCTGGCTGTATTCGAGCATCAGCAGTTCCTCGGCGGCGTTCACGCTGGCATGGCTGTCGGAGCCGACGCCCCAGGCGCCGCCATGGTGGCGCCAGGCCGCGAAGTCGAAGATTCCGTCGCCGAGGTTGGCCTCGGTGGTCGGGCACAGCCCCGCGACTGCGCCGCTCTTCGCGCCGCGCTCGTATTCGGCCGCGTCCATGTGGGTGGCATGCACCAGGCACCAGCGCGCATCGACCTTCGCATGGTCGAGCAGCCAGGCGACCGGCCGCTGCCCGCTCCAGGCGATGCAGTCGTCGACCTCCTTGGTCTGCTCGGCGATGTGGATGTGGACCGGCGCCGTGGGGTCGATCGCATCGAGCCCCGCGAGCGCCTCGGCCAGCGCCGCGGGCGGCACGGCGCGCAGCGAGTGGGGCGCGAGGCCCAGGCGGGAACCCTGCGCCTCGCACGCCGGCGCGAGCGCCTCGAGCAGCCGCAGCATCGAGTCGGTGCTGCGGATGAAGCGGCGCTGCCCCTCGCTGGGCGGCAGGCCGCCGAAGCCGCTGGTCTGGTAGAGCACCGGCAGCAGCGTGAGGCCGATGCCCGTCTTGCGCGCAGCGCGCAGCAGCGCGAGGCTCAGCGTCGCGTCGTCGGCATAGGGGCGGCCGTCGGTGTCGTGGTGCACGTACTGGAACTCGCAGACGCTGGTGTAGCCGGCCTCGAGCATCTCGGCGTAGAGCCAGGTGGCGATCGCTTCCATGTGCGCGGGGCCGAGGCGCGCGGCGAAGCGGTACATCAGCGTGCGCCAGCTCCAGAAGCTGTCGGTGGCCTCGGCGCGGTACTCGGTCAGGCCTGCGAAGGCGCGCTGGAAGGCATGCGAATGCAGGTTGGGCATGCCAGGGATCACCGGGCCGCGCGCCACCGGCACGCCGGCCACCGGCGCGGCGCCGGCCTGCACCTGCACCAGCCGGCCGGCGTCGTCCCACGCCAGCCGCACGTTCTTCGCCCAGCCGTCGGGCAGCAGGGCATCGGGCGCGAAAAGCATCTTCGTCGTCGTTGTTGTCGTTGTCGTCATGCGGGAGCGCCTCCGGTCGCGATGCGGCCCTGACGCACCACGGTGCGCACCGGCCGCTGGCCGAACCAGTAGGCGAGCTCAGCCGCCTCGCGCACGTTCCAGAGCACGAAGTTGGCGGGCATGCCGGCCGCGATGGCGCCGTGCGTGTCCTGCAGGCCGAGCGCGCGCGCCGCATGCACGGTGACGCCGGCCAGCGCCTCGGGCACGGTCAGGCGGAACAGGGTGCAGGCCATGTTCATCATCAGCAGCAGGCTCAGCGCGGGCGAGGTGCCGGGGTTGTGGTCGGTCGAGACGGCCATCGGCACGCCGGCGGCGCGCAGGCCGTCGATGGGCGGCAGGTGCGTGTCGCGCAGCGTGTAGTAGGCGCCAGGCAGCAGCACGGCCACGGTGCCGGACTGCCGCATGGCGGCGATGCCCTCGGCCGAGAGATGCTCGATGTGGTCGCACGAGAGCGCGCCATGACGTGCCGCGAGCGCGGCGCCGCCCATGTCGGAGAGCTGCTCGGCATGCAGCTTGACCGGCAGCCCGAGCGCCCGCGCGGCCTCGAAGACCTGCGCGGTCTCGGCGAGCGAGAACGCGATGCGCTCGCAGAACACGTCGACCGCGTCCACCAGGCCTTCGGCCGCGAGTGCGGGCAGCATCTCGCGGCAGACGAGGTCGATGTAGTCGCCGCTGCGGCCCGCGTACTCGGGCGGCAGCGCATGCGCGCCGAGGAAGGTGGTGCGCACGGTCACGCCGTAGGCCTCGCCGAGCCGGCGCGCCACGCGCAGCTGCTTGCGCTCGTGCGCGAGCGCGAGGCCGTAGCCCGACTTGATCTCGATCGCGCAGACGCCGTCGGCGAGCAGTTGTTCGAGGCGCGGCGCGGCCTGCGCGAACAGCGCGTCCTCGTCGGCCTCGCGCGTGGCGCGGACCGAGGAGACGATGCCGCCGCCGGCCCTGGCGATCTCTTCGTAGCTGGCGCCCGCGAGCCGCATCGCGAATTCGTTCGCACGCTGGCCGCCGTAGACCAGGTGGGTGTGGCAGTCGACGAGGCCGGGCGTCACGAGCGCGCCGCCGCCGTCGTGCAGCGGCAGCTTCGCGAATTCGGCCGGCAGCGCGGTGCGCGCGCCGGCCCAGCGCACGGTGCCGCCGGTGACGGCGATCGCGGCATCGTCTTCTGCCCCGGTGCCCGGCGCAGCGCCGGGTGCGAGGCGCAGGCCGGTCCAGAGGCCGTCGGCCGAGGGATGGCGAGGGGCGGATGTCATCTGTGGGTGCTCTCTTTTTTCGTTGCCGCAGCTTACGCCGGCAGGATGCGCACCGCAGCCAGCCGCGCGCCTTCCTGCGCGGGGCGGGCCTGCCAGGGCTCTGGCGCGGCCCCGGTCCAGCACAGGCCCTCGCCTTCGGCGCAGCGCGCGTCGCCGAAGCGCCAGTCGCCGCGCAGCGCCAGCAGCAGGCCGTGCGGCGCGGGCGCGATGCAAGCGGCCGCCTCGAGCACCTGCAGCTCGGCGCGCCACTGGCCGCGCCGCGTCATGATGTTGAAGTCGGCCGAGGCGCCGCCGAGCAGCGTGCAGTCGATGGCCTCGTCGCCGCTGAAGGCGAAGGGACGGTGCGGCGCATCGAGCCGGTGGTCGATGCGGCCGTCGTGCGTGAACAGGCGCACGCCGTCGCCTTCGAGCAGCATGATCTGCCGGTCGATGCCCGCGAAGACCGAGAACGGACCGGGCTGCGCGATGGTCGCGATGCTCGCGCGCCAGCCGAAAGCGTCGAGCCCCGCGCCCTCGGGCCAGCTGGCGATCTCCTGCGTGGTGCCGCCGCCGTTCTTCCACGGCGTGGCGGGCAGCGAGGCGCGGGAGAAGCGACGCACGACCGTCGTTGCCGAATCCTGCCCCTTCCCCTCCTGGGGGAAGGTCGGGATGGGGGCAAGCGGCGCGGGTTCAGCGCAATGCCTCATCGGGCGCCGCGCGCCCCCACCCCCGCCCTCCCCCGGGAGGGGAGGGAGACAGACAGCGGACCCCGTCATCGCACCAGTCCGCCCTGCCCCAGCTTGCGCTCGAAGTGGCGCAGCACCAGCGTCATCGTGCCCGTGAGCACGAAGTACACGAGCGCGATCGCGAGGTAGACCTCGAGCGAGCGGTACGACACGCTGATGATCTTCTGCCCTTCGTGCATCACGTCGTGGATGGTGAGCAGCGACACCAGCGCCGAGTTCTTGATCAGCGCGATGAACTCGTTGCCCAGCGGCGGGATCATGCGCACCACGGCCTGCGGCAGCACGATCTCGCGCATGGCCACGGCCGGCGTCATGCCGAGCGACTGCGCGGCCAGCGTCTGGCCCTTGTCGATCGACTGGATCGCGCCGCGCACGATCTCCGACACGTAGGCGCCGGAGTAGACGCCGAGCCCGAGCACGCCGCAGAGAAAGGCCGGCAGCAGGATGCCGAAGTGCGGCAGGCCGAAGAACAGGATGAAGAGCTGCACCAGGAGCGGCGTGCCGCGGATCGCCGCCACGTAGGCGGTGCAGATGCCGTAGAGCCAGCGCCGCTTCGGATTGAGCCGGCCGATGCCGACCAAGAGGCCGACCACGCAGCCGAGCGCGAGCGCGCAGGCGGTGATCTCCACCGTGACGAGCGCGCCGCGCAGCAGCGCGGGCCAGCCTTCCCGGACCGGCGAGAAGTCGAGATCCATTTCAGTGCCTTTCGCGGCCGAGCGCCGGGCCGCCCCAAGCCGGCCGCGCCGCCCCCGCGGGGGGTGGAGTTACACGCGCGCAGCGCGTGAAAAGCCGGGGAGCCGACATTACTTGGTGGCCGTGCTGAACCACTTGGCGACGATTTGCGCGTACGTGCCGTCGGCCTTGAGCTTGTCGAGCGCGCCGTTCACGGCCTTGGTGAGTTCGGGCGTGTCCTTGCGGATGGCCATGCCGTATTCCTCGGTGGTGATCTGCTCGGGCAGCACCTTGAGGCCGCCGCGCGTGCGCACGTACTGGTAGGCGGCGGGCTTGCCGGTCACGGCGGCGTCGGCGCGGCCGATGTCGACGAGGTTGAACATCTCCTGGTTCTTCTCGACCTCCATCAGCTGCACCTGCGGGAACTTCTCCTTGGTGTAGGCCACCGACTTGGTGCCCACCTGCACGCTGACCTTCTTGCCGTTGATGTCGGCCGGCGTCTTGATCGCGGTGTTGCCCTCCTTCACCATCACCACCAGGCCGCCCGCGTAGTAGGGGTTGGTGAAGTCGACGACCTTCCTGCGCTCGTCGGTGATGTAGATGCCCGACACGGCCATGTCGAAGCGCTTCGACACCAGGCCCGGCACCAGGCCCTTGAAGTCGATGTCGATCCACTCGATCTTGCGGCCCAGCACCTTGCCGACGGCCTCGACCAGTTCCACGTCGAAGCCGGTGCGCTTGCCGTTCTCGATGAACTCCATCGGCGGGAAGGTGGCGTCGGTGGCCACGCGCAGCGGCTCGCCCTGGGCCTGCGCGGCGCCGGCGAAACCGAGGATGGCGGAGCCGGCGAGCGCGGCGGCGACGAAGGTGCGACGGGTGTTCATGGTCGGGGAGCTTTCGTGGTTTGGAAAAGGAAGAGAAAGAAAGAAAAGGAACAGGCGCTATGGCAGGGCGCGCGAGATGCGCGCCGCGGTGACGACCGTCATGTGCAGCAATGCAGCTTCCATGCCTTCGACGCGCGTGAGCGGCGCCATCAGCGTGATCGCGCCGCGCAGGCGCCGGCCCGGTGCGAGCACCGGCGCGCTCGCGCCCCAGACGCCGGCATCGACCTCGCCGTGCGTCACGGCATGGCCGGCCTCGCGGATCGCATCGAGCTCGGCGGCACGCGCCGCGCGCTGCTCGGGGCTTTCGCCGAGCGCGTCGAGCAGCGCATCGCGCTGGTCGAGCGGCATGTGGGCCAGCAGGCACTTGGCGCTCGCGCCGTCCTTGGCGGGCACGCTGCGGCCGCGGTCGAAGGAGCAGCGCAGCGACTGCTCGCTGTCGATCATCTCGAGGCACACGACGCGGTCGTTGACCGCCGTGACCAGCGCCACGCTCTCGTGGCTCTGCTGCGCGAGCGCGCGCATGTCGGCGCGCGCGGCCATCACGAGGTCGGAGTTGCCGTCGAAGCCGCTCGCGAGCTGCACGCTCACCGGGCCCGGCGAGTAGCGGCCGTCGGACTCCATCACGAAGCCCCAGCGCCGCAGCAGCGCGATCTGCCGGTAGAGCGTGCTCTGCGACAGGCCCGTGGCCTGCACCAGCTCGGCCGCCGTCATCGCGGACTTGCTTTGCGCCAGCACCGACAGCACGCGCAGGGCGCGGTCGTTGTGGGCGGAGGCTTCGGTCGGCGTCATCGGGCGGCGGTCACGGGAAATGGCGTGCAGTATCTGGCCCGTCGTTCCCACATCCAAGCGCCGATTCCCACCGAGTGGGAATCGGCGCGCTTTTTCTTCCTACCTTCGGCTTACCTTTGTCCGGCTCAGCGCACCATCGGCAGCTTCAGCCCCTGCTTCTTCGCGGTCGCGATCGCGGCCTCGTAGCCCGCGTCGGCATGGCGCATCACGCCCGTGGCGGGGTCGTTGAACAGCACGCGCTCGATGCGCTTCGCCGCGGCCTCGGTGCCGTCGCACACGATCACCACGCCCGAATGCTGCGAGTAGCCCATGCCCACGCCGCCGCCGTGGTGCAGGCTGACCCAGGTGGCGCCGCCGGCGGTGTTGAGCAGCGCGTTGAGCAGCGGCCAGTCGGAGACCGCGTCGGTGCCGTCCTTCATCGCCTCGGTCTCGCGGTTGGGGCTCGCGACCGAGCCGGTGTCGAGGTGGTCGCGGCCGATCACGATCGGCGCCTTGAGCTCGCCCTTCCTCACCATCTCGTTGAACGCCAGGCCCGCGAGATGGCGCTCGCCGAGGCCGAGCCAGCAGATGCGCGCGGGCAGGCCCTGGAAGGCGATGCGCTCGCGCGCCATGTCGAGCCAGCGGTGGGTGTGGTGGTTGTCGGGGAACAGTTCCTTGATCTTGGCATCGGTCTTGTAGATGTCCTCGGGATCGCCCGAAAGCGCGACCCAGCGGAACGGCCCTTTGCCCTCGCAGAACAGCGGCCGGATGTAGGCCGGCACGAAGCCCGGGAAGTCGAAGGCGTTCTTCACGCCTTCGTCGAACGCGACCTGGCGGATGTTGTTGCCGTAGTCGACCGTGGGAATGCCCATGGCCTGGAAGTCGAGCATGGCCTGCACGTGCACCGCGCAGGACTGCGCGGCGGCCTTGCGCAGCGCGGCGTGCTGCGAGGGGTCCTTCATCGCGGCCTGCCACTGCGCCACGCTCCAGCCCACGGGCAGGTAGCCGTTGACGAGGTCGTGCGCGGAGGTCTGGTCGGTCACGAGGTCGGGCTTCAGGCCGCCGGCCTTCGCGCGCTTCACGAGCTCGGGCAGCACCTCGGCCGCGTTGCCGAGCAGCGCGATCGAGACCGCCTCCTTGGCATCGCAGTGCTGCTTGACGAGTTCGAGCGCATGGTCGATGTCGCGCGCCTGCTTGTCGACGTAGCGCGTGCGCAGGCGGAAGTCGATGCTGGCCTGCTGGCATTCGATGTTGAGCGAGACCGCGCCCGCGAGCGTGGCCGCGAGCGGCTGCGCGCCGCCCATGCCGCCGAGGCCCGCCGTGAGGATCCACTTGCCCGCGAGGCTGTTGCCGTAGTGCTGGCGGCCGGCCTCGACGAAGGTCTCGAAGGTGCCCTGCACGATGCCCTGGCTGCCGATGTAGATCCAGCTGCCCGCGGTCATCTGGCCGTACATGAAGAGGCCCTGGCGGTCGAGCTCGTTGAAGTGCTCCCAGTTGGCCCACTTGGGCACGAGGTTGGAGTTGGCGAGCAGCACGCGCGGCGCGTTCTCGTGCGTCCTGAACACGCCCACGGGCTTGCCCGACTGGATCAGCAGCGTCTCGTCGTCGTTCAGTTCCTTGAGCGAGGCGAGGATCTGGTCGAAGCATTCCCAGTTGCGCGCGGCGCGGCCGATGCCGCCGTAGACCACGAGGTCCTGCGGGCGCTCGGCGACCTCGGCGTCGAGGTTGTTCTGCAGCATGCGAAACGGGGCCTCTGTGAGCCAGCTCTTGCAGTGGAGCTCGCTGCCGCGCGGCGCGCGGATCACGCGGGTGGGGTCGTGGCGCGGGTCGGCCTTGTCTTGCAGCGGGAGTTTGTCGGGTGCGTTCATGGCATGGATCTCCTTGATCAAGAGTGACTGGGCAGGATGTTCAGCAGCACGGGCGGCATGTCGGCACGGCGCGCCCACTGGCGCATGGCTTCGATGTCCGGTGCGAGGTAGCGGTCGGTGTCGAGGAAGGCGACCCGCTGGCGGATGCGCGCGAATTCGGCCTCGACCAGCGGCGAGCTTTTCAGGCCTCTCTTCAGTTCGATGCCCTGGGCGGCGGCCATCGCCTCGATGCCGACGACCACTGCGGTGTTCTCGACCATGTCGCCGAGGCGGCGCGCCGCGAAGGTGGCCATCGAGACATGGTCCTCCTGGTTGGCCGAGGTCGGCAGGCTGTCCACGCTCGCGGGATGGGCGAGCGACTTGTTCTCCGACGCGAGCGCCGCGGCCGTGACCTGCGCGATCATGAAGCCCGAGTTGAGCCCGCCGTCGCGCACCAGGAAGGGCGGCAGGCCCGAGAGCCCGGTGTCGAGCAGCAGCGCGATGCGGCGCTCGGCGATGGCGCCGATCTCGCTCACGGCGAGCGCGATGATGTCGGCCGCGAAGGCCACGGGCTCGGCGTGGAAGTTGCCGCCGGAGATGACTTCGACCGGTGTCGGTGAAGACCAGGGGGTTGTCCGAGGCCGCATTGGCCTCGATGACGAGCACGCGCGCCGCATGCGCGAGGTTGTCGAGGCAGGCGCCCATCACCTGCGGAATGCAGCGCACCGAGTACGGGTCCTGCACGCGCCCGCAGTCGGCGTGCGAGGGCACGATCTCGCTGCCTTCGAGCAGCGTGCGCACCGCGGCGGCCACGGCGATCTGCCCCGGCTGGCCGCGCGCGGCATGGATGCGCGCATCGAAGGGCTTGATCGAGCCCTGGATCGCCTCGAGCGAGAGCGCGCCCGACATCAGCGCCGCCGCGAACACGTTCTCGGCGCCGAACAGCCCGGCGAGCGCGAGCGCGGTCGAGACCTGCGTGCCGTTGAGCAGCGCAAGACCCTCCTTGGGGCCGAGCACGAAGGGTTCGAGGCCGATGCTCCGCATCGCCTCGGCGCCGCCGACCACGCGGCCGTCGGCGAGCGTCGCCTCGCCCTCGCCGATCAGCACGCAGGCCATGTGCGCGAGCGGCGCCAGGTCGCCCGAGGCGCCGACCGAGCCCTTGCACGGAATGCGCGGCATGACGCCGGCGTTGAACAGCGCGAGCAGCGCATCGGCGAGCGCCGGCCGCACGCCCGAATGGCCGCGCGCGAGGCTCACGGCCTTGGTCGCGAGCACCAGGCGCACCACCGGCGCGGCGAGCGGCTCGCCCGTGCCCACGCTGTGCGAGAGCACGAGGTTGCGCTGCAGGTCGGCCAAGTGGTCGTGGCCGATGCGCGTGCTCGCGAGCTTGCCGAAGCCGGTGTTGATGCCGTAGACCACCTGGTCGTTGTCGACGATGCCTTGCACCGCCGCCTGCGACTGCGCCATCGGTGCGCGCACCGAAGGATCGAGCGCCAACTGCACGCCGCCCGCCTGGATGCGGCGCAGCATCGCGAGGTCTACATGGCCGGGTGTGAGGGTCAGGGTTTCAGGGTTCGTCATGGTCAACCTGTCTATACAAGTAGGGGCGTGAGAAGAAAGCGATGCGCGCGGGGACGCTCAGCCGAAGGAAGGATTGCCGTCGGCCCGGAAGCGGCTGCCGAGGCTGTAGCGCGAGGCGGGATGCAGGCAGCGCACCCAGGTGACCGGCGTGTTGCGCGTCCAGGTGCGGCGCGTCAGCAGCAGGCAGGGGTCAGTGGGCTCCATCGCGAGCCGGCCGGCCTGCTCGGCGGTGGGCAGCACCGCATCGACCACATGCTCGATCTGGTCGAAGGGCACGTGGCGCACCAGGTATTCGCTCGGCGGCACGGCCGCGAAATCCTGCTCGAGGAAGTCGGGCACCACCTGCGGATTGACGTAGCGCTCCTCGAGCTGCACCGGCGTGTCGTTCTCGAGGTGCAGGCAGACGCTGTGGAACACCGAGGTGCCCGCGCGCATGTCGAGCCAGGCGGCCACGTCGGGCGAGGCGGCAAGGCGCTCGACCGCGAGCATCTCGCAGCGGTAGTCGTGGCCGCGCTGGCGGATCTCGCTCGCGATGTTGGCGATCTGCAGCAGCGTGGACTGCGGCTTGGCCTCGGCCACGAAGCTGCCGACGCCGGCCATGCGCACGATGCGCCCCTGCTCCACCAGCTCGCGCAGCGCGCGGTTCACCGTCATGCGCGAGATGCCGAACTGCGCGACCAGCTCGCTCTCCGAAGGCAGGCGATGGCCCGCGGGCCAGGTGCCGTCCTGGATCTTGCGCGAGATGTGGTCCTTGACCTGCGCGTAGAGCGCAAGCGAGGGCTCGGTGCGGGGTGCGGTCATGGGACGCTGCCGAAAGCGGACTGCCGAATGCAGAGGGCGCGAAGATTTCGCAGAGGTCGCGAAAAAGAAGAAACCAGGAATTCTTGGTTTTCTCGTTCTGCGACTTCTGCGATTCTTTTGTCTTTCTTCTGCGTTCGGCTGTCCGTGTTCATCTCAGTGCTCCGCAGCAGCCATCGACTCGGCGCGGATCTCTTCGGTGAGCCGCGCCTTGATGGCCATGAACTCGGGCGAGGTCTTGATGGTGTACTTGCGCGGATGCGGGAAGTCGACGGCGATCTCGGTCTTGATGCGGCCGGGCCGGGCGCTGAATACTGCCACCCGGTTGGCCATGAAGATCGCCTCGTCGATGTCGTGCGTGACGAACAGCACGGTCTTCTGCGCCGATTCCCAGATGCCGAGCAAGAGCTCCTGCATCAGCACGCGGGTCTGGTTGTCGAGCGCGCCGAAGGGTTCGTCGAGCAGCAGCATCTTGGGGTCGTTGGCGAGCGCGCGCGCGATCGCGGTGCGCTGCTGCATGCCGCCCGAGAGCTGCTTGGGGTAGTGGTGCTCGAAGCCGCGCAGCCCGACCTTGGCGATGAAGAACTCGCTGCGCTCCTTCTGGTCGGCCTCGCTCATGCCGCGCTCGCGCAGGCCGAAGCGGATGTTCTGCGCCACCGTGAGCCACGGGAACAGCGTGTAGCTCTGGAACACCACGCCGCGGTCGGCGCCCGGGCCCTCGATGCGCTCGCCGTCGAGCAGCACCTGGCCAGTGCTCGGGAAGTCGAGCCCCGCGACGATGCGCAGCAGCGTCGACTTGCCGCAGCCCGAAGGGCCGAGGATGGTGACGAAGTCGTTCTCGCGCACCTCGAAGTCGATCGGCTGCAGCGCCTGCGTGCGCTGGCCCTTGGCACCCGTGAAGACGCGCGAGACGCCCTGGATCGAAAGCTGGCTGCGGGCCGTCATAACGTACTCCAGGCAAAGAGGCGGCGGTTGAGCGCCTTGAAGGCGAAGTCGGACACGAGGCCGATGACGCCGATCACGATGATCCCGAAGATGATCTGGCCGGTGTTCAAGAGCGCCTGGCTGTCGGTGATCATGTGGCCGATGCCCGAGGAGGAGCCGATCAGCTCCGCCACGATCACGTAGGTCCAGGCCCAGCCGAGCACGAGGCGCAACGTCTCGGCGATGCCCGGCGCCGCGCCCGGGATGAGCACGCGCGCCACGATGCCGCGGCTGTTGGCGCCGAGCGTGTAGGCCGCCTCGACGAGGTCGCGCCGCGCGCTGCCCACGGTGACGGCCACCATCAGCACGATCTGGAAGAAGGAGCCGATGAAGATCACGAGCAGCTTCTGCATCTCGCCCAGGCCGGCCCAGAGGATCAGCAGCGGAATGAAGGCCGAGGCCGGCAGGTAGCGGCAGAACGAGACGAAGGGCTCGAAGAAGGCCTCGACCGACTTCCAGGTGCCCATCGCGATGCCGAGCGGCACGGCGAACACCGCCGCGAGCAGGAAGCCGCCGAACACGCGCCACACGGTCATGCCCACGTCGCCGATGAAGCCGAACTCGGCGAAGAGCATCCAGCCCTCCTTGAGCATGGTCACCGGGCTCGCGAGGAAGGTCGGCGGCACGAAGCCGCCGAGCGTGGCGACCGACCATGCGAGCACGAACACCACGAAGAAGCCGAGGCCGAGCAGCACGCGCGCGCGGCCGCTCACGGGTTCGAGCGGCGCGAGCGCGCGGCGCCGCCGCGGTGCGGCGGGCGGGGCGCTGGGGCGCGCCGCAACCGGCTGCGCCTGCGCGACGGCGTTACTTGACGAAGCTTGCATCGAAGGTGGCGGCGTAGTCGTCGGGCGCCTTGCGGATCACGCCGGCCTCGAGCAGGATCGGCGCGGCTTCCTTCATGAAGCCGAGCAGCTCGCCCGAGAAGAACTTCTGGTTCGCGGCCTTGTCCTGCCAGCGCAGGTAGGCCGACGACTTGGCGAACTGCTCGCCGGTCTGCTTGACGGCCGCACCCATGATCTCGTTGGCCTTGGCCGGATCGGCCTTGATCATGTCGAGCGCATCGAAGTACGACTTGGTCAGCGCGGCCGCGGCCTTGGCGTTGGCCTTGAGCCAGGTCGGCGCGCAGCCCACGGTGTCCATCACCATCGGATAGTCGAGCGTGGTCGCGAGGATCTTGCCCGCGGCCGGATTGGCGCGCACGGTCGAGAGGTAGGGCTCGTAGGTCATGGCCGCATCGTTCTGGCCGGCCACGAAGGCCTGCGCCGCGGGCTGGGGCTCGAGCGAGACGAGCTTCACGTCCTTCAGCGCCATGCCGTTCTTGTTGAGCATCCACGCCAGGCCGAAGTACGGTGCGGTGCCGGGGGCGCTCACGCCGATGGTCTTGCCCTTGAGGTCGGCGAAGCCCTTGACGTCGTTGCGCACCGCGAGGCCGTCGGCGCCGTAGGACTTGTCCATCTGGAAGATCTGCACGATCGGCACGCCGTTGGCGTTCCAGGCCACGTGCGTCTCGACCGTGGTGGCGGCGCACTGGATCGCGCCCGCGGCCAGCGCGAGGTGGCGGTCCTTCTGCGGGATCATCTTGAGTTCGACGTCGAGGCCGTTCTTCTTGAAGATGCCGGCCTTGTCGGCGAGCGTGAGCGGCGCAAAGCCGGTCCAGCCCGACATGCCGAGCGCGATCTTGGTCTCCTGCGCCGCGGCCGTTCCGGCGAGGCTCGCGACACATGCGCCTGCTGCCAGCAGCGAAGCGACTTTCACAACTACCGTCTTGACCATGGGTACTCCTGGTTCCGTTTCTTGAGGATGGCTCGGCACTCGCCCCGGGCAGCCCGGGCTGTCGCGCGCCTCGCATTGTTGCCGGACGCCCCAACTTGTATATACAGGATAACCCGAAAGGCCTCGATTCGGTGCATTTGTCCGGAAACATGCACCAGATTGCTGTCTATACAGGCTAAGCGCGGCGGTCCGCCTGTCGATTGCAAACCTCGTGCCACAGTCTTCAACGAGCCGCTGGGGGACAATCGAGCGCCCGTCCTTCCCACCCTCCGCGCCCCCTTCGATTGCCCGTGTCCTCCCTCGCCCCCCCGCCCCTCGACGACCCCCACAGCAACGCGCCCGCCGCCATCCTCCACGAGGTCTTCGGCTATGCGCAGTTCCGCGGCCCGCAGCAGGCCATCGTCGATCACGTGGTGGGCGGCGGCGACGCGCTGGTGCTGATGCCCACGGGCGGCGGCAAGTCGCTGTGCTACCAGATCCCGGCGATCGCGCGGCAGCGCGCGGGCCACGGGGTGACGGTGGTGGTGTCGCCGCTGATCGCGCTGATGCACGACCAGGTCGGCGCGCTGCACGAGGCGGGGGTGGACGCGGCCTTCCTGAATTCCACGCTCGACTGGCAGCAGACGCAGGAGGTCGAGCGCCGCATGGCGCGCGCGGAGATCACGCTGCTCTACGCCGCGCCCGAGCGCGTGACCACGCCGCGCTTCCTCGAACTGATGGACGCGCTCGCGGCGCGCGGCAAGCTCTCGCTGTTCGCGATCGACGAGGCGCATTGCGTGAGCCAGTGGGGCCACGACTTCCGCCCCGAGTACCGCGCGCTCACGGTGCTGCACGAGCGCTATGCCCGCGTGCCGCGCATCGCGCTCACGGCCACGGCCGATGCGCTCACGCGCGCGGACATCGTCGAGCGGCTGCAGTTGCAGGAGGCGCGCCAGTTCGTCTCCAGCTTCGACCGGCCGAACATCCGCTACACCATCGTCGAGAAGAAGGAAGCGACCACGCAGCTGCTGCGCTTCATCGAGCGCGAGCACGAGGGCGATGCGGGCGTGGTGTACTGCCAGTCGCGCAAGCGGGTGGAAGACGTGGCGGTGGCGCTGCAGGGCGCGGGCATCAACGCCCTGCCCTACCACGCGGGACTCGATGCGGCGGTGCGCCAGAAGCACCAGGACCGCTTCCTGCGCGAGGAGGGCATCGTGATGGTCGCGACCATCGCCTTCGGCATGGGGATCGACAAGCCCGACGTGCGCTTCGTGGCCCACCTCGACATGCCGAAGAACATCGAGGGCTACTACCAGGAGACCGGCCGCGCGGGCCGCGACGGCGCGCCCGCCGACGCCTGGATGGCCTACGGCCTGCAGGACGTGGTGAACCAGCGCCGCATGATCGACGAGAGCCCCGCGGGCGAGGAGTTCAAGCAGGTGATGCGCGGCAAGCTCGACGCGCTGCTCTCGCTGGCCGAGGCGAGCGACTGCCGGCGCGTGCGGCTCCTGGGCTACTTCGGCGAAACCTACAAGCGCGCCCCGGCCGACGCCGGGCCGCCCCAAGGCGGCCGCGGCCCCCTCGGGGGGCAGGGAGGGCACGAAGTGCCGACCGTGGGGGCCACATGCGGCAACTGCGACAACTGCATCAGCCCGCCGCAGGTCTGGGACGGCACCGACGCGGCGCGCAAGCTGCTCTCCACCGTCTACCGCGTGCAGCAGCAAAGCGGCATCAGCTTCGGCGCCGGCCACGTGATGGACATCCTGCGCGGCAAGGCGACCGACAAGGTGAAGCAGTACGGCCACGAACGCATCAGCACCTTCGGGCTCGGCGCCGAGTTCAGCGAGGTGCAATTGCGCGGCGTGCTGCGGCAATTGATCGCGATCGGCGCGGTGGCGGTCGATGCCGAGGCCTACAACACGCTCAAGCTCACGGAGGGCTCGCGCGCGGTGCTGCGCGGGGAGACGCCGGTGTCGCTGCGCGAGTCGATCTCGTCGCCGGCGCCGCGCAGCGGCGGCAAGGCGCGGCGCGAAAAGGCCGCGCGCGGTGCGCCCTCGCCCGCCGCCGCGGCGCTCGACGCAGAGGGCCAGGCGCGCTTCGAGGCGCTCAAGGCCTGGCGCGCCGAGGTGGCGCGCGAGCACAACCTGCCGGCCTACGTGATCTTCCACGACGCCACGCTGGCCGCCATCGCCGAGCGCGCGCCGGCGACGCTCGAGGACCTGCAGGGCATCAGCGGCATCGGCACCAAGAAGCTCGAGGCCTACGGCAGCGAAGTGCTGCGGGTCTGCGGCCAGCCTGCGTGAGCTCAGGCCACGGCCGCGAGATCGGGCACGTGGCGCAGGATGTCTTCGGTCAGCTCTGACAGCACCTGCTCGCAGGCGGCCGCCAGCGGCTCGATGCCTTCGGCATCGCGTGCCACCAGGGCCTTCTCGAGCCGGACGGCGTCGACCTGCAGTTCATGCGCGCCGATGAAGCCGGCAGAGCCCTTGAGGTTGTGCGCCGCGCGCTCGGCGAGCGGCCAGTCGCCGGCCTGCAGTGCCGCGCGCAGCCCGGCGATGATGTTCGCCTCGGTCTGCGCGAACTTGCGCAGCACGCTGCAGAAATGCCTGGCGTCGTCCATCGCGCAGCGCAGGCCAATGTCGACCCGCAGATGGCGCACGCGTGCCAGGGCCGCCTGCAGCGCCTGCACCGAGGCGGCCTCTGGATCGTCCTCGAACACCGCTTGTGCCGCGCCGTGCGGCGGCCTGCCGGCCAGCGCGGTGCCCAGCACCCGCCACAGCGCGGAGGGGTCCACGGGCTTGGCGAGAAAGTCGTTCATCCCCACCGACAGGCAGAGGTCGCGGTTCTCGGTCAGCGCGCTCGCGGTCATGGCGACGATGGGGAGATCGTCGAACGCCCGGTTCGCACGCAGGATGCGCGTGGCGGTGACGCCGTCCATCACCGGCATCTGCAGGTCCATCAGCACCACGTCGTAGGGCGCACCGCCCAGCAGGCTGGTTTCGAGCAGCGACACCGCGGCCAGACCGTTCTCCGCGATGTCGACCGACAGCCCCGCGCGGCGGATCATGTCGCTCGCGACCTGCTGGTTGAACTCGTTGTCTTCCACCAGCAGCACGCGCGCGCCGCGGTGGCTCCGCAGCGAACCGATGTCCGACGCTGCGACCGCATGGCCGCGCCCGGCAGGTGAGGGCCCGCGGCGCAGCGCGCGGTGCAGAACCTTGCTGAGCGAAATGGGCGTGACGGGCTGCGAGACGAAGTTGACGGAGCCGAAACCCGACCAGTCGGCGGTCGCGGCCTCGCCCGCACCCAGGGTGAGCAGGATCAAGGGCGGCGCCTCGCCTTCCAGGCAATGGTTGCGCAGCCGCATGGCGAGCGAATGCGCGCCCGGCGCCACGCTCGCGTCGACCACGATCAGGTCGTAGGGCTCGCGCGGCCGGGCCGCCATGTTCCGCAGCGCGGCCGCGGCCGACGGCACCCACTCGGCCTGCAGGCCCTGGCGCCGCAGCAGCCGCTGCGTGGCCGACGCAGAAGCCTCGCGCTGCTGGATCAGCAGCACGCGCCGGCCGCAGTGACCGGCGTCGGCGGAGCCTTCCGGCGCGGCGGCGCCGTCGATCCGGAGCTTCAGCGTGAACCAGAAGGTCGCGCCCTTGCCGGGCTCGCTCTGCACGCCGATCTCGCCGTCCATGAGCTCGACCAGCCGCTTGGAAATGGGCAGGCCGAGGCCCGATCCGCCGTACTTGCTGGTCACGCCGGCGTCGCCCTGGTAGAAGCGTTCGAACAGCCGGCCGATCTGTTCCGGCGCGATGCCGATGCCGGTGTCGGTCACGGCGAAGTACAGCACCAGCGCGTCGTGCGCGCGCTCGCGCACCCGCACGTCCACGCGCACCAGGCCGCGCTCGGTGAACTTGGCCGAATTGCTCACCAGGTTGAGCAGCACCTGCCCGATGCGCAACGCGTCGCCGTAGAGGTGGTTGGGCACGTTCGCCGCCACCTCGTAGACGAACTCGATGTCCTTCTGCTTCATCTTCTCGGACATCAGGCTCGCCACGTTCTCGAGCACCGATTCGAGTTCGAACTCGCTGCAGTCGAGGCTCAGCTTGTCGGAATCGAGGCGGGAGAAATCGAGGATGTCGTTGACCAGCCCCAGCAGGTGCTGGCACGACCTGCCGATCTTGTCGAGGTAGCTGCGCTGCTGCCTGTCGAGCCGGGTCTGCTTGAGCAGCGACGCGAACCCGACGATCGCGTTCATCGGCGTGCGGATCTCGTGGTTCATGTTGGCGAGGAAGTCGCTCTTCGCGCGATTGGCCGCGTCGGCGGCTTCCTTCGCGGTGAGCAGTTCGGCCGCGTTGCGTTCGTTGTCGCGGTACTCGCGCAGGCGGCGCTGCATCAGCGCGAGCCGGGCCATGATGCTGGCTTCGTCGCCCTCGGCGACGTGGATCTGCTGCTGCAGCTCGCCCTCCGCCACGGCCCGGATCGACTCGTGCACGTCATCGATGCTGCCGCCCATCACGCGCTGCAGCTTGCTGACGAAGAGGTTGAACGAATAGGTGATGCAGGCGAATTCCGCCGTGCGGAAGTGCCGCAGCCGCAGCGACAGGTCGGAATCGCCCGAGGCCACCTCCTGCATCGCATGCTGGAGCCGCGCGAGCGGCCGCAGCACCACCCAGTTGAGCACGAAGAAGAGCACCCCGACGATGGCTAGGTTCAGCAGCGACGACACGAGGAAGAGCATCAGCGCCTCCTTCTTCAGTTGCGCGGTGGCGGACGAATGGGTGATCCGCAGCCGCACCGTGCCGATCCGCTTGACGCTCGGATACTCGGAATGCCGCAGCTCGATCTCGCGCACTTCGTCGACCGTCTGGTCGGCGGCGTGGGGCGCGACCTCGCTGTAGACCAGCTTGTCGACGTCGCGCAGTTCGATGCCCAGCAGCAGCGGCGACTGCAGTTCGGCATCGAGCGTCTTGTGGATCTGGCGCGTGTTGTATTCCCACAGGGCATTGGGAATGCTGGCCTCGATGCGCTGCACCGCCTCGTTGATCTGGCGGTTGAGCGCACGCATGATGTCCTGGCGGCTGCTGTGGTAGTTCCAGACCTGGAAGCAGGCCAGGAAGATCAGGGTCAGGGCGGCCACCAGCACGGTGAAGCGCACCTGGATCGAATTGAAGAACGGACGGCCGGCACCGAAGGTCGGCGCCGCCGCGCCTTCGAAAGCTTCGTGGGCCGTGCGTCCGACGGGCGGGCGTGTGATGGTCTGCATGAAGCGGGCTCAGCGAAACACCGCCTGGTCCCACATGCCTCGCCGTCCGACCATGTAGTCGGGCTTGTCGTAGAAGGGGTTGGCCAGCCGGATGACCGTCCGCCCCTGCACCGGGACGCCCTCCAGCGATTTGCGCTTGAGCAGCTGGTAGCTGCGCTCGAAGCTGCCGTCGGTCACCATCGCTTCCAGCCCCTCGAGCACGCGCCGGCGGATCTGGTGGCCGGCCGCCGTGTTGGCGACGATGAAGTAGAACGACATCGGGAAGACCAGCCCCAGCGCCTCGTCCATCACGAGGCCTGGCAGCCGCGCCGAATGGTCGCGGTACTCGGCGAGGATCTCGTTCGCGCCGCGCGAGAACAGGTCCACGTTCCGGTTCGCGATCATGTCGAACATGCCCAGGTAGCTGGTGCTGCGCACGACGCGCAAGCCCGCGGCCTCGAGAATGTCGGCATCGATCCAGTAGGCGCCCTGCACGATGCTGAACGCCTTCAGGTCCTCGAGCGTCTTCACCTGCCGCAGCCGCGCCTGCATGTCGCGGTGGATCAGCAGCAGGCGGTGGCCGATCAGTCCCTTGTCGAGCGGAAAGGGCACCAGCTTGAGCTGGTCCGCGTAGCTCGGCGGAATGTAGGCGCGCACGTAGATGTCGATGCGGCCGCGGGCCAGTTCCTCCATGGCCCGCTTGTGGTTCATCAGGTCGGGGGTCTGGATGACCCGGGTCGGCCCGTAGCGCGCCTCGGTGCGCTGGAGCGCCTCGCCCAGAAGGTTCCAGTAGTAGTCGATGAACAGGTCCGAACCCGACTCGGAGCGCGGATGGATCAGTTGTGCGGGCTGTGCCTGCACGGCCACCGCAAAGAACGCGCAAAGGGCTGCGCAAGCCCATCTCGCGAAGGGTTTCGGATGCATTTGTTGTTTCTCCCTGCCATGCGGAACGCCTGCTGCCGATGCCCTGATCCGGAACGGATGCAGGCTGTCGTGTGGGTGACACTCCGCGCACCATTACAACAAAAGGGCAGTTCGGCATCAAGCGACGGGGTCCGGCGTTAACAAGGACGCGCGAACCGCCGTCGCCGCGCGGAGGGGCTCCAGCAGCGGGAGAAAGGCAAACGGGCGCCGCAGCGCCGCGAGCCCTTGCGGGCCTTTGCTCAGGGCTTCAGCGTGACCGGCACCGGCCGGGTGAGCAGGTCCACGTACAGATCGAAGAAGCGCGCGTTGTCGAACTTCTTCACCACCTTCATCTTCTGCAGCGGCAGGCCCGCGGGCGGCGTCGCGTAGCCGATCGAGCGGCCGTTCTGCGGATCGCCGGGGCGGGCGATCACGTCGACGAACTCTTCCGAGACCTCGGTCGCATAGCGCGGGTCGAGCAGGTAGGCGATGGTCAGCGTATTCCAGATGTTCGAGGTGTGCGACGGATCGCTTTCGAAGTCCGCCGCGAACCATTCCTGGCGGAACGCCTCGGTCACCGCGGTCGGCCGCGCCGGATGCGCGATCCGGTCGTAGATCTTCCGGTCCATGAGCACGGTGTCGGTCACGTCGAGCGGCACCACCACCTGCGGGATCGGCAGCCGCACCACGAACTGCGCCGCGTCGGGGTCGAACCACCAGTTGAACTCGGCCGCCTTGGTGGTGTTGCCGGGCACGTGGACCGCGCCGCCCATGTAGATGATCTGCTTGATCAGCGGCACGATCTCGGGGCTGCGCTGCACGGCCTTGGCGATGTTGGTGAGCGGGCCGATGGCGAAGATGGTGATCTCGTTCGGGTTCGCCTTGACGGTGTCGATGATGAAGTCGACCGCGCTGCGCGGCTGCACCTGCGTGTGCGTGGCGAAGCCGTCGGGAATGGGCACGAGGTCGGCGTCGGTCCTCGGCTCGGGGCTGCTCCAGGCGCCCAGGTAGCCGTCCCCGCCGGCGCCTGCGGCGAGCTCGGCCTGGACGTCCGCATGGTCGTGGTTGAGCGCGTAGTTCTCGCCCGCATAGACGCCGATGCGGTCGCCCACGCCGAGCCGCTCGACCGACTTCAGCGCCTCCGCCACGCCCTGGCGCAGCCACTTGTTGCCCGACACCACGGTGATGCCCATGACCTGCACCTTGCCTTCGGCCTGCAGCTGCGCGGCCATCACGCCGAGCTGGCCGTCGTCGCTCATGGTGTTGTAGTCGCTGTCGATGATGATCTTCTGCGCCGCCGGCGCATCGGCGCCGAAGCCGGGCGCGAGCCCGAAGCCGCCGGTGCCGCTGCTGCCACCCCCGCCGCAGGCCGACAGCACCGTGGCGAACAGTGCCGAGGCGATCCACCGGCGCCGTTGAATCTGAACCTGCATCCCGCGCTCCTTTGCAACGGCCGACGCCGTGATCGAAGAAAAAATGAAACCTCGAAGCCAAACGTTTGCGCAAACGTTTGCGTCTGACTGCGGCCACTCTATCGGCCACGCCGTCGCGCGGCAAGACGGCCAAAAGGTTTCAGGGTTTACGCGGGGACCGCGGGCGGGCTCAGCCCGCCGAGGACGGCGCGCCGGGCGCGTCGATCAGGCGGATCTCCTGCAGCGGCGAACGGTTGCGCAGGTAGGGCTCGGCTTCGGGCGCCTCGGGCTTCGTGAGCCCCGGCAGCAGCTTGGTGGAGCCGGTCGGGCAAGCGCCGCCGTTGCGCATGCTCAGCGCGGCCGCGAGCCGCGCTTCCGATTCGTCGCCGAGCGCATGGCCGAAGTCGTCGGCCACGCTGCAGTCGGGCGTGAAGCCGTCGCCGTAGTCGCCGAAGTTCTTGTGGTTCACGCCCTGGAACTGGATCGCGAAGTAGGTGGTGCCGCAGTTGTCCTGCGGATAGAAGCCGTAGGGCTTGCCGCAGGTCCGGCCGCCGACCAGATTGACGCTCACGTCCGCGCCGCGCAGCCCGTTGATGACCGACTCGCTCGCGGAGCAGGTGTCGGGGCCCACCAGCACCGTGACGCGCGAGAGGCCGAGCCTGGGCAGTGCCGCGCCGCTGCGGCTGGTGTCGTAGAAAGGAATCAGCGTTTGCGCCGGCGTGAACCGGAACGGGTTCTTGTCGTTGAAGGCGAGGCGCTCGAACGCCTTGCCGGTGGTCGCGGCCGGTCCGGAGACCATGTAGGCCAGCCGGCTTGCAATGTTGAGCTGGCCGCCGCCGTTGTAGCGCATGTCGAGCACGAGGTCCTGCACGCCAGCGCTCTTGAACTGGTTGATCGCACTGATGAGCTGCGTCTCGGAGGTCGTGATGTGGGCGTTGAAGAGCAGGTACCCCACGCGCACCCCGCCGCTGTCGATGATGCGCACGTTCTGCACCGGCGTGCGCGTGACCTGCGCCGAGGTGAGTTCGATCGGGCTGCCGCGCAGGCCGTTCACCTCGAAGGTGAAGGTGTGCTTCTCGCCGCTGGCCTGCGGCGAGAGCGCGCGGTTGATGACGTTGACGTTGGCCGTGCCGGTGGCGTTCACCGCGTCGACGCCGTCGACCTCGACCAGCTTCGCGCCGCGCTGCAGGCCGGCCGCCGCCGCCGGGCCCAGCGGCTCGACGAAGGCGATGCGGATGTTGCGCGGCGCCGAACTGCGCACGAAGGCGATCTCCATGCCGTAGCTCGGCGACACGCCGGCCTCCGACAGCTGGCGGTAGCGCTCGGTGTCGTAGACGTAGTGGTAGCGGTCCTTCGCGCGCCCCGAGGGCGTGAGCGCCGGCGTCTTGAGCACGCTGAAATAGGCGACCGGCGTGGCGTAGTCGGCGGCCTTGAGCGTGGTCGGCACCTCGGTGTACCAGAGGTAGGTCTCGTCGATCCAGCCGCGCACCCAGCGCTTCTCGTCGGTCAGCGTGCCGGGCCGGTCCGGATAGGCCGTGCCCGTGGCGGGGTTGATGCCGGCGCGCGGCGCGGCGCACAGGCCCGCCACGCTGGACGAAGGCACGATCGCGTCCGGGTCGGACGTGCCGCCGTCGCCGGGGCCGTTGCCACCATCGCCAGTGCCGGTACCGCCGCCACCCCCGGCGACGGGCGGCGCGACGATGGGAAAGCCCCCGCCGCCTCCACCACCGCCCCCACCGCCGCCGCATCCGCCGAGCGCGACGACGACCGCGGCCAGAAGGAACGCGGCCACCGTCGCCGCGGTGGAACGCGGCGTGCCCCGGGCGCGTGCGGCCCGCATGTTGTGCTCGTTCATCGAACCCCTCCTCGCCACGCCGCACCGGCGGTCGTGATCATCTTGGCTCCCCGTGGGCCGCGTCGCCGCGGTCTGTCGCATGTGTCGTGCTGGTCTCGTCCTGCCGCCGCTGCTACTGCACGAAGCCGATGCCGCGCGATTCGCGCACTTCGGGCTTGATCCGGTGCTCGGCCTCGAGCTGGTCGAGAAACTCCGCGGCAGAGAACGCGACCGCGAGGATGTCGGTCTGCCGCTTCACGGCCGCGAAGTCGCCGGGACACAGCTGGCGCAATTGCGCGAGGCGGGCCTTCATCGGCGCGGTGAGCAGCGCCGCGTCGCCCGCGAGCGCCTCCGTCACGAACATGCGCTCGCGCTGCTCGGCCGTGAGCGGCATGAACTTGATCTTGAAGGTGAAGCGCCGCAGCGCCGCCTGGTCGAGCCGGTCGAGCAGGTTGGTGGTGCAGACGAACACGCCGTTGAAGCGCTCCATGCCCTGCAGCATCTCGTTGACCTCGGTCACTTCGTAGGTGCGCTGCGCGCCGCGCCGGTCCTGCAGGAAGCTGTCGGCCTCGTCGAGCAGCAGCACGGCCTTCTCGGCCTCGGCCTCGCGGAACATGGCGGCCATGTTCTGCTCGGTCTCGCCGACGTACTTGCTCATGAGATCGCTGGCCTGCTTGATGATGAGCGGCCGGCCGATGGCCCTGGCGATGTGCTCGGCGAGCGCGGTCTTGCCGGTGCCCGGCGCGCCGTAGAAGCACAGCGTGCCGTGGCCGCGCGCCTTGAGCGCCGCGACGATGCGCGGCACTTCGAAGCGGGTCTCGACGTTGAGCATGTCGAGGTCGTAGGTGGTGACGCTGCGCCGCTCGCCGTGGCCGGCATCGGGCGTGCCGAGCGCGAGGTCGGCGTTGCGCAGCTGGCGCTCGATCAGCGCCTCCATCGAAGTGCCCTCGGTGCACGCCAGCCCCGCGAAGCGCACCGCGGTGCGGATCTGCGCCGGCGTGAGCCCCTTGCGCTCGGCGAGCTTCGCGGTGAACGCCTCGGACACGACGATGCCTTCGAGCGTCTTCTTGACGAGCTGCTCGCGCGCGCCCGGCGGCGGCGACTTGAGTTCGAGGTGATAGGCGAAGCGGCGCCGGAACGCCGGGTCGATCTGCTCGATGCGGTTGGTGACCCACAGCGTGGGCACCGGATTGGCTTCGAGGATCTGGTTGACCCAGGCCTTGCCGCTCACGCTGCCGCTCGTGGGCGCGGGAATCTGCTCGGCGCGCGCCATGAACTGCGCCGCCTCGGTGCTGATGGGCGGGAACACGTCCTCGACCTCGTCGAACAGCAGCGCCGCCTGCGCACTGCCCTTGAGGAAGACCTGCGCGATCTGCAGCGAGCGGTAACGGTCGCGGCCCGAGAGCGAGTTGCCGTCGCGGTCGGCGTACTCGACCTCGAACAGCTCGAGCCCCGCGGCCTGCGCCACCACCTTGGCGAGCTCGGTCTTGCCGGTGCCGGGCGGGCCGTAGAGCAGCACGTTGACGCCGGGCTCCTTGCGCGCGACCGCGGCGCGCAGCAGCGTGACGAGCATGCGCGTGTCCTCCTCGACGAAGGAGAAGTCGTGCGGCGTGAGCGTGCTCTTGGCCGAGGGCCGCGTGAACACGGCCATGAGTTCGTTGTGGTCGCGGTACTCGCGCATCAGCACCGGCGGCAGCTTCTCGCTGACCTTCATGAGGTCGGCGAGGTCGGTGATGTTGTGCTCGGAGATCAGGTTCTCCACCAGGCCGATGCGTTCGAGCCGCGAGCCCGCGCGCAGCGCCTCGCCCACCTCGCTCGCGTTCACGCCGGCGATGTCGGCGATGGCGGCGTAGGCCTCGGGCGCGTTGTTGACCTTGAACTCCACCAGCAGCGAACGCAGGTCGCGCTGGTAGCGCGCGAGCGTGCCGTACAGCAGCAGCGCGCGCTCGGCCTTGTTGAGCTGCAGGAGGCCCGCGAGCGCATCGATGTTCTTCTCGACCAGCGTCGACTGCTTGCGCAGCGCATGCGTGAGCCAGTCGCGCGTGACGGCGAGCACCGAGAGCAGGTCCTTGGGATGGTCCTTGGCGTATTCGTCGAGGTAGAAGAACAGCGTGCCTTCCTCGTAGGGCCCGCGCCACACGCCGTGCCGCTCGAGCAGCGTGCGGCCGTCGAAGCTCTCGACGCCCTTCCAGGCCTCGTTGCCCGCGCAGCGCCGGCCGAGAAATTCACGCAGCCGCTGCAGCACCGCGGCCGGCCACACCAGATGGCGGCCGGTGAGCGAGAGCAGGCCGTTGATGTCGCGGCGCACGTTGAAGCGCGGCCCCTGCTTGGCGGCCAGCGTGAGCACGAAGTGCGAGCACATGAGCTCCAGCACCGGCGCCCCCTTGAGCCCGGGCGACGGCAATGCCTGCCCGCGTACCGCAGCAGCCACCACATCGACACCCGCACGCTTGACCATCAGCCAACTCCAGACGAGGAAATTCGTGGAGAGACCATAGCGCAGACTTTTGGTTGGGGGAAGATGCCGGAACGGTAAAAACCCTCGTGGTGCGATTACAGCCACAATGGCCGCCATGGTCGGAATCGAAGAAATCCGGCGTGCGGCGGCACGCCTGCAGGGCCAGGTGCTCGACACGCCCTGCGTCGAATCGCGCACGCTCTCGGAGATCGTGGGCGCGCAGGTGTTCCTGAAGTTCGAGAACCTGCAGTTCACGTCGTCCTTCAAGGAGCGCGGCGCCTGCAACAAGCTCGTCGACCTGTCCGAAGGCGGCTGCCGCGGCGTGATCGCGATGTCGGCCGGCAACCATGCCCAGGGCGTGGCCTACCACGCCGAGCGGCTCGGCCTGCGCGCGCTCATCGTGATGCCGCGCTTCACGCCGGGCGTGAAGATCGAGCGCACGCGCGGCTTCGGGGCCGAGGTGGTGCTGCACGGCGACACGCTCGACGCGGCGCGCGCGCATGCGCTCGAACTGGCCGCGCGCGAAGGGCTGAGCTTCGTCCATCCCTACGACGACGAAGCCATCATCGCGGGCCAGGGCACGGTGGCGCTGGAGATGCTCGATGCCGTGCCCGACCTCGATGCGCTGGTGGTCTCGGTCGGCGGCGGCGGGCTGATCGCCGGCATGGCGATCGCGGCGCGCGAGCGCAAGCCCGGCATCGAGATCGTCGGCGTGCAGACCACGCGCTTTCCCGGCATGGTGAACGCCGTCAAGGGCACGCAGCACCTGCAGGGCAAGAGCACCATCGCCGAAGGCATCGCGGTGGGCACGCCGGGCGTTCTCACGCGCGAGATCATCGCGCGCCACGTCGACGACCTGCTGCTGGTGGACGAAGGCGACATCGAGCAGGGCGTGCTGATGCTGCTCGAGATCGAGAAGACCCTGGTCGAAGGCGCCGGCGCGGCCGGCCTGGCGGCGCTGATCCGGCATCCCGAGCGCTTCCGCGGCAAGCGCGTGGGGCTGGTGCTCTCGGGCGGCAACATCGATCCGCTGCTGCTCGCGGCGATCATCGAACGCGGCATGGTGCGGGCCGGCCGGCTGGCGCGCGTGCGCGTGAGCGCGCGCGATGTGCCGGGCTCGCTGGCCCAGATCACGGCCACCGTGGCGGAAGCGGGCGCTAACGTCGACGAGGTGCACCACCAGCGCGCGTTCACCATGCTGGCGGCGCAGAACGTCGACATCGAACTCGTGCTGCAGACCCGCGGGCGGGCCCATCTGGCGAGCGTGCTGGGCGCGCTCCACGAGGCCGGGTTCGAAGCCGAGGAGCAGCATTGAATGGGGGCTGGCAACCCCCTAGACCGGTCCGGGCGGCCCCATCGGTAAAATGCGCCCCAGTTTGTGTATTCGTGATTTGAGGTATTCCATGTCCAACACCACTCCCGTCGAGCCCGGCCACGCCGCGGCCGTTGAAGCAGACGCCGTCGAATCGGTCGTGCATCTGATGCCGCTCGTGCTGCCCCTGGCCGGCGGGGTGCTGATGCTGCTCCTGGCATCCATCGCCGTCTACCTGGCCTGACAGCCAGTCGCGTTCCCGTCCGCGGGCCGGCCGGCCCGCGCTGACGCAGTCTCCCTCAGGCGAAACGTTTTCTCAAACGGACCTCCGCGGCCCCGCCGGCGCGGCGTCCCGTTCGGAAAGACGATTTTTCAACTTAGGAGATTTCCGATGAACGCACCCACGATGCAGGGCCTCGCCATTCAGGCACCCTCATACGTCAAGAACGCGAAGCTGATTGCCTGGGTGGCCGAAATGGCCGCGCTCTGCAAACCCGAGGCCGTCTACTGGTGCGACGGCAGCAAGGAAGAGTATGACCGCCTCTGCCAGAAGCTGGTGGATGCGGGCACCTTCAAGAAGCTCAATCCGGCCAAGCGCCCCGACTCCTTCCTCGCGTTGTCCGACCCGAGCGACGTCGCACGCGTCGAGGACCGCACCTTCATCTGCTCCGAGCAGAAGGAGAACGCCGGCCCCACCAACAACTGGGTGGCCCCGGCCGAGATGCGCGCCACGCTGCAGCCGCTGTTCGACGGCTGCATGAAGGGCCGCACGATGTACGTGGTGCCCTTCAGCATGGGCCCGCTGGGCTCGCCGATCGCCCACATCGGCATCGAGCTGTCGGACAGCCCCTACGTCGCCGTCAACATGCGCATCATGACCCGCATGGGCAAGGCCGTGTACGACGTGCTCGGCGCCGACGGCGAGTTCGTGCCCTGCGTCCACACCGTGGGTGCGCCGCTCGAGCCGGGCCAGAAGGACGTGGCCTGGCCCTGCAACAAGACCAAGTACATCGTGCACTACCCCGAGACGCGCGAGATCTGGAGCTACGGCTCGGGCTACGGCGGCAACGCGCTGCTCGGCAAGAAGTGCTTCGCGCTGCGCATCGCCTCCACCATGGGCCGCGACGAAGGCTGGCTCGCCGAGCACATGCTGATCCTGGGCGTGACCTCGCCCGAGGGCAAGAAGTACCACGTGGCCGCCGCCTTCCCCTCGGCCTGCGGCAAGACCAACTTCTCGATGCTGGTGCCGCCCGCGGGCTTCGAGGGCTGGAAGGTCACGACCATCGGCGACGACATCGCCTGGATCAAGCCCGGCAAGGATGGCCGCATGTACGCGATCAACCCCGAGGCCGGCTACTTCGGCGTGGCCCCCGGCACCAACCTCAAGACCAACCCGAACTGCCTCAAGAGCCTCGACCGCGACGTGATCTTCACCAACGTGGCGCTGACCGACGACGGCGACGTCTGGTGGGAAGGCCTGGAGGACGACGTGCCCGGCAAGAAGCTGCCCGAGCACCTGATCGACTGGCAGGGCAAGGACTGGACGCCCGCGATCGCCAAGGAGACCGGCGCCAAGGCCGCGCATCCGAACTCGCGCTTCACCGTGGCCGCCACCAACAACCCCGCGCTCGACCCGGCCTGGGACGATCCGGCCGGCGTGCCGATCGACGCCTTCATCTTCGGCGGCCGCCGCTCGACCACCGTGCCGCTCGTGACCGAAGGCCGCAACTGGACCGAAGGCGTCTACATGGCCGCCACCATGGGCTCGGAAACCACCGCGGCCATCGTCGGCCAGGTCGGCGTGGTGCGCCGCGATCCGTTCGCGATGCTGGCCTTCATGGGCTACAACATGAGCGACTACTTCCAGCACTGGCTCGACCTCGGCAGGAAGCTCGAAGCCTCGGGCGCGAAGCAGCCGCGCATCTTCACCACCAACTGGTTCCGCAAGGGCCCGGACGGCAAGTTCGTCTGGCCCGGCTACGGCGAGAACATGCGCGTGCTCAAGTGGATGATCGACCGCATCGAAGGCAAGGCCGAGGGCGTCGACCACGTGTTCGGCGTGAGCCCGCGCTACGAGGAACTCAACTGGACCGGCCTGGACTTCAGCGCCGAGCAGTTCAAGAGCGTCACGAGCATCGACAAGGCCGCCTGGGAAGCCGAACTCAAGCTCCATGCCGAGCTGTTCGAGCAGCTCAAGCACCACCTGCCGAAGGAGCTGCCCGAGACCCGCGCCGCCATCGAGCAGCGCCTGGCCGCCTGAGGCGCCGCAGCGCCCATGAAAAAAGCCGCCCCTCGGGGCGGCTTTTTCGTGCGGCCTGGCGGCCGATCAGTAGTAGCGCGAGCTGTTCATGCGGCGCATGGCTTCGTAGATCGTCGGCATGCGGGCTTCGTTCGAGCGCTCGGCCATGCGGGCCAGGGCGTCGACCTTGGCGGCGGCAGCGGCCGGGATCTTGCCCTGCGACTCTTCGCGCCAGGTGGCGGCCTGCAGCTCCTGCATGATGCGCGGGTCGCTCTTGGCGGTGGCGAGGAAGCGGGCATCGGCACGGGCCGCGGCGCGGCGCTGGGCGGCGGCGTTCCAGACGCCGGCCACGCGGGCGAAGACGCTGCGCAGCGAGCTGGCGTAGAGCGCGACGCCGGCGAACACCGCGGCAGAGAGCACCGCCCAGGCCGCGAGCAGCGCGCCTTCGTCCCAATGGGTGACGAGGTTGTCGGCCACCACCGCGGCCGCGGCCAGCACGGCCAGGATCAGCAGGACGATCAGGGGGCGCGCACCGTTGCCGCCCGCACGGGCTGCCTGGATGCGCGCAAGAAGAATCTCGGCGCGCTCGACGCCGGGATGGACAGTGGGTTGGTCGACGTGGACGAAGCTGGTCATGATGAATCCCTCCGTGGGATGAGTGGCGAATGCCGCCGATGGGGAGATATTAGGGTTTGCCCTAGTGTTTTGCCACTTTATCTTTCTGATGTTTATCATTCACAACGCTGATGGACGTCAACTTCCGCACCCTCGACCTCAACCTCCTGCGCGTCTTCGACGAGGTGATGGCGGAGCGCAACCTCACGCGGGCCGCGCGCAACCTGTCGATCACCCAGCCGGCCGTGAGCAACGCGCTGCGCCGGCTGCGCGAAGTGCTGGGCGACGAACTCGTGAGCCGCTCGGGCGCGGGCGTCGAGCCCACGCCGCGCGCGCTGGCGCTCTGGCCCACGGTGCGCGACGCGCTGCGGCAGCTGCAGCACACGCTCGCGCCCGGCGAGTTCGATGCGGCTTCGGCCGACACCACCTTCCTGCTCGCCATGGCCGACGCCACGGCGGCGGAGTTGATCCCCGGCCTGGTGAAGATCGTCGAGAAGGAAGCGCCCGCCATTTCGCTGCGCGTGCTGCCGCTGACCACGCGCGATCCGCGGCGCATGCTGGAGCAGGAAGAGGTCGACATGGCCGTGGGCTACTTCCCGGCCGTGATCGCGAGCCTCGCGGCGCGCGGCCAGTCCGGCGTGGGGGTGGCCTTCGAGACCCAGCGCCTCTACCGCGGCGAATACGTCTGCGTGATGCGGCGCGGCCATCCGCTCGCGCAGAAGCCGCTCACGCTCGACGACTACTGCGCCGCGCGGCACCTGCTGGTGAGCTTTTCGGGGCGTCCCTACGGCTTCATCGACCAGACGCTGGGCGCGCTGGGGCGCGAACGCCACATCGTGGTGACGGTGAACCAGTTCTTCACCGCCGGCCGGGTGGTCGCCAACTCCGACCTTCTGACGGTGCTGCCGCGCCACTTCGTGACCGTGACGGGCATCGAGGACCAGCTGGTGCTGCGCGAGCTGCCCTTCGAGCAGCCGATGGTGCACGTCGATGCGATCTGGCACCGTCGCGCGCAGCACGGGCATGCGCACGAATGGCTGCGCACCGCGCTGTTGCGCTCGGCGGCGGCCGCGTTTTCGGACCCGGCGCTCGGGCGCAAGGCCGCCGGCTGACTGCCGGCGAGGGGCCTCAGCGGACGACGCTGAGCCAGGTGCTGGCGGCGATGCGCAGTTCCTGCGCCTGGCGGGCGTCGAGGCCGGCGCGGCTGTCGGCGCTTTCCATCAGCACGGCGGCATGGCTGGCCGGCAGGCTGTCGGCCGGGGTCGAACGGAAGAAACGGGCCACTTGGGCAAGAAGGCTGAACATGACGGTTGCGCTGCTTTTGGCGGCGCGGAGTGGTTGATGGCTCAAGAATAAGGGTTATCCCTAGTATTTAAACCACCCCTGTCATGCGCTTTGTGCATGGGCTGATTCCTATAGACTGGTTTGCCGCACCGACCCGACGACGATGAAGCTGCAACTGCTCTCCGACCTGCACCTGGAGTCCCACCCACATTTCCATGCGGCGCCGGTGCCCGGCGCCGACATGCTGGTGCTCGCGGGCGACATCGGCTCCTACCAGCAGGGCTCGCGGCTGGCCGACGACGACTTCGGCCTCGGCCGCTTCTCGCCGCGCCGCGGCTGGCCCGTGCCAGTGGTCTACGTGCCCGGCAACCACGAGTACGACAACACCGACTTCGACCAGACCCACGCGCGGCTGCGCGAACTCTGCGCCGAACTCGACATCCGCTGGCTGGAGCGCGAGACCGCGGTGATCGACGGCATCCGCTTCGTCGGCACCACGCTCTGGGCCGACTTCGACGCGCTGGTGGACCCCGGCACCGACGGGCTCGCCGAAGCGCTCAAGAAACGCGGCAAGGCGATGCGCGCGGCCGACTTCTACCTCGAGAAGGCCGCCACGGTGCGCCACGGCCGGCCCTTCATGGCGGCCGAGCTGCGCGCGCAGGCGCTCGAATGCCAGGCCTGGCTCGAACAGGCGCTGGCCGAGCCCTTCGCGGGCACCACCGTCGCGATCACGCATTTCGCGCCCAGCCTCGCGAGCGCCGATCCGCGCTACGGCCTCACGCCGGGCACGGCCGGCTTCTGCAATGCGCTCGACCCGCTGCTCGCCCATGCGCAGCTGTGGCTGCACGGCCATCTGCACTGCCCCTTCGACTACGTGAGGAACGGCTGCCGCGTGGTCGCCAATCCGCTCGGCTACAAGGGCAAGGGCGAGCAGGAAGGCTTCCACCCGCAGCTGCTGATCGAAGTGAACTGACGCAGAAAGAAAAAACGCGTGCTCAACGGCCTGTGGCTGGGTTTCTTCGTCGCCGCGATGCTGGCGGCGCTGGTGCGCTGGCTCGCGGGGGGCGATGCGGCCGTGTTCGCGGCGATCGTCGAGAGCCTCTTCGCGATGGCGCGGCTCGCGGTCGAGGTGATGGTGCTGCTGTTCGGCACGCTCACGCTGTGGCTCGGCTTCCTGCGCATCGCCGAGGCGGCCGGGCTGGTCGGCTGGCTCGCACGCATGCTCGGCCCGCTGTTCCGGCGGCTCATGCCCGGCGTGCCGGCGGGCCATCCGGCGCTGGGCCTCATCACGATGAACTTCGCGGCCAATGCGCTCGGGCTCGACAACGCGGCCACGCCGATCGGCCTGAAGGCGATGCGTGAGCTGCAGCGGCTCAACCCCGATCCGCTCACGGCCACGAACGCGCAGATCCTGTTCCTGGTGCTCAACGCCTCGTCGCTCACGCTGCTGCCCGTAACCATCTTCATGTACCGCGCGCAGCAGGGCGCGGCCGATCCGGCGATGGTGTTCCTGCCGATCCTGCTCGCCACCAGCGCCTCGACGCTCGCGGGCCTGCTCGCGGTGGCCGCGGTGCAGCGCCTGCGGCTGTGGGATCCCGTCGTGCTGGCCTACCTCGTGCCGGGCGCGCTGCTGCTCGGCGGCTTCATGGCGCTGCTGGGCAGCCTGTCGGCGGCGGCCATCGCATCGCTCTCGTCGCTCCTGGGCAATCTCGTGCTCTTCGGCGTGATCGTCGCGTTCCTGCTGGTGGGGGCGCTGCGGCGCATCAAGGTCTACGAATGCTTCATCGAGGGCGCGAAGGACGGCTTCGAGATCGCGAAGAACCTGCTGCCGTACCTGGTCGCGATGCTGTGCGCGGTCGGCGTGCTGCGGGCCTCGGGCGCGCTCGACGTCGCGCTCGGCGGCCTGCGCTGGCTGGTGGACATGGGCGGCTGGGATTCGCGCTTCGTCGATGCGATGCCCACCGCGCTGGTCAAGCCCTTCTCGGGCAGCGCGGCGCGCGCGATGCTGATCGAGACCATGAAGAGCCAGGGCGTCGACAGCTTTCCCGCGCTCGTGGCCGCGACCATCCAGGGCAGCACCGAGACCACCTTCTACGTGCTCGCGGTGTACTTCGGCGCGGTCGGCATCCAGCGCGCACGGCATGCGGTGGCCTGCGCGCTCGCGGCCGAGCTGGCCGGCGTGGTGGCGGCCGTCGCGGTCTGCTACTGGTTCTTCGGCTGAGCGGCGCGCGGCTCGACGATCGGGAACATCGGCTCGAAGGTGTCGAGCATCGCGAGCAGTTCGCCGAGCTTCGCGCGGTCGCCCTCGACGCGCACCTGGCCCGAGCGCACCGCCTCGGGAAAGCTGGTCTGCTTGAGCGTGATCGCATCGAGCGTCGCGCGGCTCAGCGTCACATTGGCATCCGCCGCCTCCGCCTGCCGGCCCGCCACGTGCGTGAGTGCCGAGTTCTCGAGCGTCAGCACGAACTTCTGGCCCGAATCGGTGAAGTGCCAGTTGATCACCATCGTCTTGCCTTCGGCCTTGGCCGCATCGAGCCGCACGCCGAGGAAGTCGAAGAACAGCTCGTTGCTCACCGCCTTCAGCGTGTCGGCATTGAGGCTGCTGCCGCCCGGCACCTTGGGCACGCCGCGCCGCAGCTCCATCGCGCCCACCAGGTAGGCGCTGCGCCAGGTGCCGGCCTCCGCCTGGTAGCCGAGCTGCTCCAGCGCATCGGCGCCGAGCTCGCGCGCCGCGCGGTTCGCGGGGTCGGCATGCACCACCTGGTTCATCGCGCTCGCGACCCAGCGGTATTCGCCTTTCGCGAAGTCCTCGCGCGCGCGGGCGACCACCGCGTCGGCCCCGCCCATGTACTGCATCGTCTTCTTCGCGGCCTCCACCGGCGGCAGCGGATCGAGGTTGGCCGGGTTCGCGTCGTACCAGCCGAGGTACTTCTGGTAGACGCCCTTCGCGTTGTGGCGCAGCGTGCCGTAGTAGCCGCGCGCGGACCATTCCCTGGCCAGGCTCGCGGGCATGCGCAGCGTCTCGGCGATCTCGGCCGCGGTGTAGCCCTGGTTGAGCAGGCGCAGCGACTGGTCGTTGATGAACTTGTACATGTCGCGCTGCTTCTTCAGCAGGCCGACGATGCGCTCGCTGCCGAAGGTGGGCCAGTGGTGCTGCGCGATCAGCACCTCGGCCTCGCCGCCGAAGGCCACGCGCGCCTCGTCGATGTACTTCGACCACAGGTTGCCGTCGCGCACCTCGGCGCCGCGGATCGTGTAGAGGTTGTGCATGTTGTGCGTCACGTCCTCGGCCATGTTGAGCACGCGCTGCTGCGGCAGGTACATGAGCATTTCCGAGGGCGCCTCAGAGCCCGGCACGAGCTTGAAGACGAACTGCACGCCGTCGATCGTGCGCGTCTCGGTGGGCTTCTCGATGCTGGAGGTGGGCGCGATCAGCGTGATGGTGCCGCGCGCGAGCGCCTTGCCGAGCCCCGTGTCGACCTGCCCGCGCGCGCCCGGCGCGAGCAGCGTGCCGAACTGGTACTGCGAGCGCCGGCTCATCGCGTTGCCCGCGAGGATGTTCTCGGCCACCGCGGTTTCCATGAAGCCGGCGGGCGCGATCACCTGCACCCTGCCCGCGGCCACGTCGGCCTCGTCCACCACGCCCTTCACGCCGCCGAAGTGGTCGACGTGCCCGTGCGTGTAGATCACCGTGCCGACCGGCTTGCGCGGGCGGTGCTGGTGGTAGAGCGCCAGCGCCGCGCGCGCGGTCTCGGCGGTGAGCAGCGGATCGATCACGATCAGGCTCGCATCGCCTTCGACGATGGTCATGTTCGCGAGGTCGAAGCCGCGCACCTGATAGACGCGGTCGCTCACCTTGAACAGGCCGTGGATCGCATTGAGCTGCGCCTGCCGCCACAGGCTCGGGTTGACCGTGTCGGCCGGCTGCGCCGCCTGCAGGAAGTCGTACGGCTTCATGCTCCAGGCCGGGCGCGCGCCCGCGCCCGGCACCAGCGCGTCGGGCACCGTGCCGATGAAGCCGCGCATCGCATCCTCGAAGTCCTGGCGGTCGGCGAACGGCAGCGCCTTCGCCATCTCGGCATGGGCCTGCAGCGTGGCCGGTTCCGGCGGCTTGGGGGCCGTCTGCGCGCGGGCGGGCGCGGCCGCGAGGCTGCAGGCCAGCGCGGCGCAGAGGACGGAAGAGCAAAGAGCGAAGCGCGAAGGCGTGGTCATGGTGTCTGCGAGGTCGCGGAGAGAGCAGGAGCGAGCGGCGATTCTCCGAAGCGGGCAAATCCAATGCAAATGCAAAATGTGCGAAGACTTTTTAAGCCGAACGCAAAATGCAGCTGCGCCAGCTCCACCATCTCGTCCTGCTGTCCGAGCACGGCAGCTTCGGCCGCGCCGCAGAGGCGGCGCATCTTTCGCAGCCGGCCTTCTCGCGCAGCATCGATGCGCTCGAAGGCAGCCTGCAGGCGCGCCTGGTCGACCGGACCTACGGCAGCGCGCGCTTCACGCAGGCCGGCGAGTTGGTGCTCGCGCGCGCGCGCGAGCTGCTCGCGGACGCCGGCCAGATCCAGCGCGACGTGCTGCAGCTCGAAGGCCTCGCGATCGGCAGCCTGGCCGTCGGCCTCGGGCCGTTCGCGGCCAGCACGCTCGGGCGCGTGGCCCTGTCGCAGATGGCGCAGCGCCATCCCCAGCTGCGCATGCGCATGGAGGTCGCCGACACCGCCACGCTCTGCGAGCGCCTGCACCGGCGCCAGCTCGACCTGTTCATCGCCGACACCCGCGACCTGAAGAAGCAGCCCGGCCTGAAGCTCGCGCGCCTGCCCGACCTGCCGGTGTCGTTCTTCGTGCAGCCGAAGCATCCGCTGCGGCGGCAGAAGCAGGTGACGCTGGACGAGGCCATGGCCTATCCGCTCGCCGGCCCGAACCTGCCGACCGAAGTGGCGGCGTATTTCGACCGCCAGGCACAGCGCGCCGACCGCGGCGTCTTCAACGTCACCTGCGACGATCCAGGCACGCTGCGCCACCTTGCGCTGACGGCCAACGCGGTGATCCTCGCGCCCCATGCACCGGCGCTGGACACCGACACCCCGCGCCTCGCCGCGCTGCCGATCGCGGGCTTCGCGCGCATGCAGACGCATTACAGCCTGGTCACGCTCGCGGGCCGCACGCCGTCGGCCGCGGCCGCGGCCTATGGCCGGCTCGTGACGGCATTGATGGGCCCGGCCAAGCAGGCCGCGCCACGCTGAGCCAAAATGGTCCTCCGCCCAGCCAACGCCCTGCCCGTTTCGTGACCACTGCCCGCCGCGCCCAGCCGCCCGCCTTCTCGCCCGCTGAATTCCGCGCGGCACTCGGCATGTTCGCCACCGGGGTGACCATCGTCACCGCGCGATCGAGCGACGGCACGCTCGTGGGCCTGACCGCCAACTCGTTCAATTCGGTCTCGCTGGCGCCGCCGCTGGTGCTGTGGAGCCTCGCGCGCGCCGCCGGCTCGATGCCGGCGCTGCGGGCCGGTTCGCACTACGCCGTCAACATCCTCGCGGCCAACCAGAAGGCGCTGGCCGAGCGCTTCGCCACCAAGAACATCGACCGGTGGGTCGACGTGGCCTTCACCGAGGGCCTCGGCGGCGCGCCCGTGCTCGCGGGCGCGGCCGCCAGCTTCGAATGCTTCAACCGCAGCCGCTACGACGAAGGCGACCATGTGATCTTCGTCGGCGAGGTGGAGCGCTGCACGCACGACGCGAACGCCTCGCCGCTGCTGTTCCACGGCGGGCGCTTCTACACCGAGCATCCGCTGTAATGAGGGTTCGCGCCGCACTGCTGCTGTCGGTGCTGCCGCTCGCCGCGCAGCAGGGCGCGGCGCAGGAAGCGGCGCCGAAGCAGAACTGGTTCGACGACCCTTTCTTCCAGGTCGCATCGGGCATGCCGGCCTGCCCGGCGCCCGAAGGCCCGCTCTACACCGCCGAGGAACGGCGCGCGCAGACCCATTCGCGGCTCGAACGCGGCACCAGCTGCTGGCTCGCGGGCCGCTGCGCCGACAGCAACGCCTACCGCTACGACAAGCCGCTCGCGCCCAAGGTGCGCGCCGCGCTCGAAGCGGTGCCGGGCCTGCGCCGCGGCAGCGTCTGGGTGATCCTGCAGCGGCGCTGGGTCTACCTGCAGGGCTGCGTGCCCTCGGCCGCGCTCGCGAAGCGCCTCGAGCGCGCGGCGCACGCGGTGCCCGAGGTCGAGACCGTCGTGCCCGACCTGATGGTGGGCACGCGCGGCCGGCCGCCCTACCCCGTCGCCGCCGCCCGCTGAGCGCGAAGCCAACAGCCGAAACAAACGAATGATCCAGCGCAAGACCCACCTCGACTCCCTGGCCATCGGCCTGCTCATCGCCTGCTGCGCGTTCTGGGGGCTGCAGCAGATCCTCATCAAGACCACCGTGACCGAGGTGCCGCCGCTCTGGCAGGCCTCGATCCGCATGGCGGGCGCGGTGGCGCTGCTGTGGCTCTGGTGCGCATGGCGCCGCGTGCCGCTGTTCGAGCGCGACGGCACGCTGCCGGGCGGCCTCGTCGCCGGGCTGCTGTTCGCGGGCGAGTTCGCGTGCATCTACCTCGGGCTGCAGAACACCTCGGCCTCGCGGCTCACGGTGTTTCTCTACACCGCGCCGTTCTGGGTCTCGCTGCTGCTGCCGCGCTGGGTGCCGGCCGAGCGGCTGCGCGGCTTGCAGTGGCTGGGCCTGTCGATCGCGTTCGCCGGCGTGGTGCTGGCCTTCAGCGAGGGCTTCGGCCACATGAGCTCGACGCAGCTCGTCGGCGATGCGATGGCGCTCGGGGCCGGCATGCTCTGGGGCCTGACCACGATCACCCTGCGCACCACGCGGCTCGCCACCGCGAGCGCCGAGAAGACGCTGTTCTACCAGGTGGCGGTCACGGCCGCGGTGTGCCCGCTGCTGTCGCTCGCGCTCGGCGAGACCTGGAGCTTCTCGTATTCCGCCTGGGCCTGGACCTCGATCGGCCTGCAGACCGTCGTCGGCGCCTTCGCGAGCTACCTCGCATGGATGTGGCTGCTGCGGCACTACCCGGCCACGCAGATGTCGTCCTTCACCTTCCTCACGCCGCTGTTCGCGCTGGTGTTCGGCGTGCTGCTGCTGAAGGAGCCGCTCACGGTGCAGCTGATCGTGGCGCTCGCGGGCGTGGCGGTGGGCATCGTGCTCGTGAACCGGCGTTCCGCGGCACGGCCCACGGCATGAAGCGCATGGCCCAGTTCCAGCCGGTGCTCGACGAGATCGTCGCCACCCTGAGCCCGCAGCTCGGCCAGGGCGGCACGGTCGCGAGCTACATCCCGGCGCTCGCCTGCGTCGATCCGCGCCAGCTCGGCATCGCGCTGCGCACCTGCGAAGGCGAGGAGGCCGGCGCCGGCGACTTCGAGACGCCGTTCTCGATCCAGAGCATCTCGAAGCTCTTCACGCTCACGCTCGCGATGCAGCGCGTGGGCGACGCGCTGTGGGAGCGCATCGGGCGCGAGCCCTCGGGCAATCCGTTCAACTCGCTGGTCCAGCTCGAGAACGAGCAGGGCAAGCCGCGCAACCCATTCATCAATGCCGGCGCGATCGCGGTCGCCGACCGGCTCGTGAGCCAGGCGCTCGCGGCCGGCGGCAGCGCCAAGGCCGACATCCTCGCGCTGATGGGCGGCCTGTGCGGCGAGCCGATCGCGTTCGACGAGGAAGTCGCGCGCTCCGAGGCGGCCACGGGCTTCCGCAACGTGGCGCTCGCCAACTTCATGAAGAGCTTCGGCAAGATCGACAACGACGTGGGCGCGGTGCTCGACACCTACTTCCACCAGTGCGCACTGCGCATGAGCTGCCGCCAGCTCGCGCGCGCCGCCGCCTTCCTGTGCCGCGACGGCGCGCATCCGATCGACGGCCATGCCGAAGTCACGGGCGAGCGGCAGACCCGGCGCATCAACGCGCTGATGCTCACCTGCGGCACCTACGACGCGGCCGGCGACGTGGCCTTCTCGATCGGCCTGCCTTGCAAGAGCGGCGTGGGCGGCGGCATCGTGGCGGTGGTGCCCGACCGGCTCACGCTCTGCGTCTGGTCGCCCGCGCTCGATGCCACGGGCAATTCGCTGCTCGGCATGAAGGCGCTCGAACTCTTCGTCGCGCGCACCGGGCTTTCGGTGTTCTGAGCCCCGGGTCGCTTCAGGCGGTCGCGGCCCGCGGCATCGCACCGAAGCAGCCCATGCCCTCGAGCGTGGCCTCCACTGCTTCGTCCAGCGGCGTGTGCGGCTCGCGGCCGAGGAAGGCCAGCAGCCGCGCGTTGTCCATGCGCAGCGGCGTCTCCCACAGGTAGCGCATCTCGCGCAACTCGCGGAAGGTCGGGACGAAGGGCGCGGCCAGTGCGAGCAGCCGCCACGGAAAGGCCACCACGCGCGGCGTGATCCCGGTGCGCCTGGCCACCACGCGCTGGATGGCGCCGCACATGGCCGTGCCGTCGGCGTCCCAGTGGCCCGCCATGTGGAAGCATGCGAAGGCTTCGAGCCGGTCGCGCCGCGCCAGCAGTTCGACCATGGTGCGCGCCACGTCGGGCAGGTACGACCACAGATGGCCGACGCCGGCGCGGCCCGGATCGCTCACGGTGCCGACCGGCCGCCCGGGCTTCACGAGCCCCTGCGAGAACCAGTTGTTGCCGGTGCTCGGCCCGAAGAAATCGCCCGCGCGCACCACGAGCACGCGCGCCCCGCGGCGGCTCGCGGCCTCGAGCCGGCTTTCCATCTCCTTGCGGATCGCGCCCTTGCGCGTGGCCGGATGCTGCGGCGATGCCTCGTCGAGCAGCGGAAACGCGTCGGGGCCGAAGTTGTAGACCGAGCCCGGCAGCACGATGGTCGCGCCCCCGGCCTCGGCGGCGGCGATGGTGTTGTCGAGCATCGGCAGCACCAGCGCCGGCCAGCGCTTGTAGCCGGGCGGGTTGAGCGCATGCACGATGACGGCGCAGCCGCGGGCCGCCTCGGCCACCGCCTGCCGGTCCATCGCGTCGCCGCGCAGCCAGGCGATGCCGTCCCCCGTGGCGGGAACCGCGCCGCGCGTCATGGCGCGCACCCGCCAGCCCGCGTCGCGCAGCTGCCGCGCCACCTCGCTGCCGATGCCGCCGGTGGCGCCCAGAACCAGAACCGTGTTGTCTTCGCTTGCCATGCCATGCTCCAGATGCGTTGTCGATGGGCGGATTCTGGGTCGCCGCCGGCACGAATGGAATTGCCGAACATCGGTCAGCAGCTATACATTTCTGCATGGCAACGAACATCGGCTGGGAGCTCTACCGCTCCTTCCTCGGCGTGCTGCGCGAAGGCTCGCTCTCGGGCGCGGCGCGCAGGCTCGGCATCACGCAACCGACGGTGGGGCGCCATGTCGCGGCGCTCGAGGAAGCGCTCGGCGTGGCGCTCTTCACGCGCTCGCAGACCGGCCTGCTGCCGACCGAGGTGGCGCTCGCGCTGCAGGGCCATGCCGAGGCGATGGAAAGCACCGCCGCCGCGCTGGAGCGCGCCGCCACCAGCCAGGGCGAAGGCGTGCGCGGCGTGGTGCGCGTTTCCGCCAGCGAGGTGGTCGGCGTGGAGGTGCTGCCGCCGATCCTCGCCGGCTTGCGCGAGCGGCACCCGGCGCTCAAGGTGGAACTGGTCTCGACCAACCGCATGCAGGACCTGCTGCGAAGGGAGGCCGACATCGCCGTGCGCATGGTGCGTCCGAAGCAGGAGCAGCTCGTGGCGCGCCGCATCGGCGCCATCGAGCTCGGCTTCCACGCCCACCGGGACTACCTCGCGCGCCACGGCACGCCGCGCCGGCTCGAGGAACTGGCGGGCCATTCGATCATCGGCTACGACCAGCTGCCGGCCTTCGCGCGCGGTGCGGTGCGCTCGCTCAAGGGCTTCGAGCGCGAGGCCTTCTCGCTGCGCACCGACAGCGACCTCGCGCAGCTCGCGCTGATCCGGGCCGGCGCCGGCATCGGCGTCTGCCAGGTCGGCCTGGCGCCGCCCGGCGGGGTGCTGCGGCGCGTGCTGCCGCGCGCCTTCTCGCTCAAGCTCGAGACCTGGGTCACGATGCACGAGGACCTGCGCGCGAGCCCGCGCTGCCGCGCCGCCTTCGACGCGCTGGTCGAGGGCCTGCAGCGGTACGCCGCCGCGCGGCCGCAGGCGACAATCGACCGCGCACGAACCTCTGCTTCCGAATGACCGAACCGACCGACACCGACACCCTCCCCCTGCACGAAGACCGCCTCTGGCGCGACGGCCTCTGGACCGCGCGCGTGATCAAGAACGAGGAAGACGACGGCTGGGCCGTCGAGATGACGCGCCAGGGCGACCCCGAACCCGCGCTCGTCGGCCCGTGGACCATGGGCCGCGACAAGAAGAACCCCAAGCCGCTCGATGCCGCCGCCTTCTCCACGCTCGTGAAGACCGCCAGCGAGGTGATCCGCCGCCACGAGCAGCAGCTGCACGCCACGCTCAACAAGCACGTGACGGTGACGGCGCGCGACGACCGCCGCGTGCGCGTGTCGCTCGCGATCGTGCCCGACGAGGACAACCCCTCGGCCACGCTGAGCGCGCACGACGATGCCGACGACACCGAGCTCGCGCGCGTGCCGGTCTCGCCGGCCTTCCGGCTCACCGCGGCCAGCGCCGCCGCCTGGATCGAGTCGGACTACGCGCGGCCGCGCTGAGGGGCGCGGCGCGCAATCAGCGAAATGACGTATGGGCAGGCCGGCGCGGGCTGAGAACAATCGGCTCCGACGACAGGCATGCGCGGCTTCCGAGGCAGGCCCGGATCGGTGAACACCGGTTCGGGCCTTTCTTCTTCAACCCTCAGGAGCAGCGCGATGAGACATGGTGATATTTCGAGCAGCAACGATTGCGTCGGCGTGGCGGTCGTCAACTACAGGATGCCCCGCCTGCACACCCGGGCCGAGGTGCTGGACAACGCACGCCGCATCGGGGAGATGCTGGTCGGCATGAAGCGCGGCCTGCCGGGCATGGACCTCGTGATCTTTCCCGAGTATTCGACGCACGGGATCATGTACGACGAGAAGGAGATGTACGAGACCGCGGCCACCGTGCCCGGCGAGGAGACCGCCATCTTCGCCGACGCCTGCCGCCGCGCCAACGTGTGGGGCGTGTTCTCGCTCACCGGCGAGCGCCACGAATCGCATCCCGACAAGGCGCCCTACAACACGCTGATCCTGATGAACAACCAGGGCGAGATCGTCCAGAAGTACCGCAAGATCATGCCCTGGGTGCCGATCGAGGGCTGGTACCCGGGCGACCGCACCTACGTGAGCGACGGGCCCAAGGGCATGAAGATCAGCCTGATCGTCTGCGACGACGGCAACTACCCCGAGATCTGGCGCGACTGCACGATGCGCGGCGCCGAGCTGGTGGTGCGCTGCCAGGGCTACATGTACCCGTCGAAGGAGCAGCAGATCCTGGTGTCGAAGGCCATGGCCTTCATGAACAACACCTACGTCGCGGTGGCGAACGCCGCGGGTTTCGACGGCGTGTACTCGTACTTCGGCCATTCGGCGCTGATCGGTTTCGACGGGCGCACGCTCGGCGAATGCGGCGAGGAGGAGATGGGCATCAACTACGCCGAGCTCTCGCTCTCGCTGATCCGCGACGCGCGGCGCAACGGCCAGTCGCAGAACCACCTGTTCAAGCTGCTGCACCGCGGCTACACCGGCACCCTCCACTCGGGCGACGGCGACAAGGGCAAGGCCGAGTGCCCGTACGAGTTCTACCGGCGCTGGATCGACGACCCCGAAGGCACGCGCGAGATGGTGGAATCGCTCACGCGCCGCACCGTCGGCACGCCGGAGTGCCCGATCGAGGGCATTCCGTCGGCGCCCGCACCGGACCGCCTCACGCCTGGCGGAACGCGTTGAGCACCTGCAGCACGCTGCGCGTGGCGCCGTCGAGCATCGCGTGCTGGCGGTGCGCGATGCCCACGCGCCGCGTGAGCTTCGGCGTCACGGGCAGGATCTGCACGCGCGCGTCGTGCATCGAGTCGGTGCTCTTCTGCAGCGGCAGCAGCGCCGCGCCGTAGCCCGCGGCCACGAGGCTGCGGATCGCGGCGTCGTAGTTGAGCTCGATGCGCGCGCGCGGCGCGAAGCCGGCCGCCGCGAACCATTCCATCGTGAGCCGGTACATGTGCGTAACCGCCTCGTTGAAGATCAGCGGCTGTGCCGCGAGCCAGGCCGGCGTGACGCGCTTCGGCGCCTTCCAGCGCCGCGGCACGAAGGCCATCATCGGCTGCTCGCACCAGGGCGTGACCACGATGCCGGCCGCCGGCGGCTGCGGCACCGCGACCAGGCCGATGTCGAGCGTGCCCGCGGCGAGCCGCTCCATGGCCTCGGACGAACCGCGGATGCTGACTTCCACGTCGATGCCCGCATGCTCGGCACCGAGCGTCTCCAGCACCTGCGGCAGCAGGTCGACCAGCACGCCGGTGGAGGTGCCGAGCCGCACGCGGCCCACGCGGCCTTCGTTCTGGCGCTTGACGGCCTCGATCGCATCGTCGGTGTCGCGCAGCAGCTTGCGGCCGCGCTCCACCAGCGCCGCGCCGGCCGCGGTGGGCGTGATGCGGCGGTTGCCGCGCAGCACCAGCGGTGCGCCCAGGCGCGATTCGAGCTCGCTGATGTGCAGGCTCACCGTGGGCTGCGCCAGGTGCAGCGCTTTGGCCGCGGCCGAGAAGGTGCCGAGGTCGGCGATGGCGATGAGGGTGCGCAGCTGATCGAGGTTGAGGTGTCGCATGGGCTTCGGGCTTGGTATCAGAACACCTGATTGGCGCGCTCAGAATTCTCAACTTCCACAATAGCATGCGGCGCCAGAAGATGGGCGCTCCCGAACCAAGGAGCCCATCGTGAATGCGCCGAAGCCATCGTCCTTCCATCAACGCCTGATCCATGCCCTGCGCGGCTGGCGCCGTCGCGTGAGGGACGGCCGCAGCGCGCGCGCCGCCGCCCGCCACCTGGGCGGGATGAGCGACCACGAGCTGCGCGACCTGGGCATCGGCCGCAGCGAATTGCCGGCGCTGCTGGACCGCCATCGCTGAATTTGAGGTTCAATCCGGGGCGTGCCCCAGCCTGCCTCTTCTCCTGCTCTCCCGCCGCTGTCGATCGAACTCACTTCGCCGCAGACGGTCGACGGCCGCCGCGCGGCCTTCCAGTCGCTCTGGCTAGTGGTGCGCATGAAGCATGCGCACGATGCCGAAGGCGGCCTGGTGCGGCTGGCCGACCTGCGTGGCGAGGTCTCCGACGCGAGCACGCTGCGCATGGTGGTGAGCCGCGCCTTCCGCGACTTCAAGGCCTGGGGCCTCGAGGTCGGCTGGGGCGAGGACCGGCAGCGCGAGCCGCGCTTCCTCAACGCCGAGCGGCGCAGCCAGGGCCCGTTCTGGCTGCCCGCGGCCGAAGCCGCGCGCGTGCAGCTGCGGGTGGAAGGGCGCCCGGCCACGGCCGCCGAGGTGGCCTCCTTCCTCGGGCTGCGCGCGCGCCGCGCGCCGGCCGTGCCGGTGCCCGGTTCGGCGCCGCCCGATGCGGTGCACCTGCAGGATGCCGCCTTCTGGAAGCAGCTGGTCGCCGCGCAGCAGGCCGCGCGGCAGGGCCGGCTGATCTCGCCCGTGGCGGGCGGCGGTGCGGGCGACGCGGCCCCCAGCGCGCTCGAATCGATCCGCGCCGCCGGCGGCCTGGCGGCGAGCGATTTCCAGCGCGCGCTGGTCACGCTGAACGAGGCGATGCTGTGGCGCCGGCTCGGCGACAACGAGCAGGCGCGGCGCCGCCTGCAGGCGCTCAAGAAGCAGCGCCTCGCGCACCACGTCGCGGGCAACGACTACCTGGGCGCGATGGAATGCGTCGTCTCGGCCTGGTGCGCCTACACCGCGCGCGACCTGCCGCTCGCGCAGTCGCTGCTCGAGGGCATGGCGCGCGACGCGGCGCGCAGCCCGGTGCTGCGCCACCATCCCGACGTGCGCTTCGAATGGTGCAACCTGTGGGCGCTCGCCTGCCGCTCGCGCGCGCTGAGCCTGGCGGCCGACGACAGGCCGCAGGCCGCCGCGCTCGCCGAGGAGTCGCTGCAGCGCTTCGGCGAGGCGCTCGCGGCCGCGTTCGAATCGCATTCCTTCGACGCGGCCCAGCACGTCGCGGCCAACATGGGCATGGCCGCCTGGCTGTTCGACCGCGTGGGGCTGTCCGACCTGCCTGCGCTCGCGCATGACGGCCATGCCGACACCACGCGCCGCGCGGTGCAGTGGATCGCCTTCAGCGAATGGCTCTGCGGGCATGCCGACGGCCAGGGCCGTTCGGCCTGGAACGCGATCTACCTGATGCGCATCGCGCGCGGCCACTGCCGCAGCGCGGGGCAGCCGCCCACGCTGGCCCAGTTCCGCGCGCAGGCGCCGCTCGACCGGGCCGCGGTCTCGCAACTGGCCGGCCCGCTCGCCGATGCCTTCGACGCCGCCCACTGGCCCGCGCGCTGGGTCGAGGTGGCGCAGGCCCGGCTCGCCGACCACCAGGCCGGACGCCGGCGCTACCCCGGGCTGCAGCACTGCAGCCTGTTGTTCGAGCACGCCTGGTACGCGGCGCATGCGGGCGACCTGAAGGCGGCCGAAGGCTCGCTCGCGCTGCTGCGCGACACGCTGCCGCAACTGGTGCCGAGCGACCGCGCCTATTTCACCGAGTCGTGGAACGACACGCTGCCGGCCGAGCTGGTGCTGGAGGCCCGGCCGCCGCGCCGGCCCGCGGCGCGCAAGGCGGCCGGGCGGCGCAGCGCCTAGCGCCCGACAGGCGCCGCCGTCGACTTGCGCACCACGAGCTCGGGCCGCAGCACCACCGTCGAGGCCGACAGCGCCTGCCCTTCGATCTCCTCGAACAGCATCTCGGCCGCGCGCCAGCCGAGCTCGCGGTGCGGCAGGCGGATGGTGGTGAGCGGCGGATCGACCATGTCCACCAGCGGCATGTCGTTGTGGCCGGTGACCGACACGTCCTGCGGCACGCGCAGTCCCGCCGCGCGCAGCGCGTCGTAGGCGCCGAGCGCCACCAGGTCGTTGCAGCACACCACGGCCTGCGGCGGCGCGCCGGCTTCGAGCATCTGCTGCATCGCGGCGGCGCCGGCCTCGCGGCTGTAGCTTGCGCACTCCACCACGCGGAAGGGCTTCATGCGGTGGTCGCGCAGCGCCTGCTCCACGCCGAGCCGCCGACCCACGCCGGTCGGGATGGTCTGCGGGCCCGCCAGGTGGGCGATGCGCTTGTGGCCCAGTCCCACGAGGTGATCGACCGCGAGCTTCATCGCGAGCCGGTCGTCGCTGACCACGGCCGGCAGCCGGCCGGTCTCGTCGGCGCGGTTGACCAGCACGGCCGTCATGCCGGCGCGGGCCACGAAGTCGACCAGCGGGTCGTCGCGCGTCGCGGTGGCCATGACCACGCCGTCGACGCGCTGCGCCAGCATGCGCTCCAGCACCGGCCGTGCGAGCGCATGGTCGACCACGTTGGCGACGAAGACGAAGTAGCCGCGCGCCGCCGCGCTGGCCTCGATGCCCTGCAGGATCGGCGGGAACACCGCGTTCGTGATGTCGGGCACCAGCACGCCGATGGTGTGGGTGCGGCCGGTGCGCAGCGCCGAGGCCGCGCGGTTCGGCCGGTAGCCCAGGCGCTGCGCCGCCTCCTCCACCACGCGCAGCACCTCGTCGCTGATCAGCGAACGCTTCCCGGGGCTGAGCGCGCGCGACACCGTCGACACGTGCACGCCGGCGGCGCGCGCCACGTCGCGGATGGTCACGGGGGACGAGGAAGGCGGGTGGGTGCTCATGTTTCTTGCAAACGATTGTCGAAGGGCGTGCGACAGGAAGCTGCTTTTCTTTACTCAGGCGCGCCGCGAAACCGCCATTTTACTTTTCCGGGTTTTGGTCTAAGATCATGCAAACGATTGCAGAAACCTCCGGATGACGCCGATGAACATCGCCACCTCTCCCGATTCGGTGCTGCGCTTCGCGCTCGAAGCGATGAAGCACACGCCCGATGCGCGGCTGCGCACCGTGATGGAAGCGCTCACGCGCCACCTGCATGCCTTCGTCCGCGAGGTGGCGCTGAGCGAGGAGGAGTTCGAGCAGGCGCTCGAATTCATCGTGGCGCTGGGCCAGGCCACGGGCGACAGCAAGAACGAGGTGGTGCTCGCGGCCGACATCCTCGGCCTGTCGACCGTGGTCGCGCTGCAGAACAACCAGGACCCGCACGGCGAATCGCCTGCCGCGCTGCTCGGCCCCTTCTGGCGCGCGAATTCGCCGGCCTGCGCGGCGGGCGAGAGCATCGCGCGCTCGGGCACGCCGGGCGTTCCGCTCGAGGTGACGGGCACGGTGCGCGATGCGCAGGGCCGGCCGGTCGCGGGCGCGACGGTCGACGTGTGGCAGGCCTCGCCGGTCGGCCTCTACGAGAACCAGGACCCGGCGCAGGAAGACATGAACCTGCGCGGCCGCTTCAGCACCGATGCCGAGGGCCGCTTCCATTTCCGCAGCGTGCGCCCGGCGGGCTATCCGGTGCCGACCGACGGCCCCTGCGGCGTGCTGCTGCGCGCGCAGCGGCGCCATCCCAACCGGCCCGCGCACCTGCACTTCATGGTCAGCAAGCCGGGCCACAAAGTGCTGATCACGCAGGTGTTCGCCGACGACGACGAGAACCTGGAGAGCGATCCCACCTTCGGCGTGACGCGGCGGCTGATCGGCCGCTTCGCGCTCGCGCCGGACGGCGGCAGCGCCACCTTGCAGTACGACTTCCAGCTGGAGCCGGGCGAAATGAAGTTTCCCCGCCCACCGATCCCTTGACCACCCCCAGGCTTCGCGCACTTCGTGTCGCTGCGCCAACCCCCTCGCCGGGGGCAACACCAGCGGCCCGGCAAAGCCGGCTCCGCGGTGTTCCGCGAAAAGGCATCGCCCCGATCAACCAACTGTTCTCATGCCCATGACTTTCGATCCCGTTTCCCGACTCGACGGCAAGGTCGCCGTCATCACCGGCGGCCTCGGCGCCATCGGCCATGCCACCGCGATGCGGCTGGCCGCGCTCGGCGCCAGCTGCGTGCTGCTGCACCGCAAGGCCGACGCGGAGGCGGCCGCGCGCGCCGCCGCCCTGCCTTCGGCCGACGGCCAGCGCCATGCGGCGATCCGCGCCGACATCGTCGATTCGGCCAGCCTCGCCGCCGCCGCCGCGGAAGTGAAGGCCACGCTGGGCCGCTGCGACATCCTGGTCAACAGCGCCGGCCACACGCAGCCGGTGCCGGCCGCCGACCTCGACGCGCTGACCGACGAGCTCATCGACGACATCGTGCGCGCCAACTTCCGCGGCGTGTTCGCCACCATCCGCACCTTCGCGCCGATGCTCAGGGCGAGCGGCGACGGGCTGGTGGTCAACATCTCGTCGATCGCGGGCTTCACCGGCGTGGGCAGCAACCTCGCCTACGTCGCGGCCAAGGCCGGGCTCGACGTGGTGGGCGATGCGCTCGCCAAGGCGCTGGCGCCCGCGGTGCGCGTGGTCTCGGTCTCGCCGGGCGCGGTCGAATCGGGCTTCGTGCCCGGCCGCGGCGCCGAGTTCGCGCAGAAGATGGCCAGCACCACGCCGCTCGGCCGCATCGGCCGGCCCGAGGACGTGGCCGCCGCGGTCGAGGCGCTCGCGACCACGATGCGCTTCGTCACCGGCACCCGCATCGTGGTGGACGGGGGGCGCCACCTGTGAACAAGACGCTGATCACCTGCGCCGTCACCGGCAACCTCGTGAAGCCCGAGCAGACGCCGCACCTGCCGATCACGCCCCGGCAGATCGCCGACGAGTGCCTGGCCGCGGCCGAGGCCGGCGCGGGCCAGGTGCACATCCACGTGCGCAACCCGGAGACCGGCCGGCCCTCGATGGAGGTCGAGCTCTACCGCGAGGTGGTCGACCGCATCCGGCGCGAAAACCGCGAGCTGATCGTCAACCTCACGACCGGCCCGGGCGGCCGCTTCATCCCGAGCGAGGACGATCCGAAGGTCGCGGCACCCGGCACCACGCTGCTGCCGCCCGAGGCGCGCGTGCAGCACATCGCGCTGATCCGGCCCGACGTGTGCTCGCTCGACCTCAACACCATGAACTCGGGCCCAGACGTGGTCATCAACACGCCGCGCAACGTGCGCCGCATGGCGCGCGTGATGCGCGAGGCGGGCGTGAAGCCCGAGCTGGAGATCTTCGACTCCGGCGACATGCACCTCGCGCTCGACCTGATCGCCGACGGCACGCTCGACGGACCCGCGATGTGGACCTTCGTGCTCGGCGTGAAGTACGGCTTCGCGCCCACGCCCGAGACCCTGCTCTACGCGCGCAACATGCTGCCGCGCGGCGCCTTCTGGAGCGCCTTCGGCATCGGCCGCATGGAGTTTCCGATGGTCGCGCAGGCGTGGCTGCTCGGCGGCCATGTGCGGGTGGGCATGGAGGACAACATCTACCTCGAGAAGGGCGTGCTCGCCGAGAGCAACGCGCAGCTCGTGGCGAAGGCGCGCGACATCGTGCAGAGCCTGGGCGGCGAGATCGCCAACCCGCGCGAGGCGCGCGCGATGCTCGGCCTGGCCGATGCGCGCGTGGCGCAGGAGGCCGTGCGATGAGCGCCGCGGCCGCCATGCACGTCGCGCACGCGGCGCGCGCGCTGCGCGTGAACCAGAAAGCCGCGAACCTCGACGCGCTGCGCCTCGAGGCCGTGCCGCAGCCCGAGCCCGCCGCGCCGCCTGGCCATGCGGTGGTGCGCATCGCCGCCGCCGCGGTGAACCCGAGCGACGTGAAGGCCGCGCTCGGCCTGATGCCGCAGGCGGTGTGGCCGCGCACGCCGGGGCGCGACTTCGCGGGTACCGTGGTGAGCGGGCCCAGCGAATGGATCGGGCGCGAGGTCTACGGCTCGGGCGGCGACCTCGGCATCACGCGCGACGGCTCGCATGCGCGCCATCTCGTGCTGCCCGCGCAGGCGCTGCGCGCCAAGCCGCAGGGCATCTCGATGGACGAGGCGGGCGCGGTGGGCGTGCCCTTCGTCACCGCCTACGAAGGCTTCCGCCGCAGCGGCATGCCGCAGGCCGGGCAGACGGTGCTGGTGCTCGGCGCCAACGGCAAGGTGGGTCAGGCGGCGGTGCAGCTCGCGGCGCAGGCCGGCGCGCGCGTGATCGCGGTGCAGCGGCGCGCCGGGCCGTTCGAGGGCTTCGCGAGCGCGCCGGTGGAAGTGATCGATGCGCGCGAGCATGCCGACGTGGGCACGCGGGTGCGCGAGCTCACCGACGGGCGCGGCGCGCACATCGTCTACAACACCGTCGGCAGCGCCTACTTCGAGGCCGGCCACAAGGCCATGGCCAAGGGCGCGACGCAGATCTTCATCGCCACGCACGAGCGCGCGGTGCCCTTCGACATCTTCGCGTTCTACCGCGGCATGCACACCTTCGTGGGCATCGACTCGCTCGCGATGGACTGCGTGGCGAGCACGGCGCAGCTCGACGCGATGCGCGAGGGCTTCGAGCGCGGCACGCTCCAGCCCTTTCCGGTCGCGCGCAGCTTCGCGCTCGACGACGCCCTCGACGCCTACCGGCTGGTGCTCTCGGGCAGCACCGACCGCGTCGTCCTGCGGCCCTGAGGAGCAGATCCATGCACGTCACCCGCTTCGACGCGGCGCCGCACTACGAGGCACCGAACCACTTCGACATGCGCTGCCTGCGCCTGCAGGGCAAGGAGGCCGGTCCGTCCACCCAGATGTGGATGGGCATGAGCCAGATCCTGCCCGGCGGCCGCACCGGCCTGGACGGCTCGCCCATGGAGAAGCTCTACCTCGTGCTCGAAGGCGAGCTGCACATGGTCGGCGAGATCGACGGCGTGCGCCAGGAGGAAGTGCTCGGGCCCTACGACAGCTGCCGCTTCGCGCCCGGCGAGAAGCGCCAGCTCGAGAACCGCGGCAACCGCCCGGTGCTGGTGGCGCTGGTGATGCCGAACGCGCCGCCGCCGTAGCGGCCCGCCGCCCTCGCCGCTTCCGTCATTCATCGCCCACCGAAATACAAATCCAACGGAGACAAGACGCCATGAAGAAGACACCCACCTGGAGCCGCCGGCAGACGCTGGCGGCGGCCGCCGCATCGCTGCTGGGCTGCTGCGCGCTCGGCACGGTCCATGCGCAGGGCCCCTGGCCCGGCACGCAGCCGATCAGGCTCGTCGTGCCCTTCACCGCGGGCAGCGGCACCGACATCGTCGCGCGCCTGGTGGCCGAGAAGCTCGGCCCGGCGCTCGGCACCAGCGTGGTGGTCGACAACAAGCCCGGCGCGGGCGGCACGCTGGGCGCGGCGCTCGCGGCCAAGGCGCCGGCCGACGGCTACACGCTGCTGGTGCATTCGGCCGGGCACTTGGTGAATCCGTGGATCTACAAGGGGCTCTCGTACGACACGGTGAAGGACTTCACCGGCATCACGCCGATGGCGAGCCTGCCCAACGTGCTGGTCAGCGCGCCCTCGCACTTCGCCGACGTGAAGGACCTGGTCGCAAAGGCCAGGGCCAGGCCCGGCGCGCTCAACTACGGCTCCGCCGGCAACGGCTCGGCCACGCACATGAATGCCGAGGTGTTCCGCCTCGCGGCCGGCGTCGAGGCGCAGCACGTGCCGTTCCGCGGCACGCCCGAGGCGATGACCGAGGTCATGGCGGGGCGCGTGGACTGGTTTCTTCGCACCGATGGTCTCGGCGCTGCCGCTGATCCAGTCGGGCAAGCTGCAGGCGCTGGCGGTGGGCACGGCCAAGCGCTCGCCGGTGTTGCCGAACGCCCCCACCACGGTGGAGGCCGGCGTGCCGGGCTCGGAGTACCTGTTCTGGGTCGGCCTGTTCGCCCCCGCGAAGACACCGCAGCCGGTGGTCGAGCGCCTGCAGGCCGAGGTCGCGAAGATCATGGTCTCGCCCGAGGTCAAGGAAAGGCTCGAGAAGCTTGGCGCCGAACCGTTCACGATGCCGTCGGCCCAGTTCAACCGGTTCATCGTCGACGAGACCGCGAAGGCGCAGCAGGTCGTCAAGGCCGCGAGCATCAAGGTGGATTGAGATGAACCCACCCCGTCCCTCGCGCACTTCGTGTCGCTCGACGCTCCCTCGAGCGGCGCACCCGGCAGCGGGGTGCATCGGTTTCATGCGCCGCGCCCTTCTCGCAGCCCTCGCCGCGTTCGCCGCCGCCGCGCTGCCGTGCGGCGCCGCGCAGGCCCAGCCGGCCGACCTCGTCGTCACCCACGCGAAGATCGCCACGCTCGACGCGGCCGGGACCATGGCCGAGGCGCTCGCGGTGCGCGACGGCCGCATCGTCGCGGTCGGCAGCGCCGCGCAGGTGCGCGCGCTCGCGGGGCCCGCCACGCGCAGCGTGGATGCCGGCGGGCGCACCGTGATCCCGGGGCTGATCGATTCGCACATGCATGCGGTGCGCGCCGCGCTGAGCTACTCGACCGAGGTCAACTGGATCGGCGCGGCCACGATCGCGGAGGCGATGGCGCGGCTGCGCGCGGCCGCGGCGCGCGCGCGGCCCGGCGGCTGGCTGATCGTGGCCGGCGGCTGGACCGAGCAGCAGTTCGCCGAACGGCGCCGCCCCACGGTGGCCGAACTGCAGCAGGCCGCGCCGGACCATCCGGTGTACGTGCAGCTCTTCTACGAGGCCGTGGCGATGACGCCGAGGGCGCTCGAGGCAATGGGCGTGGCGCCCGACACGCTGCCCGCGGGCATGAAGGCCGCGCCCGACGGCGCCCCGGGCTGGATGACCGGCGACATCGTCGGCATCTCGGCGCTGTTCGACAAGCTGCCCAAGCCGACCTACGACGACAACCTGGCCGGCACGCGCGCCTTCTTCACCGAACTCAACCGCCTCGGCATCACCGGGCTCGTCGATCCGGGCGGCTTCAGCATCGCGCCTTCGCAATACGCGGCGCTGTTCGAGCTGTGGCGGCGCAAGGCGCTGACCCTGCGTGTGGCCTACAGCGTGTTCGCGCAGAAGCCCGGCGCCGAACTGCAGGAGTTCCGCGAGCTCACGCAGATGCTGCCGATGGGCTTCGGCGACGACATGCTCAGGTTCAACGGCCTCGGCGAGCGCGTGACGCTCGCGATGTACAACAACAACTTTCCCGACGCGGCCGCGAAGGAGAAGTTCTACGAGCTGATCCGCTGGGCCGCGGCGCGCGGGCTGGCGGTCACGATCCACTGGCAGGAGAACGGCTCGGTCGACCACCTGCTCGCGCTGTACGAGAAGCTCGATGCCGAGGTGCCGATCCGGCAGCTGCGCTGGTCGATCGCGCACCTCGACGATGCCTCGCCCCAGACGCTGGCGCGCATGAAGGCGCTGGGCATGGGCTGGACGATGCAGGACGCGATGTACTTCCAGGGCGACCGCGCGCTCGCCACGCGCGGCGAGGCGGCGCGCCGCATGCCGCCGATCGGCACGGCGCTGCGCATGGGCCTGAACGTGGGCGCGGGGACCGACGCGCACCGGGTCGCGTCGTACAACCCCTTCGTCGCGCTGCAGTGGATGCTCGACGGCCGCACCGTGAGCGGCACGCCGATGCGCGGCCCCGACGAGCTGCCCACGCGCGAGCAGGCGCTCAGGCTCTACACCGCGGGCAGCGCCTGGTTCAGCTTCGACGAGGCGAAGCGCGGCACGCTCGAAGTCGGCAAGCTCGCGGACTTCGCGGTGCTCGACCAGGATTTCTTCTCGGTGCCGGTGGAGCGCATCGCGAAGACCGCCTCGCTGATGACGGTGGTCGGCGGGCGCGTGGTCTATGCAGCGCCACCCTTCGGCGCGGCGCCCTGACCGGCCGCGAGCGCCTGGCGCACCCGCGCGCGCAGCACGGGCAGCACCTCGCGCTCGAACCATGGATGGTGCTTGAACCAGCCGGTGTTGCGCGGCGAGGGATGCGGCAGCGGCATGAAGCGCGGCGCGTACTCGGCGAAGGCGGCCACCGTCTCGGTGACGCCGCCCTTGCGCGCATCGCCGAGGAAGTGGCGCTGCGCGTACTGGCCCACGAGCAGCGTGAGCTCGATGTGCTTCATCTGCGCGAGCAGGCGCTCATGCCAGAGCGCGGCGCATTCGCGGCGCGGCGGCAGGTCGCCGCTGGTGCCGCGCCCGGGGTAGCAGTAGCCCATCGGCATGATCGCGATGCGCGAGGCGTCGTAGAACAGGTCGCGCTCGACGCCGAGCCAGCGGCGCAGCTGCTCGCCGCTGCGGTCGTCCCAGGGCCGGCCGGTGGCGTGCACCGTCATGCTCGGCGCCTGGCCCACGATCAGCAGCCGCGCGCCCGCGCTCGCCTGCACCACCGGGCGCGGGCCGAGCGGCAGGTGCGCGGCGCAGGCATTGCAGGCGCGCACCTCCGCGAGCAGCGCGTCCATGCGGCGGTCGTCAGCCCCTGAAGAACTTGTTGAGTTCGGCACCCGAGGCCGCGCCTTCGAAGTCGAAGCGTCCTTCTTCGGCCATCGTGCGCGCCGCGCGCTCGAAGCCGCCCCAGGCCGCACGAGCGAGCGCGCCGCCCACGCTGATGCGGCGCACGCCGAGCGCGGCCGCGTCCTTCAGCGTGAGGTCGCTGGTCCAGCCGAGCAGCAGGTTCACCGGCCTGGGCGCGACCGCCGCGACCACCGCTTCGATCTGCTCGCGGGTGCGGATGGCTGGCGCATAGAGGCAGTCGGCGCCGGCCTCGGCATAGGCCTTGAGGCGTGCGATCGCATCGCCGAGGTCGGGCCGGCCGACGATGAAGTTCTCGGCGCGGCCCACGAGCAGCGTGTCGCCGCCGGCGGCATCGATGGCGCGGCGCGCGGCGCGCATGCGCGCCACCGCGACCTCGACCGGGAACAGCGGGTCGGCGGCATCGCCGGTCGAGTCCTCGATCGAGAGGCCCGCCACGCCGGTCTCGATTGCGAGGCGCACGCTCTCCGCCACCTCGTCGGCATCGCGCCCGAAGCCGTTCTCGAAGTCGGCGTTGACCGGCAGGTCGGTGGCCTGGACGATCTCGCGCAGGTGCGCGAGCACCGCGTCGCGCGTCTCGCCGCCGTCGGGCCGCGCCTGCGACCAGGCATGGCCCGAACTCGTGGTGGCCAGCGCCTTGAAGCCCAGGCCCTGCAGGTAGCGCGCGCTGCCCGCGTCCCAGGGGTTGGGGAGAACGAAACAGCCTTGCTGGTGGAGCGCGCGGAATTCGGCGCGTTTCTCGGCGACGGAACGGGTCATGGATGCCTCATCGTTGCTGCATGTGCGGGACCCGGGGTTTTAACGCAAGCGCGCCGAGATTGCGCGCACATGGCTTTCGGTGTTCTGATCGGCACCCATGTCCTACGTCGTCCTGCTTCTCGTCCACCTGCTCGCAGCCGCCTTCTGGGTCGGCGGCATGGCCACCATGCATTTCGCGGTGCGCCCCGCCGTGATCGCCACGCTCGAGCCGCCGCTGCGCCTGCGCACCATGGCCGCGGCGCTCCGGCGCTTCTTCGTCGGCGTGGATGCGGCCGTCACGCTGCTGTTCGCGAGCGGCTTCGCAATGGTGATGCGCGCGGGCGGGTTCCGCGGGCTGCACTGGCGCATCGAGGCGATGATGGGCATCGCGCTCGTGATGGCCGGCGTCTACGTCTACATCCGCGCCGCGGTGTTCCCCGCGCTGCGCCGCGCGATCGAGCAGAGCGCATGGCCCGCGGCGGGCGCGCGGCTCCACACGGTGCGCATGCTCGTGAGCCTGAACCTGCTGCTCGGCATGGCGGTGTTCGCGGTGGCGATCGTGGGGCGCGCGGGCTGAGGCGGCCGCGGGCGCCTCAGACCACGCCCGCCGCGCGCAAGGCCTCGAAGCGCGCGCCGTCGATGCCGAACTCGGCCAGCACCTCGCGCGTGTGCTGCCCGAGCGCGGGCGGTGCATGGCGCAGCACCGGCGGCGTGGCCGAGAGGCGCAGCGGGCTCGCGACGCCGGTGATGCTGGCGATGCCGTCGCCCGCATCGCGCGGCAGCGTGACGGCGAGGCCGCGCGCCTTGACCTGCGCGTCGTCGAAGGCCTGGGCGATGTCGTTGATCGGGCCGCAGGGCACGGCCTTGTCCTCGAGCAGCGCGACCCACTCGGCCGTGGTGCGGGTGCGCGTGAGTTCCTCCATCAGCGGGATCAGCACGCCGCGGTGCTTCACGCGCAGGGTGTTGGTGGCGAAGCGCGCGTCGGCGGCCCACTCGGGGCGGCCCGCCGCCTCGCAGAAGCGCGCGAACTGGCCGTTGTTGCCGATCGCGAGCAGCATCGCGCCGTCCTGCGTCGGGAAGTCCTGGTACGGCGCGAGGCTCGGGTGCGTGTTGCCCTGGCGCTGCGGCGCGCGGCCGGTGTTGAGGAAGGCGCTCGCCTGGTTGGCGAGGATCGCCATCCCGACGTCGAGCAGCGCCATGTCGATGTGCTGGCCCTCGCCGGTGCGGTCGCGCACCTGCAGCGCGGCCAGGATCGCGGTGCTGGCGTAGACGCCGGTGAACAGGTCGGTGAGCGCCACGCCCACGCGCAGCGGGCCGCCGCCGGGCTCGCCGTCGGGACGGCCGGTGATGCTCATCATGCCGGTCATGGCCTGGATCATCAGGTCGTAGCCCGCGCGCTCGGCATAGGGGCCGTCGTGGCCGAAGCCGGTGACGCTGCAGTAGATGAGGCGCGGGTTGGCCGCGCGCAGGCTCTCGTGGTCGAGGCCGTACTGTTTGAGGCCACCGGTCTTGAAGTTCTCGACCACGATGTCGGCCTGGGCCGCCATGCGCTGCAGCAGCGCCTGCCCCTCGGGCGTGGCCATGTCGACCGTGACCGAGCGCTTGTTGCGGTTGCAGGCGGTGAAGTAGCTGGCCTGGTCGGTGTCGTTGCCGTGGGCGTCCTTGATGAAGGGCGGGCCCCAGGTGCGCGTGTCGTCGCCGACGCCGGGACGTTCGATCTTGATGACGTCGGCACCCAGGTCCGCCAGGATCTGCGTGCACCACGGGCCCGCGAGCACGCGGGAAAGATCGAGAACCTTGATGCCGTCGAGGGCTGCTGGGGTCATGTTGGAGGCTGGAGGAATACGGGGGCAGAACGCAGAGGGCGCGAAGGTTTCGCAGAAGTCGCAAAAGGAATGCAGAAGAAAATTTCTCGGGTCTCTTCTGCGACTTCTGCGTAGCTTTTGTATTTCTTCTGCGTTCGGCGGTCCGATTTCAGGTCAGTTCGCGAAGGCCGCGATGCCCGTGATCGCGCGGCCCAGGATCAGCGCGTGGATGTCGTGCGTGCCTTCGTAGGTGTTGACCACCTCGAGGTTCACGAGGTGGCGCGCCACGCCGAACTCGTCGCTGATGCCGTTGCCGCCCATCATGTCGCGTGCCATGCGGGCGATGTCGAGCGCCTTGCCGCAGTTGTTGCGCTTCATGATCGAGGTGATCTCGACCGCGGCCGTGCCCTCGTCCTTCATGCGGCCGAGGCGCAGGCTGCCCTGCAGGCCGAGCGTGATCTCGGTCTGCATGTCGGCGAGCTTCTTCTGGATCAGCTGGTTGGCGGCCAGCGGGCGGCCGAACTGCTTGCGGTCCAGCGTGTACTGGCGCGCGCGGTGCCAGCAGTCTTCGGCCGCGCCGAGCGCACCCCAGGAGATGCCGTAGCGCGCGCTGTTGAGGCAGGTGAACGGACCCTTGAGGCCCTGCACTTCGGGGAAGGCGTTCTCCTCGGGGCAGAACACGCCGTCCATCACGATCTCGCCCGTGATGCTGGCGCGCAGGCCGACCTTGCCGTGGATCGCCGGGGCGCTCAGGCCCTTCATGCCCTTCTCGAGCACGAAGCCGCGGATCGGGCCGACGGCGCCGCCCTCGCTGACCTCCTTGGCCCAGACCACGAACACGTCGGCGATCGGCGAGTTGCTGATCCACATCTTGGAACCGGTGAGCGAGTAGCCGCCCGGCACCTTCTTGGCACGCGTGGCCATGCTGCCGGGGTCGGAGCCGTGGTCGGGCTCGGTGAGGCCGAAGCAGCCGATCCATTCGCCGGTGGCGAGCTTGGGCAGGAACTTCTGCTTCTGCCCTTCGCTGCCGAATTCGAAGATCGGCACCATCACGAGCGAGCTCTGCACGCTGGCCATCGAGCGGTAGCCCGAATCGACGCGCTCGACTTCGCGCGCGATCAGGCCGTAGGCCACGTAGTTGAGGCCGGGGCCGCCGTACTGCTCGGGGATCGTCGGGCCGAGCAGGCCGAGCGCGCCCATTTCGCGAAAGATGGCGGGGTCGGTCTCGCCGGTGCGGAAGCCTTCGAGCACGCGCGGCGCGAGGCGCTCCTGGCAGTAGGCATTGGCCGCGTCGCGGATCATGCGCTCGTCGTCGGTCAGTTGCTGGTCGAGCAGGAACGGGTCGTCCCAGTGGAATTGCGCTTTGGCGGCCATGTGGCTGTCTCCGGAGAAAAAGGGGGAATGGGCCCGATCCTAGCCGCGGGCCTGCCCGTGCGCAAACGATGAATCCTCACCCAGATATGCGCTGGCCGCACATCTGGCCCGGCTTCGCAGCGCGGTTTCCATTGGTGGCAATGCCGATCCAGTCATACACTCGCGGCATACATGCGCCGCAAGATCCCGCCCCTGCAGACCCTCGTGTGCTTCGACGCCGCAGCGCGCCACGAGAGCTACACGCGCGCCGCGCAGGAACTCGCGCTCACGCAGAGCGCGGTCTCGCGCCAGATCGGCACGCTGGAGGCCTTCCTCGGCGTGGCGCTGTTCCGCCGCACGCGTCACGGCGTGGCGCTCACGGCGAGCGGCGCGGCCTATGCGCGGCAGACCGCCAAGCGGCTCGAGGCGATGGAGCGCGACACGCTCGACGCGATGGCGCACCAGGGCGAAGGCGGCTCGCTCTCGCTCGCGGCCGTGCCCACCTTCGCCACGCGCTGGCTGATGCCGCGGCTCAAGGGCTTCGCGGCGCTGCAGCCCGACGTGCTGGTGCACATCGAGACGCGCACGCGCCCTTTTCTCTTCGCCGATGCCGAGTTCGACGCGGCGCTGTACGCCGGCACGCCCGCGCAGGTCGAGAACTGGGCCGGCACGCGCGCGCTCATGCTGATGCACGAGGACGTGGTGCCGGTGTGCAGCCCTTCGCTGCTGCCGCGCGGCCGCCCGGTGGCGCCAGCGGCCATCGCGAAGATGCCGCTGCTGCAGCAGAGCACGCGGCCCGACGGCTGGCGCCAGTGGTTCGATGCGCAGCAGGTCGATGCGCCCAATGCGCGCGGCGGGCCGCGCTACGAGCTGTTCTCCATCCTCGCGGCGGCGGCCTCGCACGGGTTCGGCGTGGCGCTGATGCCGACCATGCTGGTGGCCGACGAACTGGCGCGCGGCGAGCTGGTGGTGGCCTGCGCGCGGCCGCTCGCGGGCGAGCGCGCCTACTACCTCGTCACGCCGGAGCGCGCGGACCAGCGTCCGCTGCTGAAGCGCTTCAGCGACTGGCTGCTGGCGGAAACGCAGCGCGGCTGATGCCGGGGCGCGGCGCGCCGATATGATGGCCCGCAGCGCCGGGCGCAACGTCCCGCGCCCTCTTCCTTCACCACCATGCTGAACAACATCGCTCCCTTTCTCGTGCACTGGGCGATCACGGCGCTGTCGCTGTGGGTCGCGAGCCTGATCTTCCGCGGCCTGAAGTTCGAGACCACGTCGGCGCTGGTGGTCTCGGCGCTGCTGCTGGGTCTGGCCAACGCCGTCGTCAAGCCACTCCTGATCGTGCTCACGCTGCCGCTGACGCTGCTGACCTTCGGGCTCTTCCTGCTCGTGATCAATGCGCTGATGATCATGCTGGTGGCCGCGCTGGTGCGCGGCTTCAAGCTCTCGGGCTTCTGGACCGCGTTCTTCGCGAGCATCTTCATCGCGCTGCTGAGCCTGGCGATCGGCGCGCTCGTGACCGGCAGCGACCCGGCGACGAACATCCAGATGCCGACCAACGGCGTCTGGCTCTAGCCGCCGCACCGCGCCCGCCCGCCGGACCGATGTCCGGAAACGGCGAGCGCCCGCGCCGCCGCGGCGCGAGACTGGCGCCATGCAGACTTCCATCGCCCGCAGCGTGGCCGCCCTCGACTGGCCGCGCATCGAGAACGACCTTGCCGCCCGCGGCTCGGCCAACACCGGCGTGCTCTTCACGCCCGACGAATGCCGCGCGCTCGCCGCGATGTACGACGAGCCCGCCCGCTTCCGCAGCCGCGTCGTGATGCAGCGCCACGGCTTCGGCCAGGGCGAGTACCAGTACTTCGCGAACCCGCTGCCGCCGCTGCTCGCCGGCTGGCGCGCCGCGCTCTATGCGCGCCTCGCACCGCTGGCGAACGCCTGGGCGGCCGCGATGGGGCAGCCGGCCGACCATCCGCCGGACCATGCCACCTACCTCGCGCGCTGCCACGCAGCGGGCCAGCTGCGCCCCACCCCGCTGCTGCTGCGCTACGGCGAAGGCGACTACAACTGCCTGCACCAGGACCTGTACGGCGAGCTGCACTTCCCGCTGCAGCTCACGGTGCTGCTGAGCCGGCCGGGCGAGGACTTCGCCGGCGGCGAGTTCGTGCTGACCGAGCAGCGCCCGCGCATGCAGTCGCGCGCCGAGGTGGTGGCGCTCGCGCAGGGCGAGGCGGTGGTGTTCGCGGTCAACCAGCGGCCGGTGGCGGGCACGCGCGGCAGCTACCGCGTCACGATGCGCCACGGCGTGAGCCGCGTGCGCTCGGGGCAGCGGCACACCCTCGGCATCATCTTCCACGACGCGCGCTAGCAGCGCGCACGCGGCGCCGCGGCCTCAGGCGGACGCGCGCTGCGCCGCGAAGGCCACGAACCAGTCGAGCGAAGCCGGGTTGGCCATGGCCTCGCGGTTCACCACCTTCTCGACCGGCTGGCCGAGCAGCAGCTTCTTGATCGGCAGCTCCTGCTTCTTGCCCGAAAGCGTGCGCGGTATCTCGGCGACCTGGAACACGTCGTTGGGCAAGAAGCGCGGCGAGAGCGAGGTCTTGATCGCGCCGTCGATCTTCGCGCGCATCGCGGCGTCGAGCGTCACGCCGGGGCGCAGCACGACGAAGAGCGGCATGTAGCTCTCGCGGCCGAGGTATTCGAGGTCGACCACCATCGCATCGAGCACTTCGGGCAGCGCCTCGACGGCGCTGTAGATCTCGCTCGTGCCCATGCGCAGGCCCTGGCGGTTGATGGTGGCGTCGCTGCGGCCGTAGATGACGCAGCCGCCATCCGCGCCGATCCGGATCCAGTCGCCGTGGCGCCACACGCCGGGATAGGTATCGAAGTAGCTCGACAGGTAGCGTGCGTTGCCTTCGTCGCCCCAGAAGCAGAGCGGCATCGAGGGAATGGGCTGCGTGCAGACCAGCTCGCCGACCTCGCCGATGACGGACTCGCCCGCCTCGTTCCAGGCTTCGACCGCGTGGCCGAGTTCGCGGCACTGCATCTGGCCGGGCACTTCGGGCAGCTCGCGGTTGCCGCCGATGAAGGCGCCGCAGAAGTCGGTGCCGCCCGAGATGTTGCACCACCAGACCTCCGGCGCGCCCGCATCGAGGATCTGCTGCGAGCCCCAGCGCTGCACCTCCTCCGAGAGCGGCGAGCCGGTGCTGCCGAGCGCGCGCACGCGCGAGAGATCGCCGCAGTCGGCAGCCACCACGCCGGCCTTCATGCAGTTGGTGAAGTAGGCCGCGCCCGCGCCGAAGAAGGTGATGCGGTGCTTCGCGGCGAAGCGCCAGAGCACGGCCCAGTCG